>JBEDFR010000030.1:0-6977 GCA_041175045.1 Pseudomonadota bacterium | reverse complement strand
CGGTTGGTGCCGCGCAGCAGTGCCGTCTGCAGCAGCTCGGGGTTGGCGCTGCGTGAGGGGAAGACCGGGGAGGGCGTTGCCGACTCAAGGCAGGCAGGGTCGAGCGTGCAGGCCAGTTGCGGCGGCCACAGCAGGACGCTGAGGCCGACGCCGGTAACGAGATAGATCACTGCACGCATGCCGGCCTCTGGTCTTGTTTTTCGCGGTCGGGCAACGGTAACACAGCTGCCTGGACGACGCGACGCGGCCGTCGGTGCGCGCGACACCCCGGCCGGCGGTACAGGCGTCGGCGGCCTTCGGGAAGTGCTGCCACGGCGGCACTGCCGCAGGACGGCGTGGCCGCCGAGGCGCTGAGCCCGAAGGAACTGGAACTGCTGAGCATGCTGGCGGGGGCGCGGGCTGGCCTTCGCACCAGTCGCTGGCACCGATTCAGGCTGTGGGCGGCCGCAGAACGCAAGAGCGCTCGCCCATGGCGATCACGACCTGCTTGCAGGGCACCGCGGTGACATCCCCCGCCGCCACCCCGTCGCCCGGCTCCTCGGTGGTCTGGGCGCTGGTGATCACGGTGACATTCGGCAGGCTGTCGAGCTTGCGCTGCAGCATCGCGTCGGCGCGCAGCTTGAGCGATGCTTCAAATAAATACAAAATGTATTGTTGTTTTTTTTACGATAGTTTTATTAAAAAAAGGGGCAGGCATGCTGATACGGTTCACGAGCGATGTAGCAGGGCCTTTCATCATGCTGGGCGACAACGCCCTGCCGCTGTTGCGCCTCATGGGCATGAGCGGCAGTGAGCAGGGGGCCGTGAGCGGGGAGGACCTGAGGCAGGCCTTGCAGCGCCTGCAGACGGGCCTGCAGCGGACAGCCGACATGGCAGACGGCCCCCCATCGACAGGGGAGGAGCACGAGCAGGACGAGGCCGTGCCCGTCAGCCTGCAGCGCCGAGCCCTGCCCCTGCTGGAGATGCTGCAGCGGGCTGTCAGGGATGACGGCTATGTCATGTGGCAGCCGGATTGAGCCAGGCGGTGCCCGGCGCCCCCACCTTCTTCATTTCATCCCAAAAAGCAAGCGATTGAACGATTGGCAGCTGATGCACGCGGGGCGGCGAGTCCCGGCGGACATGGCATTCTGCGCGAATCGTGATGACGCGCTTTCAGAAGCCCGATTGTGCCGGTTAAATTTTAGCCATAGACTGAGACTTGGTTAAAACTTGATCGAATTCTGGAACGCGACAAAATACGCAGACCGGGCTCGACAGCGCTGACCGAATTCTGAAAACAACAAAAAGAGGATCCAGAATGCTCCGACCAATACCCAGCAAGCGCAAACTCATCACTTCCGCCATCATTCTGGCTGGCATGACAGTCAATGCCGCCGCGCAACAGGCCTCGCCACAGGATGAACCAGAAGTCGAAGAAGTCGTCGTCACCGGCTCTTACATCCGAGGCACCCCTCTCGACGCGCCCTCTCCGGTCACGACCGTTGACCGCGCCTCGATCGAGGCACAGGGCGCCGCCCAGATCTGGGATGTCATCAAGAATCTGGAAATCAACTCAGGTTCCTTCACCAACGAAGGCTCTGGCGAGGGTGCCGGACTGTCTGGAACAGCGAACGTCAACCTGCGCAACCTGGGTGAAAACTCCACGCTCACGCTGGTCAACGGCAAGCGCCAGGTGGCAGCAGCCACCACCACGCGCAGCGGCGGAGAGTTCGTCGATATCAACACGATTCCCCTGGTCATGGTGGAGCGCGTCGAGGTGCTGACCGACGGAGGCTCCGCACTGTATGGCTCCGATGCGGTGGCCGGTGTTGTCAACGTGATCATGCGCACCGACTTCGAAGGCCTGGAAGTGTACGGCGATGTGCAGGCGCTCGACGCCTACAAGTCTGCCCAGGACCGCACCGGCAGTGTCATCTGGGGCTGGGCCAGTGACAGCGGGGACACGCATTTCGTGCTCTCGGCCGAGAAGTTCGAACGTGATCCAGTGGGAGTGGAACATGGGATCTTCTATGACGAAAACGTCGAATACACGGGCGTCGTCGGCGGCATCGCGAACAATGTGTCGGCGACCATGGCCAATGCCGCGTTTGGTTCTCGACTCAATCCGGCCTATATCAACAGCGCACTCACAGCGCAGAATATTGCGGAAGGCGGACCGACCACCCAGGTGCTGACGGACCCATTGTGCTCGCAGCTCAAGTCGGCAGACGGCCGTCCCTTCTTCACCGGCACCCGCACGGAGCAGCGCGGCGCCAACACGGGAAACTGTCGCGAATTCACCGAAGAATGGAATTTCATGACCGTGGGCATGGAGCGTGACAGCTTCGCTGGCGCGTTCAACCACAGCTTCAGCGAAGAACACGAATTCTATTCATTCTTTCAGTACTCGGATTCCAGCATCGAGCGCGCCGATTCCGGCGCCAACGGCTCCCGCGGACCGACGGTTTTCCTGGCGGCTCCGGGCTCACACGTGCCCACCTCCGCCGGCTATGCCATCGGTCAGACGGCGGAGCTGGGCTATTTTGCCAGCGCTGCCGGCCTGACCCGGCCGACCAGCATACCCAACGTCCCGAATGCGCTGGCCAATGGCGGACTCAACGTCCCCTTCTACGCCAGCGTGCAGCGCGGCAACACCCCGCGCCAAGGGGGCAATGCCAACATGACGAACACGCAGACTCTCGGAGGACAAGCGGGGGTGCGCGGCGAATTCACGGCCTTCAATGACCGGGAGTTCAACTACGACGTCAGCTACTCGTGGAGCGGCACCAGCTTCGAACAGGACTATCAGACCTTCCAGCGCGATCGGGCGGAGCTTGCCGCGAATGGGCTTGGCGGACCGGGCTGTACACCCAACGGGCGTGCCGATTTCAATTTCCGCGATGCCCCCGGGCCCTTCGGCCAACGAGCGCTGAATATCTGGGCGGTCAGCGGCAATTCCTATTACAACGGCTACACCCAGACATTCTTCCCCGGATTCGTGTTCACCACCCGCGAAAGCCTCTCACTGGCACTGACCAGCAACAACCACGGCCAGGGCGGCTGCATGTTCTACAATCCGTTCCTGACTTCCATGACCAATCCGGCGCTTGCCAACAATGAGGCGCTCATGGAGTGGATGAATCCTACGGTGCGTCGCGTGGACAAGCGCAACAAGCTGGCCGTGCTGGACGCCGTTGTATCCGGCGAGCTGCTCGAACTGCCCGGCGGCATGGCGCAATTTGCGGCCGGCGCGCAATACCGGGAGCAGAGCAACAAGTCCCGTGCGCCCTATCTCAATGTCCCGGGCATCCCCAACGCCATTCTGAACTGGGGCAGCAACGGCGCACCCAATACGACGCACTATGTCAGCAACAACTACGAATGCTCCTATTGCGCATTCACCTATGACAATGAGCGTGACGTGAAGGCAGTCTTTGCCGAGCTGTCTCTGCCCTTCATCGAGAATGTCGAGACCCAGGTGGCCGTGCGCTACGAGGATTACGGTGGCAGCATCGGGGCTGATCTGACGCCGAAGATCGCCATGAGCTGGCGTCCCGTCGACACACTGCTGGTGCGTGGCTCGTTCTCCCAGTCATTCCGCGCCCCCAATGTTGGCGTGGTGGAAGAAGGCCTGGAGTCCTCCAGCAATACCTTCCGCGATCCCCTGCGCAACCAGGCTGTGCGGGCCGGCATGCTGCCGCCGACCAATGCCAATGCCCTGGCCAACTTCACCTATACCCTGGGAGGACCTGCACCGGATGTGGGCAACGAGTATGCCGACACCTTCAGCACGGGATTCATCTGGACGCCGGGTGGGGCCCTGGAAGGTCTGAGCGTGAACGCCGATGTGTGGCGCTTCGAACTCTCGGACAAAGTGTTGCCGCAACCGGGCATTTCTGCGATTGCCAAGGAAATCGAGCTGTTCAAGCAGGCCGCGGCGAACCCGGCCAACTACGTGCTCAACGGCACCATTCCGGCGACGCGAACCGGCCCGTGGGCGGCCATGGCCCAGTACACGCCCTGCGACCCGCGCGCCCTGGCGACCCAGTATGGCAACGACCCGTCGACACAAGGTGTCGTCGGTGGTGTCACCGGCTATCGCAACGTCGTGGCAGGCTCACGCCTGGACTGCGTGGTCAACCCCGCGGCTTACCAGATCGAAGGGGTGGTACGGACATTTGGTGTCAACACCGGTGCCTTGACCACGACGCGTCTGAGTACCATCAACGCCGGCAACATCACGGCCGACGGTATCGATCTCAAACTGGGCTACCAGTGGGAGAACTCCCTGGGGCGCTTCCGCATGGCGGCGGAGTACACCCACGTGCGTCAGTACACGCTGGCTGACGTTCCAGGACTGGAGCTGGGTCTGCTCGAAACCGGGATCTTCGACGCAGCCGGCACCACAGGGGATGGCAATCTCGTGCGCTCTCTGCCGGACAACAAGGGCAATATCAGCCTGGCCTGGATGCGAGGGCAGCATGGCTTCTCGATCATCACGCGGATGATCGGCTCCTATCGCGACATCGCCTACGACAACACGTATGCCACCGCAAACGACGAGGTGCGCGCCGTGATGCGCAAGGAAATCGACAGCTACCAGAGCTGGGACCTGCAGTACAACTACACGCATCAGTGGGCGAACGAAGCCCTCGGCACAACGATCGTGACGCTCGGAGCGCTGGACGCGTTCAACGCCGACATTCCCTATCGTGAGTCCGGCAGCATCAACTACGATGCGGGCGTGTTCGACGGCAGGGGCCGACGCCTGTACGCACGCGTCCTGTTGCAGCTGTAGAGTGAGCACGGCAGCGGGGTTCTGCGACATGGCAGAGCCCCGCTGTTGCAAGACAGACCCGCTGGCACCCGCCTCAGAAGCGGAAGGTGTACTTGAACTTCACGCTCAGGTCTGACTTGGCGGAATGGAAGCTGTTGTCCTTGTCCTTGTCCTGCAGGTTGTAGTTCAGCACGATGAAGCCCTCCTGACCGGCCCGCGGCACCCACTGCAGCCGCGTGTTCACCCCCACTTCCTCCGACAGATTGTCGTACTGCACCAGCGACACCCAGTACAGCGTGGACGAGAACGCCACCTGAGTGTAAAGCGAGGTCAGGCGCGTGATGAAGTCGCCCTGGGGCAGCGCGATGTCGTTCCAGTCATAGCTCATGGACATCACGAAATAGCGTGACTGCGTCCAGGACAGCGAGCCGTTCAGGTTCTGCCGCTTGCCATTGTAGAAATCGCCCTGGGTCATGCTGAAACGCCCCGAGAACTCGCGCTGTCCGGCGGTGTTGAAGGCCAGGGTGCTCTCGTTGAAGGAGTAGTTGCCGGGCTGGATCAGCACACGCCTGTCCGGCGCGTTGTAGACGGCGAAGGCGTTGCGCACCACTTCCTTGTTGGTCTGGTATTGCAGGCTCACGCGGTCACGGGAATGGGTGTCCAGTTCCAGCAGGCGGAAGGCCAGCACCTGACTCTGCAGCCCGCCGCCGATCACGTTCACCTTCTGCGCGTCGATGCCGGTGTAGGCCGTCTGCAGTAAGCTGTCGCGGAAGAAATGCGTGTAGCCCACCTCCGCCGTGTAGTCCTGAATATTGGCGCGGTTGATGTAGCCCATGGCCGGATTGAAATTGGCCTGCACTTGCTTGAAGCCCACGCCGCCGCGCAGACCGCTGTTGTTGGGCGAGCGCAGCGCCAAGCCCCAGGCCTGGTCGTCGCCGGTCAGGCCCGGCGTGTCGGAACGCTGGAACCAGGCATCCGCCTCGATGGTCTGGCCGCCGGCCAGGCGCGTGTTCTGATAGCGGAAATCCAGGCCGTAGACCGAGTTGTCGCGGTTCGAGGTCGGGTCGCCATCGGTGAAGATCATGCCCACGCTGGACTCGGCCAGCACATTCGCCGACACCCGGCCGATGAACAGGTTCGAGCTGTCCACAGCCCCGAACTCGTCCTGCTTGATGGCCAGGGTGCCGATGTTCCAGCGGCCCACGCGACCACTGATGCGCCCACCGTATTCGATGTCCACCGGCGCGCCCGTCTGGCTCAGGCCCAGCTTGCGCGAGAAATAGGGCCGCGCGTTCTCCCGCGCGGCGCGGGACTCTGCCGAGTTGCCGAACCCCCCCCCGATGCTGCCGAACTGGAACAGATCGGAGTCGTTCAGGAAGAAGTCGCGCTTCTCGGGGAAGAACAGATTGAAGCGGGTCAGGTTCACCTGCCGGTTGTCCACTTCCGTGGCCGAGAAGTCCGTGTTGATGGTCAGGGCCGCGTTGAGCGAGGGCGTCAGGCGGTAGAACGCATCCAGCGACGGGTCGGTCTGCGAGTCATTGGTGTTCAGCGTGAAGTTCTTGCTGCGGCTGGTGCTGAACGAGGGCACCAGGTCCAGCCCCACGCCCTGATCCATGCCTTCCAGGCCCGTCACCAGCCCCGAGATGCTGGGGTTGTAGGTGCGGTTGTAGCTCACCCAGGCCATCTCCTCGCCGCGGCGGCGAATGCCACGGCCGAAGTTGAAGCCCCAGGTGTCGATGCTCGGATCGAAGGGCAGGGACTTGAAGGGAATCTCCAGCTCGGCGATCCAGCTGTTGCCGTCCACGCTGGTGGCGGTGTCCCAGATGGTGTTCCACTCGATCTGGAAGGAATTGACGCTGGTGTAGAGCGCCTCGTGGCGCGCGGCATTCAGATTGGTCTCGAAGCGGTAGCCGGTGCGCTGGGTATTGAAGGGGTCGAGGATCACCACGAGACGGTCGTCCGAGCCCATGCCCTGGCCGTGGCGGATCACGGGCGCGGCGATCAGGTGCGGCTCGCTGTCGTACATGCGCGCGGCGATGTACATGGCGTCGTCGTCGTACAGCACATAGACCTCGGTGCGCTCGCTCGGCTCGGTCTGATTGCCGGGGCGGATCTGGTGGAAGTCGGTGATCGGCTCGGCCTGCTGCCACACGGCATCGTCCAGGCGGCCGTCGATGACGGGCGGCGTGGCCACGCGCACGGCGCGCACCTGCTTCTGGGC
>JBEDFR010000029.1:0-27389 GCA_041175045.1 Pseudomonadota bacterium | reverse complement strand
CCTGCTGCGGCACCACGAACACGATCTGCTGCGCGCCGAACATCTGCCGCAGCGTGGGCGGCAACTCGGCCACATCGAGGCGGCGGAACACATCGAAGTACGGGTCGGCCACCACGGCCTGTAGCGCAGCAAAGCGCGGCACCTCGATGCTGGCCTCGGCGCCGTCCAGCATCACATCCACCACCTGAGCAACTTCCTCGCCTTCGTAATAAAGCGCCACGGGCACGCGCAACGCATAAGGCGCGCCGGCCTGGGTCTGGCGCACGGTGATGCGCGCGGTGTCGGCCGTGCCCTGGTGCGCAACGCTCAGCGCCAGCTCTGGCGCGCCGGTGCGCTCCACCCACTGGGCGAAGAAACCGCTCAGGTCCCGACCGCTGTTGCGCGAGAAGATCGCCTCGATGTCGGCGAAGGAGGTGCGCAGGAAGCGGCGCTCGGCGTACAGGTCCTGCAGACTCTCGATGAACAGCGCATCGCCCAGTTCCAGACGCAGCATGTGCCACAGCATCAGCGTCTTGCCATAGCCGATGGCCTGGGACGCGGCGGAGTTGCGCGAGGTGAACTCGCGCAGCGGGAAGTCGGCGGCATCGGTCACGAAGCTGCGATAGCGCCCGAGCATGTCCTTGCGGTACTCGCCCCCGGCGGCATTCATTTCCTGGAACAGATGGTCGGCCAGATACGCAGTCAGGCCCTCGCTCCAGTTGCCCGTCTCGTAGTCGGGGTACACCGAATTGCCCCACCAGTTGTGCAGGATCTCGTGCGGGTAGGAGGATTCCAGAATGAAGGGAAAACGGATGATCTGCTCGCCCAGCAGCGTGAAGGAAGGCATGCCGTAGCCGGTTTCCCAGAAGTTTTCCACCAGGGCGAACTTGCTGAAGGGGTAGTCGCCGAGCATGGGTTCGTACAGCGCCAGATAGCGTTCCGTGGCGTCCAGATAGCGGGTGGCGAGATTGGCATCGGGCGTGCGCAGCCAGGCCATGAGCTCGACATCACCACTGCGCACCGTGTAGGTCGTGAAGTCGGCGGCGATCAGATAGATCTCTTCCATGGCCTGTTCGCTGCGCCAGAAGTTCGTGCGCCCCTCGGCATTGCCCTGGCTCACGGCCATCCACTGCCGCGCACTGCCGGCGAATTCGATGGCCATGTCGAAGCTCATCAGCCCGGCCTGGAAGTCGGGCACCCACACACTGCTGTGGTCCAGGTAGACGCCGCGCGTGTCAATGATGCCGGTGGTGGAGGAAAAGCTCTGGGCGTATTCGGCGCTGAGCTGGCGCGCGTCGGTATGGATGGTGCCGGAGTAACTGAGGCTGACCTGACCACTTCCGTCCGTAACGCTTAGGCGATAGGTCTGGCTCGGGGCGATCTCGCGCCCAGCGTCGGCAGCGGCGGCGCTTGGCACGGCGGGCAAGGACTCGATGCTGAAATTGCTGCCCTGCAGGGTGTGCAGCGTCAGCGCCTGATTGAGCCGGAATTCAAAAGTGCGGGGGCTGCCTTGGGCGGGGGGCAATGTGAGCGTGTCCCTCACCGCGATGCTGCTGGCGGAGGGGTCCAATGTCACTTCCAGGGAATGGTGGAGCACGCTCTGCTGAGCGAGCGCCGGCGCGCCGAGCAACAGGCCAAGCAGAAAGCCTGTGATGTGTGTGATGCGCATTTCTCTCTCCACAATTGTTGGAGCGGGCTTGCCCGCTCCCACATGCCTGCTGCTACAGGCCGAGCAATTCCCGCGCCCGCGCGTCATTCCAGTCCGCCATGTAGATCTGCGAACTGCCGTCGGGCGTGCGCGTCGTGCTCCAGGCCAGTTTGTCACCTTGTGGCGTGAACACCGGCAGGATGTCGGTGCCTTCGGTGTTGGTGACGCGGATCGGGTCTTTCAGCCCCATCGCGTCCACCATGAACAGCTCGAAATTGGCATGCCCCAGTACGTTGCTGGAGTAAATGATGTAGTCGCCGCTCGGATGGAAGTACGGGCCCCAGGACACCATCGCCGAATCCGTCAGCTGTCGCGCGTTGCTGCCGTCCACATTCATGGTCCAGATCTCCGCACTGTTGCCATCCGGGTTGAATCGGCGCCACACGATCTGCTGATCGTCGGCACTGAAGAACGGCCCGCCGTCATAGCCGGGCGAGAAGGTCAGCTGCTGAATGTTCGTGCCGTCGGCATCCATGATGTACAGGTCCATGAAATAGGAGGCATCGTCCTCGAACAGCCGCTGCTCGGCCTGACTCAGCGGGCGGCTGTAGGCCTCGCGATTGGAGGCGAACAGGATCTTCGAGCCATCGGACGAGTAGGAGCCCTCGGCATCGTAACCGCGGCTGTTGGTCAGGTTGACCAGACTACTGCCATCGGCGCTGGCTACATACATGTCATAGTGCTCGTCATAGTCCCAGGCATAGCCGCGCTGCACGGCGCTCGCCCGCATTTCCAGCTCACGCTGTTGTTTGCCCAGCGCGTCCGGGTCCTCGTGTGTGGAGGCGAACAGCACCTTGTCCTCGGTGGGGTGGATCCAGGCGCAAGTGGTCAGGCCGATACCCGGGGAGACACGGGTGGTGGTGCCGGCCAGCAGGTCGCGCACGAAGATCTGGTAGAACGGGTTCTCGCCTTCAAGCTCGGCCTGATAGATCAGGCGGTTGCCATCGGCGCTGAAATAGCCTTCGCCCGAGCGCTTGCCCTCGGTGATCAGCTGGCGGGTGTTGAGCAGCAATTCGCTTTCGTAGAGCGGGCCTTCTGCAGCCGCTGCCGCCGGCGGCTCATAGGCAGCGGAAGCACCGGCGGCACCATCGGCCCCCGCTTCGGACACGCTGGGGGCTGTCACCGCTTCAGGCGCGGCGGCCGGGGTGGTTTCCTGACTGCAGGCTGCCAGGAGCAGTGCTGCGCTGATGAGGCCTGCTGACTCGAATCGCATTGCCGTATTCCTCTGATGAGTAAAGAGCTGACGGCAGTGTAGCAGGGGCGGCGGCGAGCCAGCAATCAAGAACCATTCTCATTTTGATGTGCCTGGGCACACGTTCAGAGTCCATCATCTGATACGGGTGGGACGCTTTATTGTCGCTCGGAAGGCACAAACAAGAAGGCCGCGTTCCGCTGACTGCAGAACACGGCCTTGTTGTTTCATGAGCAGTGGGAACGACTCAGTTACCCACTCTGTCCCACTGCGCTGCCGGGGGCGGTGTGTCACTGCCTACCGGACGAAATGCCTCGCTGTACAGGAAGAAGTCCGTCAGCACGGCGCGCAGGTGAATGGAAGCGTTCAGATTGTCCACTACTTCCGACCCCAGCTTGGGCTGCGCCAGCACGAAGCTGATGGCCGCACTGGCCTTGCGCAGATCGTCCAGGATCACCTGCTCGAAGGCATCGCTGCTGCCCGCGAGTGCCTGACTGGCGTTATGCATGGCTTTGAGCATGTTCTCGAGAGTCGGTCGCGGATGCGGGCCCATGCCCGACTCATCCTGCGGCGGACGTCCCTGCGCGGCATAGGCCAGCAGGAACTCGTAGCCCGATTCAATCGTCTCGATATCGTCTTCCAGATTGTTCACGCTGCTGCTTACTCCACTTTCCACTTGTTGGTGTCATGGTTCTCTTTCATTTCGGCTTCGGAGATCCAGCCAGAGACCATGGAGCGGGTGTAGAAGCGCTTTTCCGGACGTACGGCGAAGTAGATATGGATCGCGGTGAAGGCGATCAGACCCAGTGTCGCGGTGCCATGCAGCAAGAAGAAGATACCCAGGGAGCCTTCGTCGGACACACTCGGGCGATCCCACCACGGGGTATTGATCTGCAGGAACAGGATGATTCCGGTGGCGATCACGGCAATGACCAGCACCGTCATGGCCCAGTGCATGCCCTTCTGTTCGAAGGAGTACTTGCCCGGCTTGATGCTCTCGTCGAAGGGCTCCTTGAAGTCAGCCGGCCCGAGCAGCATCGACTTGAAGTCCTGCCAGAACATGGCGCGAATGATGTGGAAGACGGTGACAAAGGTCAGCACGAGGCCGGCGATCCAGTGAATGTTCAACCAGGAAATGCGCAGACCGACGATCGGGGATATCCCGGTGAAGATCAGCACCAGTACACTACCGGCCATGATCCAGTGAAAGGCTCGGTCGATGGCATCGTGACGATTGATGCGCTTGCCTTCGGCGGAAGGATGCGCTTTCTTCTTAGCCAGTGCTGCCATGAATACGGCGTGAGCAGCCAGCAACAGAAAGGCGGCAACGGCGACAACCCACAACAGATCCCAGGACACGCCCAGAATCACTTCTTCTCCCCAAACGTCGTGCCGGTAACGAATAATTTCCACAGTCCTAGTCCTCGATGTTTTTATCTATTGTTATTTCCAGCCCTGCGCTTGCCGCTTTCGCACAAAGGCCACAGTGGGGCGCACTGTGGCCGTTGCAGAGACAGAAGCCGGTTCCGGATTACGCGTGTCCGCGAACAGCCCTGTTCACAAGATTTTCCATCAGGGGCATCTTGAAGTGGTTGAAGTTCAGAGGCTGCGCTCCCTGAACAGCCAAGGTGGCTACCTGATCGGCAGTTTCCTGGTTGCGGGCCTTGCCACGAATGGCGGACTCGACGCTGGTCAGACGACGCGGTGTGCACTGCACGGCTCCAGCCACCAGACGGGAATCCTCGATCACGCCATTGTTGACACGCATGGCCGCAGCGATGCTGACCAGGGCGAAGTCCCAGACATTGCGGTCTGCTACTTTCTCGAAGTAGAACTCAGCATTGGCCCACTTGGCAGGGATGCGCACGGCAGTCAGGATGTCGCCCGGACGCAGCACGGTCATGTGGCGTATGTCGAGGTTTGGACCGACGAAAAAGTCTTCGGCCTCCACCACGCGCTCACCGGATGCACTGCTGATGACCATCTGGGCTTCCAGCGCAACCAGGGCAGTCCCGGTATCGCTGGGAGAAACGGCGACGCAGCGGCTGGTATTGAACAGCGCGTGTTCGCGGTTCATGCCTTCCGGCGTGTCGGCGTAGCAGAGATTGCCACCAGCGCGGTAGCAGTTAAGGCCACGGCGGTAGTACCAGCAGCGTGCGTCCTGAGCCACGTTGCCAGCGAGGGTGCCTACGTTGCGGATCTGCGGGCTGGCTACGCGACCGGCAGCCTGGGCAAGCAGCGCATAACGCTCGGTGATCAGCGGGTTGCGCGTGATCTCGGTCAGCGTCACCAGAGCACCGATTTCGATTCCATCTGGGGTTTCACGGACACCGCGCATGGACTCGATCCCTTTCAGGTCGACGAGGACTTCCGGACGCTTCGCGCGATCCTTCAGCCATCCATAGGTATCCTGACCACCGCCGACCAGCCAGCCGCGCTCGGCGAGCTGACTGGCCAGACCTACTGCATCCTCTACCGATACCGGCTGGTAGAGGCCCATCTCGGGCATTACGTCGTGTGATGACATAGCTTAAACCTCAGAATGTATTCGTTTTCAGGTCGCCAGTATTGAAACCGTTCTGCGCGATGTGGTTGATGATCATGTCCGGCGTTACCGGTGTACGGTTGAACAGATGACCGTCAAGCGCATCGGAGATGGCGCTCATCAGAGCCGCCACGGCACAACCCTGCGCAGGTTCACCGATGCCGCGAGCGCCAACCGGGCTCTGAGGATCGGGCATGTCAGTCGCACTGCAGTTCATCTGCACGGGCACGTCGAGATATGTCGGCAGCTTGGCCTGGTAGAGACCTACGTTGGCGGGCAGCCCATTCTGCGGATCGTAGACATGACGCTCGTAGGCAGCCATGCCGAAGCCCCAGACGCCGCCGCCGTTCATGGCCTGACGCAGACCGAGCGGGTGAACGATGGTGCCGCACTCGGCGATGCCGGTGTAGTCGAGGATGTCGAACTTGCCGGTTTCAGTATCCAGCTCGATCTCGACCATGGCTACCGCAAA
Organism: Pseudomonadota bacterium; assembly: GCA_041175045.1. GTDB lineage: Bacteria > Pseudomonadota > Gammaproteobacteria > Pseudomonadales > Pseudohongiellaceae > UBA5078. The sequence continues at coordinate 21,493 of JBEDFR010000029.1, read as the reverse complement.
GCCCGGGGTAGTGCCGGTTTTGGGCAGAGTGTCCTTGCCCACGCCGATCAGACCAGTGCCTGCCAGACCCTGCACGGCACGCTGAGTGGTGCGGTGAATGTCCTCGGGGAAAGTCTGGCCGCTATACTCGCCGCCGAGTTCGATGGCTTTCTGTGCGGCTTCGCCGTAGGTCATGCCCTTGCTGCTGTCGCTGGTCAGGAAGACGCGCTCGCCGCCGATGCTGTAGTCATCCGGCACCCCGCCGAACTGAGCAGCTGCAATCTGCTTCATCTTGCGGATGGCATCCATTGCAGCCACGTGGCTGGATCGGGTTTCAGTGAACATCGTGTTACTGCCGCCCTGGTAGGTACTGTGCTGCAGCTGATAGTCCGTACGGCCGTGCACGACCACACAGTTTTCCCAGCTGCACTGCAGCGCTTCCGCAGCGGCACGTAGGACGCCCGCGTAGGAGTAGGTGCCCAGGTTGCCCACACCAGTGTGCAGGTAGATCTTGCCATCCGGTGCAATGCGCAGCAGGCCGTCATAGCCGCTGGCACCTGCCGAGTGATAGCCCTCGCCGACGCCGATGCCGCGCACCTTGGTGGCACTGATCTGACGGGGCAATGCCCTCTTCTGCTCCCAGCCGAACTGGGCTGCCGCCATTTCCAGGGCCTGTGGGTAGTAGGAGCTGGACAGACCGCCCTGCCGGGGGCCGATCTTCGCTTCCATGCCTGGGGCATTCAGACGACGGAATTCTACCAGGTCGATGCCGGCCTGACGGGCCGCCTTGTCCATAATGGGAGAGAGCACGGCAGCCATCTCGTTCTGGCCCGGGCCACGCTGGGCGCCGCGGGGCGCAGTGTTGGTGTAAAGGGACATGCCGCGGAAACGCATAGACTCCGGCTGATACATGATGGAGATGTGCTCGGCGGCTGAACTACCGCTGGCTCCACCACCTGCACCGGCATCGCCCACTATCGCGACGTCGACGGCACCAACGCGACCGTTGTCACGCAGGCCAACCTTGATCCAGCCCTGCATTCCTGAACGAGCAGAACCGATGTAGAACTCTTCCGCACGGGTAATGCGCAGCTGCAGAGGACGATTCAGCTTGCGGGCGAAGCGGCCGGTCACAGCCATGGTCGGGTACGGGAAGATCTTGGAGCCGAAACCGCCACCGGTGTTCTCGTTGATGAACACAAGATTGGCTGGGTCAATTTCCAGCATCGCGGACAGCGCGTCGTGTCCGACGGTGTGGCTCTGCAGCGAACCGTGGAAGTAGCACTTGCCGTTTTCCCAGTAGGCCATGCCGGTGCGGGATTCCAGGGAGTGGTGCGGGTAACCGATGGTCACGAAGGGCTCTTCCACGATGGTGGAGCACTGCGCGAAGGCGGCATCGACGTCGCCGTACATCCACTCTTCCGGGAAGTTGGCACCAGTCGGGAAGCGGCCGGCACGGAAGGACGCGACCTGGTCGGCCGTCCACTTGATCTGACCCACGCCGGTACCGGATGCAGTGGTGCCCGCTGCGGCTTCGCCGGTACGGATCAGGGAGTTGCCCATGGGGTACGGATCCGGACCGCCCTCGATCAGGGTGTCCAGCGGATCAACCACGAAGGGCCGACGCTCGTACTCGACCACAATGCGTTCGATGGCAGCTTCGGCCAGCTCGTCGCTTTCCGCAGCCACCGCCAGGATGGGCTGTCCGAGGTAAGTGATGAATTCCTTGGCCAGCGCCGGGTTGGCGGGCGGCCTGGACTCAGGCAGATCGTCGGCAGTGAAGATGCCCAGCACGCCGGGCATGGCCAGCGCTTCGGAGGCATCGATGCTGACCACACGACCGGCGGGGATCGGACTGGTCAGCAGACGAGCAAACACCAGTCCGTCACGACGGAAGTCTTCGGCATAACGTGCCGCACCGGTGACTTTGCCCTCGATGTCGGGAGGAGTGAAATCTTTACCGATATGCATATAGGTCATGACAGTTGCCCCGAGGCGCGCATTACGCCATTCAGATAGTGATCATAGGCCCCGCAGCGGCAGAGGTTGCCGGACAACGCCTGACGCGCTTCTGCGCGGGTCGGACGGGGGTTGGACTTAAGCAGCGCCACGGCAGACATGATCTGGCCGGAGGTGCAGAAACCGCACTGCGGGCTTAGCTCCTGGATAAACGCTGCCTGCACGGGGTGGAGGGTGCCGTCGGCGGCACGCAACCCTTCCACGGTCAGGATGGCCTTGTTCTTCACTTCGTGGGTCAGCGTGGAGCAGGAGTAGATGTTCACATCGTCTGCCAACACGGTGCAGGAACCGCACTCCCCCCGGTTGCAACCCAGCTTCGCACCTGTCAGTCCGAGCTTGTAGCGCAGGGTATGAGCCAGCGTTTCCTGGGGAGCTACGTCGACACGGCGCATCTGGCCGTTGACGTTGATTGTCAGCAGTCGCTCGACTGCGCCCGCCGGTCGGTTCTGGCCGGAAGCGGTATACCACAGGGATGTGGATGCGGCAGCCACGCCAGAGGCGATGACCCCCTTGATAAATCGTCGTCTCGTTAGTTTTGGATTCACAGGCTGACTTAGCCTCCCTAAACAGGTGGTATAGAGGGAACTTCAATTGGTAAGGGCGCCAAGGTTAATCCACGAGTCTGGTTTTATCAAGCCGCAAGACCGGCGGCACAACCCGCGCCAGCGACCATCGGCCGCATGGCTGCAAGCCTCGCCACAAGTGGCTTGCAGCCTGTTTCTGCCGGCTTGACTTATTCTTTTCGAGTGGTATCGTGGCCGGCCCTCGTGGGATACACCTCCCGGGGTTCGTGCGCCCTGAAATTCATGGCAGACTGCCCTAGTCCACATGGCCGGCTGCTGCAAGGGACTCGACTAGTTCGCCTGCAACCGCGTCAGATCACTCATTCCCTCGAGCAGATTTTCGCCTCCGAGGCTTCGCCGGTTCGTGACTCGTTGCCGAGTGACGGCGCTGCAGACGAAACGTAAACGACTTTCGGATAGATGAGACCTGTAGATCTATGAGCATTAAAGTCCACCTCCCCTTCACTTTCGGCTACCCGAAAAGAACCGGCCTCTATGATCCGAGTAATGAAAAGGATTCCTGCGGCGTGGGTTTCGTGGCCGATATCAAGGGACGCCCCAGCCATGAGATTATGCTGGACGCTTATCATCTGAATTCCCGCATGGATCACCGCGGCGGTTGCGGATTCGAGGCAAACACCGGTGACGGGGCGGGCATCCTCATGGCGCTGCCGCACAGCTTCTTCTCCCGCGTGGCCCGCGAAGAGCTGGGCATCACGCTGCCGGCGCCGGGCGATTACGCCGTGGGCAACATCTTTCTGCCGCAGCTCGAGGACGAGCGCAGCAAGTGCGTGGCCGTCATCAATGCCATGATCGCCGAGGAAGGTCAGACCCTGCTCGGCTGGCGCGATGTCCCGGTGGACCCGGTGGGTGCCGACGTCGGGCCGGCCGCGCGCACTGCGCAGCCGCATATCGCCCAACTCTATGTCGGCGCCGAGGCCGGGCTGAGCCGCGAGGATTTCGAGCGTCGCCTGTACGTCATTCGCAAGCGCTTCACGCACAAGCTGCGTGGCGACGCCAGCCTGAGCCAGGCCAAGATGTTGTACGCCTGCAGCCTGTCCACCAAGGTCATCGTCTACAAGGGCATGCTGACCCCCGGCCAGCTGTTCCCCTTCTATCACGACCTGACCAATCCCGAATGCGAAACGCACCTGGCGATGGTGCACTCGCGCTTCAGCACCAACACTTTCCCGTCCTGGGACCGTGCGCAGCCCAACCGCTTCATGAGCCACAACGGCGAGATCAACACCCTGCGCGGCAACGTCAACCAGATGGTGGCGCGCGAAGGCACCGTGAAGAGCGATCTGTTCGGCAAGAACATGCGCGAGCTGTTCCCGGTGATCGACGCCGACTGCTCGGACTCAGGCTCTTTCGACTCCGTGCTGGAGTTCATGCTGATGTCTGGCCGTTCCCTGCCGGAAGCCGTGATGATGATGATTCCGGAAGCCTGGCAGTCGGACGTCAACATGCCGGCGGCCAAGAAGGACTTCTACGAATACCATTCCGCGCTGATGGAACCCTGGGACGGCCCCGCCTCCATCGTGTTCTCGGACGGCCATTACATCGGCGCCGTGCTCGACCGCAACGGCCTGCGTCCCAGCCGCTACTACGTCACCCACGACGACAAGGTCATCATGGCCTCGGAAGTAGGCGTGGTGCACGTCGCGCCAGAGCGTGTGAAGCTCAAGGGCAGGCTGCAGCCGGGCCGCATGTTCCTGCTGGACTTCGAGCAGGGGCGCATGATTCCCGATGAAGAACTCAAGCAGAACATCGCCGGCCGTCGTCCCTATGGTCAGTGGCTGGCCCATCAGAAAGTGACGCTGGACGACATCGCCACCGACACCGCCGCACATTCCCTGGATGCCGAGAACGTGCTGCAGCGCATGCAGGCTTTCGGCTACACCACGGAAACCATGCAGTTCATGCTGCTACCGTTGGTGTCGGAGGTCCGCGACCCACTCGGCTCCATGGGCAATGACTCCGCGCTGGCCTGTCTGTCAGACAAGTCGCGCATGATCTATGACTACTTCAAGCAGCTGTTCGCCCAGGTTACCAATCCGCCGATCGACTCGATCCGCGAAGAAGTGGTGATGTCGCTGCAGTGCTTCGTCGGGCCGGAAGGCAATCTGCTGGAGACGACCGAAGCCCAGGCGCATCGCCTCAGCCTCGAGCATCCGATCCTCTCCAACAAGGAGCTGAGCAATCTGCGCAGCATGGATTATCGCGGCATGCGTTCGCGCATGATCGACATGACCTATGACAGCACGCAGCCCAACGGCTTCCATGTAGCGCTCGATCGTATCTGCGCCGAAGCCAGCGCCGCCATCGAGGACGGCTATGCCTTCGTGATCCTGTCCGACCGCGCCATCAGTGCCACGCGCATCCCGCTGGGCGCCCTGATCGCCTGCGGCGCCGTGCATCACCACCTGATCGCCTCGCACCAGCGCTCGCTGATCGGCATCATCGTGGAAACCGGCGAAGCCCGCGAAGTGCACCACCACTGCCTGTTGACCGGCTACGGCGCGGACGCCATCAACCCTTATCTGGCCTTCGAGGCCCTGTGGCAGGCCCGCAACGACGGCCTGCTGGGCAGCAAGTTCGAGACCGAAGACGACCTCGTCTACGCCTACAAGAAGGCAGTGGGCAAGGGCATGCTCAAGGTCATGGCAAAGATGGGCATCTCCACCCTGCAGTCCTACAAGGGCGCGCAGATCTTCGAAGCCGTGGGGCTCGCCGATGACATCATCAACCGCTGCTTCGTGGGCACCGCCAGCCGCGTGCAGGGCGTGAATTTCGCCACCCTGATCGAAGAGACCGAGCGACGTCATCGCGTGGGGTATCCGCTGCAGGAAGTCAATCGCCTGCCCGTGCTGACCAACCCGGGTGACTTCCACTGGCGCAACGGCGGCGACGGCCACATGTGGGACCCGACCAGCATCGCCAACCTGCAGGTGGCCGCGCGCAACAACAGCGTCGAGGCCTATGCCGCCTTCGCGAAGCACACCAACGAGCAGACCACCCGCCACTGCACGCTGCGCGGCCTGCTGAAGTTCCGCACCGGGGTCAATGCCCCCGTGCCGCTCGAGGAAGTGGAACCTGCCAGCGAGATCGTCAAGCGATTCGCCACTGGCGCCATGTCGCTCGGCTCCATCTCCACCGAGACCCACGAGTCGCTGGCCATCGCCATGAACCGCATTGGCGGCAAGTCCAACACTGGTGAGGGTGGCGAAGACCCGATCCGCTTCCAGCCCATGGCCAATGGCGACTCCAAGCGCTCGGCCATCAAGCAGGTGGCGTCGGGCCGCTTTGGCGTGACGATCTGGTACCTGAGCAATGCCGACGAACTGCAGATCAAGATCGCTCAGGGCGCCAAGCCCGGCGAAGGTGGCGAGCTGCCCGGCGGCAAGGTGGACGAGTACATCGCCAAGATCCGTCATTCCACGCCCGGCGTGGGCCTCATCAGCCCGCCCCCGCACCATGACATCTATTCCATCGAGGATATTGCCCAGCTGATCCACGACCTGAAGAACGCCAATCGCAAGGCGCGCATCAGCGTCAAGCTGGTGTCCGAGATCGGCGTGGGTACCATTGCAGCCGGCGTGACCAAGGCCAAGACGGATCACCTGGTGATCGCCGGCCACGATGGCGGCACCGGCGCGTCGCCGTTGACCTCCATCAAGCACGCCGGTCTGCCCTGGGAACTCGGTCTGGCCGAAACTCACCAGACCCTGGTGATGAACAATCTGCGCTCGCGTGTGGTGCTGCAGACGGACGGCCAGCTGAAGACCGGCCGCGACGTCGCCATCGCCGCCCTGCTGGGCGCCGAGGAATTCGGCTTCGCCACCGCGCCGCTGATCACCCTGGGCTGCATCATGATGCGCAAGTGCCATCTGAACACCTGCCCGGTAGGCATCGCCACGCAGGACCCCGAGCTGCGCAAGAAGTTCGCCGGCAAGCCCGAGCACGTCGTGAACTACCTGTTCATGGTCGCCGAGGAAATGCGTCAGATCATGGCCGCCCTGGGCGTGCGCAAGGTCACCGAGATGATTGGCCGCGTGGACCTGCTGGAAACCGACAGCGCCATCGCGCACTGGAAGGCCAGCGGTCTGGATCTGAGCAAGATCCTGGCGCCCGCGCAGATCATCTTCGAAGGCACGCAGGTCTACCAGACCATCGAGCAGGATCACGGCCTCGAGAAGGCGCTGGACAACCAGATCATCGCGCTGGCACACGATGCCATCGAGACGGGTCGCAAGGTCAGCATCGAGCTGCCCGTGCTGAACACCAACCGCGTGGTGGGCACCATGCTGTCCAATGAAGTGGCCAAGCGCTGGAAGGAAGAGATGCTTCCCGAGGACACCATCCAGATCAAGTTGAACGGCTCTGCCGGTCAGAGCCTGGGCGCCTGGCTTGCCAAGGGCATCACCATTGCGGTGGAAGGCGACGCCAACGACTACGTGGGCAAGGGCCTGTCCGGCGGCAAGATCATCCTCTACCCGCCGAAGAACAGCACCTTCAAGGCGGAAGAGAACATCATTGCTGGCAACGTGAACCTTTACGGCGCCACCAGCGGTGAAGCCTACATCCGTGGCATCGCCGCCGAGCGCTTCGCGGTGCGCAACAGCGGCGCGACGGCGGTGGTGGAAGGCATCGGCGATCACGGTTGTGAATACATGACCGGCGGCTGCGTGGTCATCCTGGGCAAGACCGGCCGCAACTTCGGCGCGGGCATGAGCGGCGGCATCGCCTATGTCTGGGACCGGGACAAGGATTTCGCGAAGCAGTGCAACACCGAGACCTACGCGCTGGAAGCCGTCAGCGACGCGGCCGACATCGCGGCACTCAAGCAGCTGATCAGCCGCCACCTGCAGTACACGGAGTCCCCCGTGGCCGCGCAGATTCTGGCGAACTGGGACAGCGCACTGAAGCAGTTCGTGAAAGTGATGCCGACCGACTACAAGCGAGTGCTGAAGGAGCGCGCCGGCCGAATCGCCGCGCAGGCAGTCGCCGTCTGATCCTGCCCCGCGAGGGGCAGCGCAGACACCACACAGACTACATTTGAGCAACTGGATCTACTGATGGGCAAACCAACTGGCTTCAAAGAATTCCCACGTCGTGCCGAACCTTATCGCGAGCCCGCGCAGCGCCTGCTGGACTACAAGGAAATCTACACGGCGCACGACGACAAAAAGCTGAGCACCCAGGGCGCGCGCTGCATGGACTGCGGCGTGCCCTTCTGTCAGTCCGAGCACGGCTGTCCGGTGTACAACCTCATCCCCGAGTGGAATGACCTGGTGTATCAGGGCCGCTGGCGCGAGGCGCTGGACCGTCTGCACAAGACCAACAACTTCCCGGAGTTCACCGGCCGCGTCTGTCCGGCCCCGTGTGAAGGCGCCTGCGTACTCGGCATCAACGAGCCGGCGGTGACCATCAAGAACATTGAGAACGCCATCATCGACAAGGGCTTCGAGAACGGCTGGGTGCAGCCCAATCCTCCCGCGCTGCGCACTGGCAGGAAAGTGGCCGTGGTCGGTTCAGGCCCCGCAGGCCTCGCGGCTGCTGCCCAGTTGAATCAGGCCGGCCACAGCGTCACGGTCTATGAGCGCGAAGACCGCATCGGCGGCCTGCTGATGTACGGCATTCCCAACATGAAGCTGGAAAAGGACGTGGTCGAGCGCCGCGTCAATCTGCTGAAGGCGGAAGGTGTGGAGTTCGTCACCAATGCCGACATCGGTGGCAGCGGCCCCAATGCCATCGCCACCGACGCCCTGCTCGCCCAGGTCGATGCCCTGTGTCTGGCCACCGGTGCCACCAAGGCCCGCGACCTGAACATCCCCGGCCGTGCCGGTGACGACGTGCACTTCGCCATGCAGTTCCTCACGGCCAACACGCGCAGCCTGCTGAATTCCGGTCTGGAAGACGGCAACTACATCAGCGCCAAGGGCAAGAACGTGATCGTGATCGGCGGTGGCGACACCGGCACGGACTGCATCGCGACCTCCCTGCGTCATGGCTGCAAGTCGCTGGTGAACTTCGAGATCATGGCGCGTCCGCCCGCCACCCGCGCCGGCGACAACCCCTGGCCGCTGTGGCCGAAGATCTACCGCGAGGACTACGGTCACACCGAGGCCCAGCATGTGTTCGGCAGCGATCCGCGTACCTATTCGATCTCCGGCAAGGAGTTCGTGCGCGACGAGAACGGCCGCCTGCTCGGCATCCAAACGGTGGAAGTGGACAGCCGTTTCCAGGAGATCCCTGGCACGCTGAAGTTCTGGGAAGCCGACCTGATTCTGCTCTCCATGGGTTTCCTCGGGCCGGAAGACTATGTGGTGAAGCCGCTGGCGCTGGCGCTGGATCCACGCTCCAACTACAAGGCTGCCTACAAGTCCTTCGTCACCAGCAATCCGAAGGTGTTTGCGGCGGGCGACTGCCGTCGCGGACAGTCGCTGGTGGTGCGCGCCATCGACGAAGGGCGTCTGGTGGCGGACGCGATCAACAAGTTTCTGGCTGCTTGACTGGCACTGCAGTCCTGCGGAAAAGCAGAGACAGATCCATGTGGGAGCGGGCCTGCCAACTTCATCAGCGCTTCCAGACTCCGTTGTCCCTGTAGGTGAGACCGCATCCCATGCCCGAAAACGTGCTGGAACTGAACAGAGTCTGCAAGCGCTACGGCAGCTTCCACGCTGTCGATGACATCAGTTTCGCCATCCCCGCCGGCAGCATCTACGGCTTCCTCGGCCCCAATGGCGCCGGCAAGACCACCACGCTGCGCATGGTGCTGGACATCCTCAAGCCCGACTCGGGCAGCATCCGGATCCTCGGCCACAACAGTGCCCTGCACGTGCGCCACCGCATTGGCTATCTGCCCGAGGAGAAGGGCCTGTACAAGAAGATGCGGGTCTGGGCCATCATCAGCTACTTCGCCACACTCAAGGGCATGCACCGGCGCGACGCTCGCACCCGCGCCTTCGAACTGCTGGATCAGTACGGCCTGAAGGACTATGCCGAGGCTCGCGTGGAGTCGCTCTCCAAGGGCATGGGCCAGAAGGTGCAGGTGCTGTCCGCCGTGGCCCACAGGCCCGAACTGGTGATCCTCGACGAACCCTTCTCCGGCCTCGACCCGGTCAACCAGCAGGTGCTGGAGCAGCTGATCCGCGACATGGCAGCCGCGGGCCAGACGGTGATCTTCTCCACCCACATCATGCAGCACGCCGAGCGTCTGTGTGACCGCATGCTGCTGATCGCCAAGGGCCGCAAGATCTTCGACGGCACCCTCGACGACGTGCACGCCATCATCCCCCGGCGGGTGATCCTGGGCTGCCGCGGCGATATCACCCCCGTGCTGGCGACACCCGGCGTGATCGGCGCCGTAGAGCGCCTGCCCGAGGAATCGGGCAGGCAGTCAGAGGCGCGGCTGTGGGAGCTGCAGATCGACGAGCACCTGGACCCGCAGCAGCTGCTGCAGCGCTGCTTCGAGCACGGCGTCGCCCTGACCCGCTTCGAGCATACCCAGCCCAGCCTGCACGATGTCTTCGTGCACCTGGTGGGCAGCGACGCCCGGGAGCATGTGCTGCGATGAGAATGATCCTGCTGATCGCCCTGCGCGAATACGCCGAGAACGTGAAAACCAAAGGCTTCTGGGCCGGCATCCTGCTGTTCCCCCTGATTCTGCTGGCCGTGTTCTTCTTCCAGACCCTGCTCTCCCAGTCCACCCCCACGCGGCACTACCTGCTGATCGACCAGTCCGGCCAGTACGCCGAGGCCGTCGCCGCCGGCATCCGCCAGGAGCAGCAGCGCCGCATCTTCCAGGAATTCATCAACTACGTGGTGGAAAACCGCCGCGACGCCAACCCGGAGCAGACCAGCGCCGCGGCCGCTGACCAACTCGACCGCATGATCGACGATGCCGGCACCGATGAGGTGGCTGCGCTGGATGAATGGCTGGCCAGTGGTGGTCTGGAGTTCGCGCTGGGCATGGCCGCACCCTATCTGCGCGAGGACGCGCCGGCGTTCGAGGCGCCCCGGGAGCAGTTCCTGCCCGCCCCGCTGCCGGCCGGCATCGATGCACAGGCCGCCCCGCAGCAGATCGTCGAGCAGCTGCGCCCCTGGCTCAGCGGCGAGCGGCAGCTGGAGATCGACGGCGCGGAAAGTCCGCTCTTCGCCCTGATCCTGATTCCGGCCGACGTCAACGGCAGCATCCAGCGCCCCGGCATGGCACTGACGCCCCCGGCAGCCGGCAGTGGCATTCAATACTGGGCCCGCAATCTGACCGACACCCGCCTGCCGGCCGCCATCGAACGCAGCATCAACGCCAGCATCCGTGCCCACGAGTTCGCCGCCCGCAATGTCGACATCACCGTGGTGCGCGAGGTTCAGCGCACACGCCTGCCCATGAGCCGGCTCGATCCGAGCAAGGCCGAGGGCGAAGAGGCCGTGAGCGTGGCTGACACCTTCCGCCAGTGGGCCCCGGTGGGCTTCGTCTACCTGATGTTCATTTCGCTGATGCAGAGCGTGCAGTACCTGCTCAGCAACACCATCGAGGAGAAGTCCAATCGCATCATCGAGGTGCTGCTGGCGTCCGTCACGCCGCTGGAGCTGATGATGGGCAAGCTGGTGGGCATCGGCCTGTCGGGCATCACCACCATCGCCGCCTGGCTGGGCACCTTCTTCCTGTTCATCGCCTTCTACCCGGCCTCGGAAGCCGAGCTGCTGGCGCAGTTCTTCCAGGTGCTGCTCTCCTCCGACCTGATCCCCTGGTTCGTGTTCTACTTCCTGGCCGGCTATGCCCTGTATGCCGGCATCTTTCTGGCCATCGGCAGCCTCTGCAACACCCTCAAGGAAGCCCAGAGCCTGATGATGCCGATGATGATGGTGCTGATCGTGCCGCTGGTGACCATGACCTTCATCGCCCAGGACCCGAACGGCCCGGTGGCACGCGTGATGTCCTGGATTCCGCTGTTCACGCCCTTCACCATGATGAACCGCGCCGCCGCCCAGCCCCCGCTGGTCGACATCATGGGCACCACGCTCGTGCTGCTGTTCAGCATCGTGCTGGTGCTGTGGCTGTCGGGCAAGATCTTCCGCCAGGGCGTGCTGCGCACTGGACAACCGCCGCGTATCGTCGAGATCATCCGCATGCTGCGGCACAAGCACTGAGCCCCTTCCACGACTCCCAGCCGCCCCGGAGACCAAGCCATGCGTGACCTGCTCGAACGTCGCAGCTTCCTGATCCTGCTGGGCCTGATTTCGCTGCTGTTCGCGCTGGTGCTGCGACCGTTCTGGAGTGCGATCTTCTGGGCCACCGTGGTCACCGTGCTGTTCGCCCCCATGCAGGTGCGGCTGCTGCCACGGCTCGGGCAGCGCCGCACGCTCACCGCGCTCATCACCCTGCTGACCCTGTCGGTGATCGTCATCATCCCGGTGCTGGCGCTGCTGTCGGCCTTCATCCAGCAGGGCGCGGCCTTCTACGCCATGATCGAGTCGCGCCAGATCGAGCCGGCCCAGTTCATCGACCAGGTGGTGAATGCCGTCCCGTTCGTGCCATCCCTGATGGAGCGCACGGGAGTGGACACCAACAGCATTCGCGCCTATCTCGCCAGCTCCGCCACCGGCATCAGCGAACTCATCGCCCAACAGGCTCTGGCCATCGGCCGCAACACGGTCAACTTCACCGTCAAGCTGGTCCTCATGCTCTACCTCACCTTCTTCCTGCTGCGCGACGGGGATCGGCTGCTGGCTCTCATGGACGCCGCCGTGCCCCTGAGCGAAACGCGCAAGCAGCTGCTGTTCCGCAAGTTCGTGGAAGTCACTCGCGCCACGGTGAAGGGCAATCTGCTGGTGGCCATGGTGCAGGGCGCGCTGGGCGGGCTGATCTTCTGGCTGCTGGACATTCCCGCACCGATCCTGTGGGCGGTGGTGATGGCCTTCCTGTCGATGATTCCTGCCGTGGGCGCCGCGCTGGTGTGGGCCCCCGTCGCGCTGTATCTGTATGCCACGGGCGCCTGGTTCGACGCCTCGGTGCTGGTGGCCTACGGCGCCCTGATCATCGGGCTGGCCGACAATGTGCTGCGCCCCATCCTGGTGGGCCGCGACACCAAGCTGCCCGACTACATCGTGTTGTTCTCCACCATGGGTGGCATCGCGCTGCTGGGCATCAACGGCTTCGTGATCGGCCCGCTGATCGCCGCCGTGTTCCTGGCCTTCTGGAACATCTTTATCGCCGACACCTCCCCTTCTCTGGCTGACGATTGATCACGGACACACTGGCATGGATGCCGGCTGCTGTTGGTTCACGCCCCGACAACCAGGGCTCTCAGGGTGTGAACCAGAATTCCACTTCGTCCGTCGCCACCTCGAAACGTGCTGCGTGTTCCACATGGGCGGCCACGTGATACCAGTCGCCGGGACCATGCCGGGTGGTCACCCCGTTCTGCGTGAGTATCAGTTCACCGCGCGTGATGACGCCGTAGTTGTCCGTGTCGTGGGTGTGGGGGGCAATCTCGGTGCCTGCGGCATAGGAGGCAAACAGGACATCGGCCCCCTGGGCCTGCAGTCTGTAGGCATCGAAGCGGCCATCGTAGAGCGGCAACTGGCGGATACGGTCGGGGTACTGGCCGGGCATGGGCATCTCCTTGGATGTCAGCGTCACGAGGTCGGCACGATAGCCCGGCGCAGCACCACCAGGCAACGCGGTTTGCGTCAATCAAGCCCGCGATTCTGATTGGCGAAAGCGCTGGGGAGCGTGGCAGCGTGGTGCTAGGCTCTTGCCAACTGCCCCATGAGTGCCGCGCCATGACCCAGCACTGCCCCGATCCCGAGTCCGCCCTCCCCTCCGCCGAGACAGTGCGTGCGCGTCTGCTGGCTGCCGCCCTGGACTGCTTCCTCGCGGACGACTACCACCGTGTCACCACCCGGCTCATTGCCGAGCGTGCCGGCGCCAATGTCTCGATGATCCGCTACTACTTCGGCAGCAAGGAAGGGCTCTACGAGGAAATGATCCGTGCGACCCTCAGCCCGCTGCTGGACGTGCTGGACAGCGCGCTGCTGCACACGCCGACGGGCTTCGGGGAGTACCTGCAGCTTTACTACAACACCATGAGCGCCCGGCCGGAGTTTCCGCGCCTGATCCTCAAGGTGCTGGCGCTGAACCAGGGGCCGGGCCGGCGCTTCATTCAGCAGCTGCTGGAACGTGGCCGCACCCGGGGGGCACGCCGCGTGGCACAGATGAAGCGCGAGGGCGACGTGGCACCAGAGCTCGACCCGGACCTGCTGCGCCTGGCCTTCGTGAGCCTGGCGATGACACCGATCCTGCTCAAGGACATCTTCGAGGAACAGATGGAGCGCCCGATGGACGCCAGCTTTCTCGCCGCACTCGCGGCCTTCAACGGCCGCCTGTTCGCGGCCGGACTCGGGAGAGACGCATGACACTGCAGAAGAACAAAGGCGCGGTGCGCCGCTTCGCCCGCCTGCTGAAATTCGCCGCCTGGTTGCAGGCCCTGCCCCGGCGCACCACGCCCGCACCCTTCCAGCTGCTGCAGATCGGCTCGGCGTTCTGGCAGTCCCGCGCGCTGTACGTGGCTGCGCGGCTGGACCTTGCGGGTGCTCTGGGTGACGTGGCGCTGCCGGTGGACACGCTGGCGGCGCGCTGCGCCGTGGCTGCCGACCCGCTGCAGCGTCTGCTGAATCTGCTCGCGGCACTGGGCGTGTTCGAGCAGAGCGCACCCGGACACTTCCGCAACAGTGCCGTGTCGCACTTTCTGCGCGAAGACCATCCGCAGAGCATGCGCGCCATGGTGCTCATGCACAATTCCCCCGAGATGAGCCTGCCGTGGCTGGAGTCGCTCGAGCAGGGCATGCGCACGGGGCAGCCGCCCTTCGCCCTGCAGTTCGGACAGGAGCTGTTCGACTACATGGACACACACCCGGATTTCGACCACCTGTTCTCGAAAGCCATGGACAGCGTGGAGGCCCTTGCCGGGGACAGCTTCGCGACGGATTTCGACTGGGGGCGCTTTCGCCGCGTGATCGATGTGGGCGGCTCTGCAGGCAGCAAGGCGCGTGCGATTCTGCGGCGTCATCCGGGCTTGAGCGCGCTGGTGCAGGACCGGCCTGCCATTATCGACAAGGTGCTGAAGACGCAGCAGAACACAGCACAGAACCAGACGAGCGAGCGGATGAGTTTTGTCGGAGGCGATGCCCTGAGTGAGGTGCCCGCCGCAGAGAGCGCCGCAGATGTCTATCTGCTCAGCGCGCTGCTGCATGGCTTTGATGACGCGCACTGCGAAAGAATTCTGCACGCGGTGCGGCGCGGGATCGGCAGCACGGGTGCCACACTGGTGATTCTGGAAGTGGTAATGCCGGAGTCCGGAGCCGATCTGAACACGGCGTCCTTCGACATGCAGATGTTCATCGGCACGCGCGGGCGGGAACGCACACTGGCGCAGTGGCAGGCGCTGCTGGCGCGCAGCGGCCTGGCATTGCAGGAACAGGTGCATCTGCAGAGCTTCGCGAAGATGCTGGTGTGCGCGCCACTGCCTCAGGGCGTGGCGGCAATCTCCCCCACTGTCCTGTAGAAGGTCTGCACGAAGCGGTACAGCTCGGCCTCGATGATACGTTCCTGATCGCTGTGGGAACCAAAGCCCAGCGGGCCGTCCTCGGCGTCGATGGCCGGACCCACGCCATAGCACTGGATGCCACGGGCGCGCAGGTAGGCCATGTCGGTGGCACCTGTGCTCATCACCGGCAGCACCGGCGCGCCATAGCTCGCACCGAAGACGGACTCGATGACGCGGTAGGCATCGGTGTCCAGCGAGGTCGAGGCGCCGGGGCGCTGATTGCGCGAACCCCAGTCCACATTCACCTGCGGGTCATTGATCACCTGCCGCACCTGTTCCAGAAAGGCCGGCGCGTCTTCGTCCGGCAACAGGCGCACATCCAGCGTGGCACTGGCTTCGGAGGGAATCACGTTCGAGCGATAGCCGCCCTCGATGATATTGGGCGAAATGGTACTGAACAGCACTGCCGCATTGCGTGGCTCGTACTGCTTCAGGTATTCCACGGCCTGCTGGCCTTCGGCGGAATAGGGGCTCAGCACGGCGCGATAGCGTGCGGCAGCCTCCGGCTCGGAAATGGACGCCAGACGCGAGAAATAGGAAGTGGTGGTGTCGCTCAGGCGAATCGGCGGCTGCCAGTCGGCGATGGTGGCCACCGCGCGTGACAGCGCCACGATGGCATTGGACTGCAGTGGCACGGAGCCATGCCCGGCCACCCCGTTGCTGGTGAGCACGATGCCGCGCGGCAGTTTCTCGACTGTCTGCACCGAGGTGTAGAACACTGCCCCGTTCTGGCGCACTACACTGCCACCCTCGGCCAGGCAGTACTCGGCGTCGATCGACGGGAAATGTTCGTTCACGATGAACTGGATACCGATCTGGGTGGCGCCCTCTTCGCCGGATTCGGCCAGCAGGATCACGTCGCGGTCCAGCGCCACCCCCTGGCGTTTGAGCAGGATCAGTGTCATCAGCGAGGCCACCAGATTGTCCTTGTCATCCAGCGTGCCCCGGCCATAGATCCAGCCACTGTCGCGCGCGGCGCTGTGAGGCGGGAAGGTCCACTTGCTGGCATCCACGTTCACCGTGTCCTGATGCGCCATCAGCAGCAAGGGACGCTTGCTGCCGTTGCCACGCAGGCGGGCCACGATATTGGGCCGCTCGGCCTCGAGCGAGTGCACCTCGTACTCGATGCCTTCGGCATCCAGCACGCCGGTGATGTAGTTCGTCAGCTCGATCTCGCGGCCGGGCGGATCCGCCGTGTCGATGCGCACCATGGCCTGAAAATGTTCCAGAGTTTCGGCGTCGAGCGCCGTCCAGTCGGGCTCCTGCGCCACCAGGGGCGAGGCACTCAGACACAGCAGGGCAGCGACAAGCGGCTTGCGGGGAAGACGGATCACGATGGGACTCCCGGGTCGTTTTCATTGAATGGGAAGAGGCGCCAGATGCGCCTGATTAGTCGGCATCGGGCAGGCAAAGTCAAGCCTGCGCGGGCGACGGCGGGAGTCATGCAAGGAGCGGACCTTGCGCCGATCAGATCGCCTGCGGCGAGACGGTCCCCACTGCCACGCTGGCATGTGGGCGGCGCAGTGGCTAGAGTAGCCCAGCCGCGTCACGACTGACGACGACAATCACAAGAAAAGGGGAATCCACATGCGCACACTTCCTACACTTGCCGTCAGCCTGCTGCTGACATCCAGCCAGGCCCTGGCCGAGGGCAGCGTCCTGTTCATCGGCAACAGCTTCACCTTCGGCGCCGGCTCGGCCGTGCGCTTCTACCGGCCCGACACGGTGACCGATCTGAACAATCTGGGCATCGGCGGCGTGCCGGCGCTGTTCAAGTCCTTCACCCAGCAGGCGGGCCTGGACTACGACGTCTCCCTGGAAACCGAGCCGGGCAGCGGCCTGGACTTTCACCTGGCGAATCGCCTGGGCCTTATCGCCCGAACCCCCTGGGACACCGTGGTGATGCACGGCCAGAGCACGCTGGATTTCGACGCGCCGGGAAACCCGGCCAAGCTGGTGGCCACCACGCAGCAGATGGCGGACATCCTGGTCGAGCGCAACCCGGCCGTGGACATCCATCTGATGGCCACCTGGTCACGTGCCGATGAAACCTATCCCGACGACGGCGCCTGGGCCGGCCAGCCCATCGAGGCGATGGCCAACGATGTGCGCGCGGCCTATGACCTGGCGGCTGTGGCGCCGAACGTACGCAGCGTGATTCCGGTGGGCGAGGCCTGGACGCGGGCCATGGAGACAGGCGTGGCCGATGCCAACCCCTATGACGGCATCGACTTCGGCAAGGTGGACCTGTGGACCTACGACCAGTACCACGCCAGCACCCATGGCTATTATCTGGAAGCGCTGGTGGTCTTCGGCCGGCTGACGGGGCTGGACCCGCGCTCGCTGGGCGACAACGAGTGCTCCGCCTTCGAGCTGGGCATGACGATGCAGCAGACGCGCGCACTGCAGCAGGTGGCTTTCGACGAGCTTGCCAGTCAGGGCGACATCACGCCCATGCCCTTCGAGCCGGGCGTGCGCTTGAGCGCCAGCCGCTGTTCAGCGCGCTAACCTCTCCGGGCAGGGGGCTTGCAGGGCGCCTTACAACACCGTGAAGGCCAGCAACACCCCCAGCCCCATCATGGCCATGCCCAGGCCACGCTCCAGCACACAGGCCACGCGGGTCTGATCCCGCAACCAGGCCGTCAGGCGGTCCGCCGCCAGCACCGCGAGGGCCTCCACCAGAAAGGCGCCGCACACCACCAGCGTGCCCAGCAGCAGCAATTGCGCGCCGGCACTGCCGTGGTCCGCGCGCACGAACTGCGGCAGAAAGGCGAGGAAGAACAGAATCACCTTGGGATTGAGCACGTCCACCAGCACGCCCTGCCAGAAAGTCTGCACGAGGGTGGTGCGGCGCGCAGCGTCCGGCCGCGGCAGCAGCGCGGCTCCAGCAGAGCGCCACATGCCGACACCGAGATAGACGAGATAGGCGCCGCCAACATACTGCAGCACGCTGAACAGCCACGGCGCAGCACTGAGCAGCAACGAAAGACCCAGAGCAGCGGCCACCACATGCACCATGGCGCCGCTGCACACCCCGCACACCGCCGCCATGCCCACCTGCCGACCGTGGGCCAGGGTGCGCGCGAGCACGAAGAACAGGTCGGGTCCGGGCGAGAGATTGAGCGCCATGGCGGCGGACAGGAACAGGAGCCAGTAGGACAGATCGGTCATGAGTTTGCTCAGCGGCCCGCGCGGCGCAGGCGCGCGTCAGGGGGTCGGGGCAGGCGCATGCAGGATGTCGTAGCACAGCGCCACGGTGCCGCTCTTGTAAGCCCTGACCTCGGTCAGATGCAGGGACACGTCCTTGTCCAGCCGGTCAAAGAAGGCGATGCCTGTGCCGATCGCCACCGGCAGGATCGAGTAGCGCAATTCATCGGCCAGCCCCCGACGCAGGCACTCGCCAGCGAGCGCACCACCGCCCGCGCACCAGATCGCCCGATGCCGAGCGCGCAGCACCTGCAGCAGGGCGGCCAGATCGCCCTGGTAGAACCGCACCGTGCTGCGCGAGCACGGCAGCTCGCGATGCGTGAGCACGTGCACCGGTTTGTCACCATAGGCCCAGCCAAAGCCCTGTGCCTCGAAATTCAATGCCGTCTCGTAGGTGCGCGAGCCCATCACATAGCAGTCGATACCCTGCAGGAAGGCCTCGATATACGCGGGGTCGAGCGTCTCGCCCCCGGCAAACTCATCGTGGGTCTCCATCCAGTCCACGCTGCCATCGGCACGGGCGATAAAGCCATCGAGACTGGCGGCCATGTGAAGCGTGACGCGAGAGGTGTGGGCAGCCATCAGGACGCTCTCCTTCGGCAGAAGCAGTAAACGAATTTCTGCTCGTGACCGGCGGGGGTGCGGTGGGTTTCCTTCTCGTGCCCGAGCAGCTCGAAAGGCGCGCCGAACTCGCCGTGCAGGCCGGTGGCGCTGTAGCGCACGACGGGCAGACCGCTGCACTGGACAGGGCCGTCCTGCGCGAAGGTAGCGACGATCACCAGGCCGCCCGGCTTTACCGCGTGCAGCACCTGCCGCACATAGGCTGCGCGCTCCTCGGCACTGGTGAGGAAGTGAAACACGGCACGATCGTGCCAGACATCGTAGGCGGCTGCCGGCAGTTCGGCGCTCAGGACATCGGCTTCCAGCCACTGCACCTGTGCGGCGCGATCACCCAGCCGCGCACGCGCGGTGGCGATCGCGGCGCCGGACAGATCCAGCACACTCAGCTGACGATAGCCCGCATCGAGCAGATCATCCACCAGGGTGGAGGCTCCGCCGCCCACGTCGATGACGGCGGCCGCAGGCGGGGGTCGATGCCGGGTGATCAGCTGCAGGGATTTCTCGGCATGCTCCTGGAACCAGCTGACCTGGGTGGCAGCCTTGCTGGTGTAGACATTTTCCCAATGTGATTTGCTCTGCATGATGGGCTCCTGATGTGCCGCGCAGTATGCCTCACCAGCGCACGCGCAGCGACACCCCCAGCAGGCGCGGATCGCCAGGCTGCCCGAGAATCAAGCCGGAGTTGCCGGTCTGCACCGTCAGGGCGGTGATGTAGTCCCTGTCCAGCAGATTGCGGGCGAAGACATCGACGAACCAGCCATTCTGAAACTGGTAACCGACGCTGGCATTGACGAGGGCATGGCCGGCGATGGTCGTGAAGCGCGAGCCGGCCGTGTCGCTGTTGTAGCCACTGCGGGCCAGGGCGTCCAGATGCCATACCAGCGCGCCGCCGCCCAGTGGCTGGCGGTAGTCCACACCGATCGAACCGACCCAGCGTGACAGCCCGGGCAGGCGCGTGCCACTGAGGTCACAGGCGGCGGTGCCTGCCGTCTGCACCTCCAGCGGACAGGGGCCGGCTGGGTAATCCCGGTGCTCCCCATCGGCCCAGGCAAGCGAGGCGCGCAGGCTCAGCGCGTCCACCGGGGCGGCAAGCAGATCCGCCTCCAGGCCGCGCACGCGCACCGCGGGCACATTGGCCGGGTAGGAGCGCAGCGCCGCCGTCTCCAGACTGGACACCACATTGGTCTGATAGTCCCGCACCGTGGTGTGAAAGGCCGCCAGGTTGAGCGTGGCGCGGCTCCCCAGCAGCGTGGATTTCACCCCCAGCTCCAGCGTGCTGTTGCGCTCGTCGTCGATGATGGCAGTGGCCAGCGCCGGCTGGTTGGCGGCATCCAGCGGCAGGCCGGACATGTTCAAGCCGCCGGACTTGTAGCCATAGGCCACGCTGGCGTAGCTCAGCAGCGCATCGCTGAGCTGCCAGGCCAGATTCGCGCGACCCGACAGATTGCCGCCAGCGTCCTGCGCGCTGTAGCGCTGCGGCCGGAAGATCGACAGTTGCGCGCGTGTGAGCTCGGAGCGGGTGGCCGCCGGCAGGCCGCTCAGATCCGCTCCACCACTCACCTGCGTCGCGTAATGCCCGCGCTTGTCCTCATGGGTGTAGCGCAGCCCGAGCGTGGCCACCAGCGCCGGCGTGAGGTCGTAATTGGCCTCGGCAAACACGGCGCGGCTGCGCATCTCGAATTGCGAGCGGCCGCTCTGGGCATAGCCGTCCAGCAGATTGCGTGGCAGCGGCTCACTGAAGTTCGCCTGATCGAGCAGCCACCAGGTGGCCTCGGGGCCATACACGCTGGTGGGGCTGCCGCCGATGTCCTGCTTGAACCAGTACACCCCGCTGACGTGGCGCAGACGCTGCGAGGCATCCGAGGCGTAGCGCAGCTCCTGGCTGTACTGGTCCTGGCGCGAGGGAATACGCTGCACGCTCTGGATGGGGATGCCGGTGTAGTCGCGGTCATTGGCCACATCCCAGTCCCAGTAGCGCCAGGCCGAGACGGACGTAAACGTGCCGCTGGTCAGCTGCCAGTCAGTGATGAGCGAGACGCCGCCGTCCTGGGTGTCGATCATCGGCTCCACGTCGATGTCGCTGCGCCGCTCGTAGACATCGCGACTGGGCGGCGCATAGCCCAGCCCCGCCGCCAGCGCGGGGAACTGTCGTGCCGGGCTGCGCAGGCTGGTGCCCACGCGCAGGAAGCTCTGGGTGCAACAGACGGCATCGAGGTCGGACGCATCGGCCACCAGGCGCAGCGACAGCGCATCCGCAGGCTGCCACAGCAGCTGGCCGCGCAGAGCGTAATTGTCCACCGTGTTCAGGTCATGACCGCTGCGCACGTGGCGCAGCACACCGTCGCGCTGCGTGGCCTGCACGGAGAGCCGTGCCGCAAGCTGCTCGCCGAGGGGACCGGACACCGAGCCTCGCGCCTGCTGCCAGCCGTTCTCGCCAACGCTCAACTCCCCGGCTGCTTCCGCGCTGAAGGTCGGCAGGCGACTCAGCAC
>JBEDFR010000028.1:0-32977 GCA_041175045.1 Pseudomonadota bacterium | reverse complement strand
CCGAGCTCGCTCTGAACTGGCTTGCCTTGTTGCAGGGCTCGGCGCTGCTGGTGGACCAGCTGAGCCTGAGCACCCCGAGTGGAAACCTGGGGGGCAGCGGCGAGCCCTGCAACATGGCATTCCAGTTCAGAGCGAGCTCGTCAAGCAGCACGGCGCCACTGGCGTCCGCCAGACTCAGTGCGCCCAGGCCGCTGATCTGCATGGCATCCAGCCAGCCAGTGGTTCGGACCTCGGCCTGACGGATGCGCACCTCCCTGCCGGCGGCAGGCAGCAGGGCACTGAGCGACTGCGCTTGCAGCGTATGCGTCAGACCAAGCCGGGGTTCGCCCGCTCCACTGGCCAGATGGAGCACGAGGCTCCCCTGGCTCTCGATCTGCAGGGGATCGACAAGGCTGTGTGACAGACTGAGGGTGTCAAGCGTGCCGCTGACGGCCAGCTGCCCGGCTGCCATGGCGCTGCCAGTACTGCTGGTGTCCAACTGCCAGTCCAGCGTGCCACGCAGCGGGATACTGCCAGTCAGGTCGGCCCGCAGCGCGCCGCGAACCTGCAAGGCTGGCGTGTCGAGGCGCAGCGCATCCAGCACCAGCGTGGTGCCACGCAGGCTGGCATGCAGGGCGGCCTGCTCGATCTCGAGCAAGGTGCCGTCGATGTCCAGTCTGGCCTGTTCAAGGCCCAGGGCATCCAGTTCCAGCGCAATCGGCAAAGGCAGACTCGCCGCCAGCAGCGCTGACGGGGCAGGCGCCGCGGTGCTGGAGGGGAGGCTCGTCCACGCCACTTGCAGACCCCGTATCTGCAGCTCGTCCAGCACCAGGGTGCCGCCCAGCAGACTGAACGGGTTCCAACGCACTTGCAGCGTCTGCACCGCAATGCGGTTGGCGCCCACGCGCAGCGACAGGTCCTGCAGCTGCAGGCCGCGCAGCAGGGTACCGCTCTGACTCCCGACGCCGATCTCCAGGCTGGCAGTGGCCGCCATGGCGCCGGCCTGATTCAGCGCCCAGCGACTGCCAGCCGGCGTGCTGATCACGGCGGCCAGAGCGGCGAGCAGCAGCAGGACCAAGCCCGCGAGGGCGGCCAGGGTGATCAGAAGGCGACGCAGCAGCGCTCTCACAGGTCCGGCCCCATGGTGATGTGCAGACGGAAGTTGCCGTCGTCAAGGCCCTTGGCGATGTCGGCGCGGATGGGGCCGATGGGCGACAGCCAGCGCAGGCCCAGGCCCGCGCTCTTGTGGAGGGTGACCGTATTGAAGTCGGCGAAGGAATTGCCCGCGTCCATGAACACGGCGAGCTTCCAGCTCGGGCGCACGCTGAAATCGTATTCGACGCTGGCGGTCAGCAGATGCTTGCCGCCGATCACCTCGCCCAGCGCATTGAGCGCTCCCAGGCTGCCGAATGGATAGCCCCGCACACTCTGATCGCCGCCGGTGAAATAGCGTATCGAGACGGGCAGTTCGCTTACGCCGTCCACCAGCGTGGTGCCGGCTTCCATGCGCGCCAGCAGGCGACCGGGGCCCAGGGTGTGGACAAACTTGCCGCTGGCATACAGCTGCAGGAAGCTCAAGTCGGACAGAAACGCGTTGGAGGCGCCGCTGAGCTGGGTGAACACGCGCCAGCCTCGTGTCGGGAAGATCGGGTCGTCGGCCGCCGTGCGGGTCCAGTTGATGCCCGAGATGGTCAGGTTGCTGCTCTCGTGGGCGTTCACTGTCACGGTGTTCAGCGCACTGTTCTCGCGCTGGAAGTTGCTGAAGATGTTCTGCAGCCACTCGTCTCCGAGCAGCGCAATGTCGATGGTGGAGCGGTAGCTCACCCCCAGCTTGTAGGTATCGGTGCTGAAGGTGTCGTTGTCCTGGCCCACATAGCCCAGAGAGAGGCTGAGGCTTTCCGTGGCTGGGTCCGCCATGGGGATGATGTGGCTGAAGTTGGCGCGATTCTCCATGGTCGAGAGCGCCACGTCGCCGTTCTGCCGGTGGCCCGAGCGGTTGAAGTAGCGGTCCTCGTAAGTGCCTGTCATGCGCGGGCCGTTGTCCGTGGTCACGCCGAGCCCGCCTGTCCAGGAGCGGCGCGGCCGCACCTGCAGGGCAATGTTCACGGGCACGCTGCGCGCGGCAGCATCGGTGGCGGACTGCGCCGAGCTCAGCTGAGGCGTGACCGCGACATCCATGAAGTACTGGCTGTTGTTGAAGCTCTCGCGCAGCTCCACCAGGGCCTCGGTGGAATAGGGCGCGCCGGGCGCAAAAGGCACGAAGCGCGAGATGAAGCGATCCGACAGCTCGTCGATGGGGCTGATATTGATGGTGCCGAAGCCGTAACGCGGACCCGGGTCGAAATCGATCATGACGTCGGCGCGATTGCGTGCCAGGTCGATGGCGAGTTCCGAGCGCGAGAAACGGGCGCTGAAGTGGCCGTTCTCCACGGCCAGGGCGCTCAGGGACGACTTCAGGTTCTCGTAGAGGCGATGATTGAGCACGGCGCCGCTGACCACCGGCGAGCTGGCGAGCAAGGTGGCGAAGGGCGCGGCGGCCTCGGCATCCGCGCCTGTAAAGCGCACGTCGACATTGCCGAACAGGACGGGTTCGCCGGGCACTACGTCGATACGCAGTGCCCAACAGTCATCCTGCCGGCTGAAGTCCAGACTGTGGGTGAGGCGATAGAAGCCCAGCCCCTGTGCCGCCCGTTCGATCTCGCGGCGCAGGGCCGGGCGGCGAGCGTCGAGCAGGGCCTGGTCGGCGTCGCAGCGTTCGCCGTCAATCGAGAGCAGCGCCTGGATATTGGCTTCCAGGGCGGCGCTGGCGCCGGTGATGAGAATCTGCGGCCGGGGGTCTGCGTCCTGCCCCAGGGCAGGGGCGCTCAGGCAGAGCAGCATCAGCAGATTCAGACAGCGAGAATTCATGGACCTTGTCATGGCGGCTCTTGGGGCTGTGGCGATTATGGCACCGCGTGCGCTTGCGGGTATACCTCGGCGGCCAAGGCCTTCTGCAAGCAGACCGGCCATGCGCGGCGTTTACCTTCGTCATGATTCCCGGCTACACTCGGGCTCCCCCTTCCACCCGCAGAGGATTTATGGAATTGCTGTTGGACCCCTCGTTATGGGTCGCCCTCATGACCTTGATCATTCTCGAGGTCGTGCTGGGCATCGACAATCTGGTCTTCATTGCCATCCTGGCGAACAAACTTCCCCCGCATCAGCGCGACAAGGCCCGCATCATCGGGCTGGGGCTGGCCGTCATCATGCGGCTCGCCCTGCTCAGCGTCGTGTCCTGGCTGGTGACCCTGACAACTCCCTTGTTCACGGCCTTCGGCCTGCCATTCTCGGGGCGCGACCTGATCCTGCTGTTTGGCGGTCTGTTCCTGTTGTTCAAGGCCACCACCGAGCTGCACGAGCGACTGGAAGGTTCCATGCGCGTCCATCTCGAGAACCGTGTCTACGCCGGCTTCTGGCTGGTGGTGTCGCAGATCGTGGTGCTCGATGCCGTATTCTCGCTCGATGCCGTGATCACGGCGGTTGGCATGGTCGACAACATCTACGTGATGATGACGGCCGTGGTGATTTCGGTCTCCATCATGCTGCTGGCCTCCAAGCCGCTGACGGAGTTCGTCGACAGGCACCCGACCGTCGTGGTGTTGTGCCTGAGCTTCCTGCTGATGATCGGTCTGAGTCTGGTGGCCGAGGGCTTCGGCTTCCACATTCCCAAGGGCTATCTCTACGCCGCCATCGGCTTCTCCATCACCATCGAGTTCCTCAATCAGGTGGCCAACCGCAATCGGCAGAAGAACGAGGCCCGTCGTCCGCTGCGCGAGCGCACCGCGGCTGCCGTGTTGAGCCTGCTGGGCGGACGTGCCTATGATCAGCCAGAGACGGTGGACGAGAAGGCGGCCGCCGAAGAAGAGGCCGCCTTTCATGTGGCCGAGCGCAACATGGTCACGGGCGTGCTGACTCTCGCCGAGCGCTCCGTGCGCTCGCTCATGACGCCGCGCACCGACATCTCCTGGGTGGACCCGGACGACGACGTGGGCACCATCCGCGCCATGCTGATCGAGACACCGCACAGCTTTTTCCCGGTCTGCAAGGGCAGTCTGGACGAGATCGTGGGCATCGCCCGCGCCAAGGATCTGCTCAATGACCTGGCCGTCAATGGTCGCATCACGCTGCGCGATTCCCTGCGCAAGCCGATATATGTGCCCGATTCGATTGCGGTGCTGCCGCTGATCGAGACCCTGCGCCGCTCCCGTGGTCAGCTGGTGCTGGTGGTGGACGAGTACGGCACCATCGCAGGACTGATTACCCCTATCGACGTGTTCGAGGCCATCGCCGGCGAATTCCCGGACGAAGACGAAACACCGGCCATCGAGGCGCTGGAAGAGGGGCAGTGGCGCGTGGCTGGCCACGCCGACCTGCACGAGCTGTCCCGCGTGCTGGAGACCGGTCTGTTCGATGCCGACATCGACGATTTCGCGACTCTGGCGGGCTTTTTGATGAGCAAGTTCGACGGGCTGCCCGAGGTGGGCGCCGTCCTGGAACTGGAGGGCTACACCTTCCAGATTCTGGCCGTCGAAGAGCAGCGCATCGCGCTGGTGCAGATTACCCGTGCCCTGCAGCAGGAGCTGTATATCGGATGACCCCTTCGGAGTATCGCCAGTGCGTCAGGACGCTCTCGGATCGACTGATCGCGCTGCAGCAGCCCATCCGGATACTCGATGCCATCAAGTGGCCTGCCCGTTTCGAGCAGGACTTCCTCGCCGGCAAGGGCACGCGCCTGCCGCCGGTCGACCAGGCCTATTACGAGGCCATCGCTCTGAATTTCCAGCCTGACAGGCTCGCCGAGCGCTTCCGCGAACTGCGCGAGGATGTGCGGCGTCAGCTCGGCACGCAGGATGGTCTGGGCAGCATTTTGTGCGCCACCCTCGAACAGTACCTGCTGGTGATCGATCTGCTGAAGACCAGAGGCCAGCCAGGTTTTGGTCAAATCAGTCGTGAACTCTACGGCTCGGCCTCCGACCGTTTGCGCGGTGACCGCAAGACGCTGCGCAAGCTGGGCGAGAAACTCTGTCAGATCTTCTCGCTGCCAGCCGCGGAACACATGAGCCGCCCCTACGGCAAGACCATTGCGGCAGCTGAAGCGGTGCACATCCTGCGCCAGCGCCTGCAGAACTATTTCCCGGCCGGCGACATCCGGGTGATGCTCAGCGACGGCATCGTCTCCGACGCCGCCGCCGGGGGCGACTACATCAAAATCAATCAGGACTCCGACTTCTCGGAATTCGACCTGCAGATCCTGGAAGTGCACGAGGGCTGGGTGCACGTGGGCACCACCCTGAACGGGCGCCGGCAGCCCTGGGCCAGCTGGCTCAGCGTGGGCTCACCGCGGGTGACGGCCTGTCAGGAGGGGCTGGCGGTGCTGATGGAAACCCTGACCTTCAGCTCCTATCCCCAGCGTGCGTTGCGGGTGAGTGATCGCGTGGTAGCCGTGGACATGGCAGAGCAGGGCGCGGATTTCATCGAGGTCTACCGTCACTTCGTGAACCGTGGCCTGGGCGAGCGTGAAAGTTATCGCATCACGCAGCGGGTGTTCCGGGGCGGCACGCTGGCCGGTGGCTCGGTGTTCACCAAGGACCTGTCGTATCTGCGCGGCTTCGTCGAGAACGTGAACTTCATTCGCAGCGCCATCAATTCCGGAGTCCCGGAAATCATTCCCATGCTGTTCGTGGGCAAGGTGACCCTGGACGACATCCCGATCCTCTACCAGCACTACCTTGAAGGCACCATTGCCGGCCCCCATCATATTCCCGCCATGTTCCGCAACATGAATGGATTGTACGTCTGGTTCGGTTTCTCCAGTGGTATCTCGGTGGTGAACCTCGGGCGCGTGCAGAAGCACTTCGACCTGATCTTCCGCGAGATGCCACGCAGCGATCCGCTCTATGACGCGGAACAGCACCTGATCCATCCACCTGCCCGCGCAGACGACATCGAGTCGCTGCTGGGCTGACACTTGACGAGGCTTTGACGCGCCATGAAACGCATAGCACTGTTCCTGATGACCAACCTGGCCATCATTGTGGTCCTGAGCATCACCCTGCGACTGCTCGGGGTGGAACGTATTCTTGACGAGCAGGGCGCCGGGCTCGATCTCAACAGCCTGTTGATCTTCTCGTCTGTCTTCGGCTTTGGCGGCGCCTTCATCTCGCTGGCCATGTCCAAGTGGATGGCCAAGCGCAGCACCGGCGCGCGCGTCATCACCGCGCCTGCCAACAGCACCGAGCAGTGGCTGGTGGAGACCGTTCGGCGTCAGGCGCAGGAAGCCGGCATCGGCATGCCGGAAGTGGCCATCTTCGATTCGCCCCAGGTGAATGCCTTTGCCACGGGCGCCTCGCGCAACAGTTCGCTGGTGGCCGTGAGCACGGGCCTGCTGCAGAACATGACGCGTCCGGAGGCCGAGGCCGTGCTCGCTCACGAAGTGAGTCACGTGGCCAACGGCGACATGGTCACCTTGACACTCATCCAGGGCGTGGTGAACACCTTCGTGATCTTCTTCTCGCGGGTGATCGGGCACTTTGTGGACCGCGTGGTCTTCAAGACCGAGCGCGGTCACGGCCCGGCATTCTGGATCACCACCATCGTGGCCGAACTGGTGCTGGGCATTCTGGCGTCCATCATCGTGATGTGGTTCAGCCGTCAGCGTGAATTCCGCGCCGACGCGGGCGGTGCCCGCCTGGCAGGCCGGCAGAACATGATCGCCGCCCTGGAGCGGCTGCAGATGGGTCAGGCGGCTGCCCTGCCTGATGAGCTCGTGGCCTTCGGCATCAACAGCAAGAGCATCGGGTCCCTGGCCGGCCTGTTGATGTCGCACCCGCCGCTGCCCGCCCGCATCGCCGCCCTGCGCAACGCGGGCTGACTCTCAGCGGCGAGCCCGGAAGCGCAGGTCCAGCGTGTAGGGATGCGCTTCATGGGGCTCGCCCAGGTCCAGCGCCATCACGCCCTGGGTATGCCCATGCTGCCAGAAGCGCGCGCCGCGGCGGGCTTCCGCTTCGTTGGCATTGACCGGGAAAGTCTCGTAGTGGCGACCGCCCGGATGTGCCACATGATAGGTACAGCCGCCCAGAGAACGCTGGTGATGAACATCCACCACATCGATCACCAGCGGCGAATGCACGCCGATGGTGGGGTGCAGCGCTGACCACGGCGCCCACGCCTTGTATCGGATTCCCCCGACGAACTCGCCCTCGGTACCGGTGCTGCGCATTGGCACCTTGCGGCCATTGCAGGTCACGATGAAGCGGTTGCCGGTCATGTTGCGCGTGCGGATCTGCAGGCGCTCCACCGATGAATCCACGTAGCGCGCCGTGCCCTGCCCGGTGGACTCCTCGCCCAGCACATGCCAGGGCTCGATGGCGCGGTGCAGCTCCAGCTGGATGCCGGCCACATGAATGCTGCCGCAGTGCGGAAAGCGAAATTCCCGGAAGGGTGCGAACCAGTCCAGCTGCAGGGGATAACCCGCCTTCGCGAGATCGTCGATCACCCAGCCCAGGTCCTCCCACACGAAGTGCGGCAGCATGAAACGGTCATGCAGTTCGGTGCCCCAGTTGATCAGCGCTCGTGTGTATGGCTTCTGCCAGAAATGGGCGACCAGGGTGCGCAGCAGCAGCACCTGCAGCGCGCTCATCTGCCAGTGCGGCGGCATCTCGAAATTGCGGAACTCGACGATACCCAGTCGTCCGCTGGCGCTGTCGGGCGAGTAGAGCTTGTCGATGCAGAACTCGGCACGGTGTGTGTTGCCGGTGAGATCCACCAGGAAATTGCGCAGGATGCGGTCGACCAGCCAGTACTGCCCGGTGGTCTCGCTCTGGATCTGCTGCAGGGCGATCTCCAGTTCGTAGAGATTGTCGTCGCGGGCTTCATCCACACGCGGCGCCTGGCTGGTCGGGCCGATGAACTGGCCGGAGAACAGATAGGACAGGCTGGGGTGGTTCTGCCAGAAGCGCAGCAGACTGCCCAGCAGATCGGGGCGACGCAGGAAGGGGCTGTCTTCGGGCTTCGCAGCGCCGAGTGTCACATGATTGCCACCACCGGTGCCGGTGTGACGTCCATCCAGCATGAACTTCTCGGTGCCAAGCCGCGTCTGCCGTGCCTGTTCGTAGAGCGTGTGCACGATGTGGGTCAGCTCCGGCCAGCTCGACGCCGGTTGCACATTCACTTCGATCACGCCCGGGTCCGGGGTGATCTGCATCTTCTGCAGGCGCGGATCACGCGGTGGTTCGTAGCCTTCCAGCACCACGGGGCAGGTAAGTGCCTCTGCCGTCGCCTCAATGGCGGCGATCAGGGCCACATAACGTTCGAGGTCTGTCTGAGGCGGCAGGAACAGGTGCAGGCGGCCATCGCGCACCTCTGCGCACAGTGCTGTGTGGAAGATGCGACCGTCACCGGAGTCGCCGGCATCCAGAGCCTCGTTGTCCTCTTCCTGCAACAGCGGGTAGGGCAGCTCGGGCAGTGGAGCGAAGGGGTCAGGTGCATGTTCCTGTGCCAGGCCTTCAGGCTCCTGCCAGGGCAGGCTGTCGAGCGGCAGGCGCAGGCCGATAGGCGAGTCGCCGGGAATCAGCGTGAGTTTCTCCTTGCGGAAATACCAGCGCGAGCTGAGCCAGCGAATGGCGCCCTCGTGTTCGGTCGAGCCGAGCGGTAACACATAGCCGGTTTCCTTGTCGAGGCCGTGGCTGAACACGCGTTTCAGGCGGGCGCTTTCCAGCGGGTCGAGCAATTTGTTGTCCCACAGGCTGACATTGGCGGGCAGTTCCGCTTCGCGGCGCAGGTAATAGTCCTTGTTCTCGAAGGCGGGCAGCACATACCGCGGGCTGATGCCGAGCCGTCGTGCCAGTGCAGTGATGAAGCTGGCGGCCTGGCGATTGCCGCAGGGACCGGGGATGCGATCATCGGCAAGCAGTTGCGGGTTGTGCCACAGCGCCTTGCCGTCGGTGCGCCAGAACAGGCCCAGTGCCCAGCGCGGCAGCGGCTCGCCGGGATACCACTTGCCCTGACCGATGTGAATTATACCTTCGGGTCCATAATGCTTCTTCAGCGCCAGCAGCAGCTCGCCGGCCAGCCGGCGCTTGTCCTTGCCGAGGGCGGCGGTGTTCCACTGCGCGCTCTGCATGTCATCGATGGAAATGAAGGTGGGTTCGCCGCCGACAGTCAGCCGCACGTCGTTGGCAGCCAGTTCCTCGTCCACGCTTAGACCCAGCGCATCGATGGCCTGCCATTGCTCGCTGGTATAGGGCTTGGTGACACGCGGGTCTTCGTGAATCCGGGTGACGCTGTTCGCGTGGAAGAACTCGACCTCGCAGACGCCGGTAGCACCCGAAATCGGTGCCGCACTGATCGGATCGGGCGTGCACGCCAGTGGGATATGCCCCTCCGCGGCCAGCAGGCCGGAAGTCGGATCGAGGCCGATCCAGCCAGCGCCAGGAATGAACACTTCCGTCCAGGCATGCAGATCGGTGAAGTCTTCGCCCGGGCCGGAGGGGCCGTCCATGGCGCGAATGTCAGCGCTCAACTGCACCAGATAACCGGAAGCAAAGCGTGCCGCGAGTCCCATGTGGCGCAGTGTCTGTACCAGCAGCCAGGCGCTGTCGCGGCAGGAGCCCAGTTTGCGTTGCAGAGTTTCCTCGCAACTTTGCACGCCCGGTTCCATGCGGATGATGTAATTGATGGCGCGCTGCGTGCGGGAGTTTTCTGCAGTGAGGAAACTCACGATGGGTTGGCGGGATTTGTTCACGCCCTGCAGCCACTGCTGCATCAAGGGCCCTGGTGTCTCCACTTCCAGATAAGGTGCCAGATCACGTGACAATTGCGCGTCGTACTGGAATGGAAAGTGTTCAGCACTTTGCTCGACGAAAAAATCGAAGGGATTGATCACGGTCATGTCCGCGATCAGTTCGACGGTAATGGAAAGTTCGCGTGAAGGTTCGGGAAAAACGAGTCGTGCCAGGTGATTCGAAAACGGGTCCTGCTGCCAGTTGATGAAATGTGTTGTCGGCGCGATATTGAGCGAGTAGGCACTGATGGGCGTGCGACAATGTGGTGCAGGTCGCAGTCTCACCACATGTGGAAAAATCGGTACAAGTCGATCGAACTTGTACGTCGTCTGGTGGTGTATTGCTACTTTAATTGTCATAAGGTAAGGTGATTCGCATATGCGTATAGACTGGAAAACCTACGATCCCGGAGCGTTCTATGACGAGCTGATCAGTTCGCCAGGACATGCTCGAAGGTCTGGTCGCATCCTCGCCCGTTATCTCGGTTCACTCAAGAACGAAGAGCTTCAGCAGCGCAAGACCGCCGCCGAACTTGCCATCAAGGCGATGGGGATTTCGTTTACCGTTTACAGTGAAGCGGGAAACATCGATCGCGAATGGCCGTTCGACATTATTCCCCGAATCATCACGCAAACACAATGGCGCTCGACAAGCAAAGGTCTCGAGCAACGCCTGCGCGCACTGAACTGTTTCATTCACGATGTCTACAACGAACAGAAGATTCTGAAAGACAAGGTCGTGCCTGCGGAGCTCATTGCCAAGTCCGCCAATTTCCGCAAGGAATGCGTTGGCATGAAGCCGCGCTTCAATGTCTGGGCGCATATCTGCGGCACTGACCTTATCCGTGATACAAACGGACAGTTCTACGTGCTGGAGGACAATCTGCGCGTGCCCTCCGGTGTGTCCTACATGCTGGAGAATCGCAAGGTCACCAAGCGCGTTTTTCCGGAGTTGTTCGAGAACTACAATATCCTCCCGATCACGGAATACACCACGCAACTTTTCGACATGCTGGCTGCGACCTCACCGCGTCCGCTCGATTACCCAGAGGTCGTGGTGCTGACGCCTGGTATCTACAATTCAGCCTATTTTGAACATTCCTTCCTGGCGCAGCGCATGGGTGCCGAACTGGTGGAGGGTGGTGATCTGGTGGTAGAGGACGACTGCGTTTACATGCGCACGATCAACGGGCTGTCGCGGGTGGATGTGATCTACCGTCGCATCGATGACATGTTCCTCGACCCGCAGGTGTTTCATCCCGACTCAGTGCTGGGGGTGCCAGGTCTCATG
The DNA here is from genome assembly GCA_041175045.1 of Pseudomonadota bacterium. Classification (GTDB taxonomy): domain Bacteria; phylum Pseudomonadota; class Gammaproteobacteria; order Pseudomonadales; family Pseudohongiellaceae; genus UBA5078. The sequence continues at coordinate 21,887 of JBEDFR010000028.1, read as the reverse complement.
CGCGCCTGGCTCAAGGGCAATGTGGCACTGGCGAATGCGCCAGGCGCCGGGGTGGCTGACGACAAGGTCATCTATACCTATGTACCGGCCATGATCAAGTACTACCTCGGCGAAGAGCCCCTTCTGGAGAATGTCCCCAGCTATCTTTGCATTGACGAGAAACAGTGCAAGTACGTGCTGGAGAATCTCGACAAGCTCGTGGTCAAGCCCGCGAACGAGTCCGGCGGTTATGGCATGTTGATGGGGCCGCAGGCCAGCAGGAAGGAGCGAGAGGAATTCGCTCGCCGCATCAAGGCCAATCCACGCAATTACATGGCGCAGCCGCTCATTTCTCTCTCGACGGCCCCAGTGCTGGGCGAGCGCGGTGCCGAGCCGCGCCACATCGATCTGCGACCGTTCATCCTGCAGGGCAGCGACACCTATGTGACGCCTGGCGGCTTGACACGCGTGGCGATGGTGAAGGGGTCCTATGTCGTCAATTCCTCTCAGGGCGGCGGCAGCAAGGATACCTGGATCGTCACGGAAGAGGAGCGCTGAGCCATGCTGTCGCGGGTTGCCGAACGCATCTACTGGCTGGGGCGCTATCTCGAGCGCGCCGAGAACACTGCGCGACTTCTGAACGTCTATTCCACTCTGCTGCTGGATCTCCCTCGTGGAGCCAAAATAGGCTGGCACACGCTGGTGGATATTACTGGCAGTCACGCAGAATTTGCCGACAAGTATCAGGCGACCGACGAGCGCTCCGTCATCCGTTTTCTGCTGTCTGACACGAGCAACTTCAGTTCCATTCTCAGTTCGCTGTCGATGGCACGCGAGAATGCACGCACCACGCGCGAGATCATCCCTTCGGAAGCCTGGGAGCAGATCAACAATCTGTATCTGTTCGCCAGGGAGAATGCCAGCAAGGGGGTAGCCCGCGGACCGAGGCACCATTTGCTGAATCAGATCATCGCGCATTGCCAGCAGATTGCCGGTCTGTTTGCCGGCACCATGAGTCACAACAGCGGCTACAATTTCATCCGCATCGCGCGTAGTCTGGAGCGTGCCGACATGACGACGCGCATTGTCGATGTCGGCTCTGTCACCTTGCTGCCTGGGCTCACCGAGGGGGTGAAGTCGGAGCAGATCGAGCCATTCGAGAACATGATCTGGATGGCGGTCCTCAATTCGCTGAGTGCCTATCAAATGTATCGCCAGCACGTGCTCGACCGAGTGAACGGTGAGGATGTGGTGACCTTCCTGCTGCAGGATCGCCAGTTCCCGCGCTCCGTCGTGCATAGTCTTGCCAAGCTCGAGTCTGGTCTCCAGGCATTGCCAAACAACGATGCTGCACTGGTGGAAGTCACTCGGGTGCAGAACATGGCGAATCACGCAGATATCCCGCTCTTGCTGCAGCAGGGATTGCTCGAATATATCGATTTGCTGCAGATCCGGATTGCGGAAGTGCATGCGCGCATCACGCAGACCTGGTTCCTGCCAGTGGTCAGCGGTCAGCACCAGACCCCATGAGAAATTTCACCTGTGTCTGTGGCCAGGGTCTGTTCTTCGAGAACACCCTGTGCACTGCCTGTGGACGTCGGCTGGGCTTTGATCCTGTGCGCGGCGAATTGCTGGCGCTGGAGTTCCTGCAAGTGCAGCCTGGTTTGACAGAGGGCTGCTGGTGCAGTGTCGATCACGGAGTGGGCTACCGTCTTTGTCGCAATGATCTGGACTTTGGCGTCTGCAACTGGCTCGTTGGCGATGCGGATCAGGAGTATTGCCTGTCTTGTCGGCTCAACAGGATTGTGCCGGGTCTTGAGTCGAGCGCGCGGGCGCCTGAGCGCCGCGAGCGCTGGGCGCGGCTTGAGCAGGCGAAACGTCGTCTGCTGTTCACCCTGCTTGCCATGGGGCTGCCAGTGGTCTCCAAGGCTAAGTCTCAGAGTTCTGGACTGGCCTTCTCCTTTCTCGAAGATCAGCGCTCCAACCCTGATGTGCTGGAACAGCATGTGCTGACCGGACACTGGCAAGGGCTGATCACGGTGAACCTTGTTGAGGCGGACCATGTCGAGCGCGAGAAGATGCGCCAGGGGCTGGGCGAGCCTTACAGAACTCCGCTCGGTCATCTGCGACATGAAAGTGGACACTACTTCTTCGAGCAGTGTGTTGTGAAGCAGGGAGAACTGAGCGGCTTCAGGGCGCTCTTCGGAGATGAGCGGCAGGACTACGGCGCCGCACTGGAGCGCTACTATGCGCAGCCCACGCCACCCCAGACGCGGCCCGACATGATCAGCGCCTACGCTCAGGCGCATCCTCTCGAGGACTGGGCGGAGTGCTGGGCACATTACCTGCACATGATGGACACGCTGGAAACCGCATCGAACTATGGTCTGGTGCCTGGTGGGATGATCGACCTGCGGCGCAAGCCGGACATCGAATGGTGTCTGTGGCAATGGTCACGCGTATCCGTTGCCATGAACGCCCTTAATCGCAGCATGGGGCTTGAGGATGCCTATCCATTCGTCCACTCCGCGCTGACGCTCAGGAAACTCCGCTTCGTTCATCAGCGGGTTTATCCCAGCTCGATGCCCACGCAAATGGGGGCATCTGCCTGAACGCGTCCTTCAGACGCTGATCCCAGCTGCGCTTGAGTTCGCGCAGGAATTCGCTGTTTTCGTCGAAGCGCAGCGGCTCGTTGAGTGTCAGGGTGTCGGTGCGGTAGACCAGGGTCTCGATGGGCGGGCCCACGCTGAGATTGCTGCGCATGGTCGAATCCATGGACACCAGGGCGCATAGAGCGCAGGTGTCCAGGTTTAGATCGGGCGTCAGGATGCGGTCAAGAATCGGTTTGCCGTACTTGCTCTCGCCGATCTGCAGAAAGGGTGTGTCCTTGGAACTGGTGATGTGATTGCCCTGCGGGTAGACCAGCATGATGCGGTGTTTGCTATTGGCGATCTGGCCACCAATGATGAAGCTCGCTTCGAACGTGTTGCCCAGCTTGGCATGTTTTTCCTGCTGTGCCAGGCTGACATCCCCAAGGTAGTCGGCGGCATCGCTGACGGTTTCCACAGTCAGCAGGCTCACGTTGGCGCGCTCTTTGATATCGCGCTTGACCTGGGCGATGGTGGCTTGAGTGGTGGCGAGGTTGCCTGCTGTCAGGATGACAAATTGACGCTGACCCTCGACCCCGAATCTGTACATCTTGCCGTAGGTGCTGACCTGGTCGATGCCCGCATTGGTGCGGGAATCAGAGCAAAAGACCATGCCTGCATCGACTGCGATTGCCACACAATACGTCATGATTGATTAACCGATCTGATGATGAATGACTGCAGTGCCGCAACACTTCGCTCTGAACAGTACACTACTTGTCCAGGAAGGTGAATAGAAGTGGGTAGTGCTTTATCCGTCCGATCCGGGCTGGAACGCGAACGGCACGACGCCTGGCCTCTGCAGATGGCAGAGGCACGGGCAGAGCAAGAGTCAGTGGAAGAGGCAGAGGGTATGGCTATTCAGTGGTCGTCGAGATTTTCGTCGTAATCGTCGTAATCGTCGACTTCGTAGCTGTCCTTGAAGTTCAGATCGTTACCATCCTCCTCGAATTGCAGATCGCCATACATGCGCTTCCAGTCCAGACGTTCTTCCGTCCGGCGACGAAGCTCCGTTAAGCGGCGCTTGTGCACACGCTTGTCATTGGCATCGTCTATCTCGGTTTCGGGAATAAAGGCAGCCGAATCAAAAAAGTCTTTGGAGTTATCAGCGATATCATCCCATTGATGACTCTTCATGTGATTAATCTCTCGCTCAATCAGTGTGTGTCGATCGAATTGCCTGGCAAGACGCGCATTCGATGTGAGCTTCCTGCAACTTTGTCAAGAGATTCCGCCCAGCGCGTCACGTTGCGAATTATGGAGTTAAAATCCGATAAAGCAAGAGGCCGTATGGTAAAATTTCACTCAGATCAAGACTTATATAAATATTTGAATTAATTGATTTTTTATGGCTTTCTGCCAGGCGCTGAGGTAATTTTTTCGGGCTTGCTGAAGGGGGATGGATGGCAGCAGAGTGTTTGCATTGCGGCATGCCGATAGCCGCGGGGGCGTTGGAGTGTCCGAAGTGCGATGCTGTTTTACATGAGCAGACGGATGGCTCTGTGTTGCATCGGGATATTGCCCATCAGCATGAAACTGTGGCCCAGGCCATGCATAAACTGACGCTGGCTTTGCAGGACTGCCGGAGCAGTCATGCCTGCGGCGTGCGTCTGGCCGTGGGGCGTGGGGTGATTCGTGAGGAAGTGATCCGCCAACTGAGCTGGTGGGTCAAGAGTGGCGATATCCTGCATTTCGATCATGACCATGGCAATACAGGCGCCATCATGGTGACTTTGCGACGCGTAGCGCGTGCCCCGTCCCGAGGTGGCCGGCAAGGCGACGCTAGAAGCCCCGATCGATGATGCGGAAATCCGGCACGATCACGGGGGCGAGTTCCTCTTCCTTAGGAATCAGTTCGGAGGGCGGCCTGGCGTCTGGACCGAAGGAAAAGTTGAAGCTGCCGCGAGCCACGAAGTTCAGCGGGTCGATGGCAGCCCACTCCACGGTGTAGTAATCCGCTGCCGGGAGCGTTGGCAGATCCCAGAAAAAGACGCGGCTGGCCTCCGGGTGGTAGCGAAAGCCGATATCGACGGGCTTGTCTCCCGGTGCCTTCAGTACGAGTTTGACCAGGCGCACATAGGTGCTGAAGCGCATCATCAGATCGGCGGGGGCTGTCGGCATTACCGCATCATCGGGCGGGGCTGTTTCGGTGACGACGTCACTGTTGGAGTTGATGGTCATGACGTGCTGTGCAACGGTCAGCGGGGACAGCAGGACCAGGAGCAGAGCGCACAGCGGCTTCAGCATGCGGCGGCTGGCTTCGGCAATTTTCTTCAATGGCAGCAAGTGCATGGAGTACTTCCTTGAGGTGACGTTGCGAAAAGCGCGATTCTTATAGCATGACCCTGATATTGCTTGTAAAGCGGAAAGTGGCCAGCGTTTCGGCAAACGACATTTCCCCAGAATTTCGTCATCGAGTTTACTATCGTTCTTGCTGACGAATTTTAAAAAACCAAGACTTTCCGGATTACACCAGAACTATTTCGTTTTGCGGGAGACGCATAACTGGCGCCGTGGTGTCATTCGTCCGTCCGCGAGCGCCCGCTGGGCTTGCTCCGATCGACTGCTGACGGCGAAGTCGCCGCGCAGGCGAATCGAATAAGAATAAAAGGAGGCACGCCTTGCAGATATTCAAGTTTCTGCATCATTCCGGTTTTCGTCACTCTGACGTCTTGGTTGGTCAGGCCGATACCGACGTCGACAGTGTCTGCCTTCCAGAGTGCTGCTTCCGCCTTTCTCATATTTCTGCGCGTTCAACCTTAGACGTCGCCGCGACGTCCCGGAGAGTTCCCTGATGTATTCACGCTTCAACTGGATTGGCAGTGCCAGTGCCTTCTCGTGGTTGTCTGCCTTACTTGTCAGCCTCTGTCTTGTCAACGCCGCCCTGGCGCAACCCGCCTATCGCAAGGGGCAGTATCTCGAGCCCGCCTACGAAGGCTGGCGTCAGAACGCTGACGGCACCTATGTCTTCATCTTCGGTTACCACAACGAAAACTGGGAAGAAGAGCTGAAGATCCCCGTGGGCGAGAACAACTTTTTCTCGCCAGGGCTCGAGGACCGTGGTCAACCCACTCATTTCCTGCCGCGCCGCAACCGCTTCACGTTCGAAGTGCCGATTCCGGCCGACTGGGGAGACAAGGAGCTGGCCTGGACCGTCACCGTCAATGGGGTCACCAAGGTCGCCTACGCTACTCTGGCTCGTGACTACGTGATCGACAACGTGGTGATCGCGTCGGAGACCGGCTCTCTTGGCGCGGGCACCAGCAGCCCCGAGTCGCGCTCCAATCAACCGCCACTCGTGACCGTGCAGGGTGACCGTGTCGGCGATGAGATCGTGCGCAGCGTCCGCGTCGGCCAGCCGTTGACACTGCAGGCCCATGTAGCCGATGACGGCCTGCCCAAGCCTCGGGCCTCTGGTGTTGGTGGCTTTCCAGCAGGTGGCACGCCCCTGCAGCGCATGATGCGTCCGCCCACACGTGTCACCGTGGGCAAGACCAACGGACTTTTCCTGTCCTGGAACATCTACCGCGGTGAAGGCAATGCCACGTTCGACCCGCCCCAGGTCAAGCCCTGGGAAGACACGCGCACATCCGCCAATTCTCCCTGGGGCGCGCTGTGGGTACCGCCGCCGATTCCCGAGGACGGCATGTATTCCGTGAATGTCACCTTCGACACGCCGGGCACCTATGTGCTGTGGGCCCGCGCGGACGATGGGGGGCTGTTTCACGATCAGTACGTCACGGTCAACGTGGCGCCCTGAGCAGGACGCAATTGCAATGCGCATGCCGGGGCGAACGACCGGCAGGCGAATGACAATGGGTTGCGTGACTCATCGCGCAGGCGATGGCACCGGTAACGCGACAGAACAACAACAAGATGTAGTGCTACTAAAAGACGGAGACTCACAATGCGTGATCACTTTCACCGCAACAGCCTGATGCACCTGAAACATTCCATTCTCTACACCTCGATTGCCATCGCCACCGCTTTGCCAGGAGTCAGCTTCGCGCAAGCCACCGCTGCCGACGATGAGGCAGAGGTCGAAGAAGTGGTCGTCACGGGGACGTATATTCGCAACAGCGCCTTCGCCGGCGCCTCTCCAGTCGACACGATTGATCAGGACTCCCTGCTCGCAACCGGGTCGGTAAGCACCGGGCAATTCATGCGTGATCTCGTCTATACCGACAACGTCGATGCTGTATCCAACGTGCTGGGCGGCCCCGGCGGTGGGCAGGACGGCAATACTTCCGGCTTCAACCTGCGCGGACTCGGGAATAGCAGTACGTTGACCCTTTTTGACGGCAAGCGTGTCGTCAACAACGAAGAGGTCGGCTCAATCGTCCCGGACATCGCCTTGAGCCGCATGGAAATCGTATTGGACGGTGGTTCTGCACTCTACGGTTCAGACGCTGTGGCTGGCGTCGTAAACCTGATTCCGATCAAGGAGTACGATGGCCTGCGCGTGCGCAGCACTTACGGTCGCGATGAAGACGGCACCATGGAGGAATACTCCATGGGCTTGCTGTGGGGAAAGCAGATCAATGATTTCAATGTGGTCGCTGCCCTGCAAATAAAGAAAGACACGCCGATGATGCGTTACGAGCGGCCCAAGTACCTGCGCGCGGACAATGACATCTTCACCGATGGCCCCCCGGGCACTTTCCGCGGGCTCACGAGCGCTACCCCGCTGGTTGACCCGTCCTGCGGTACCTTCGGCAACGATCAGAATGACAAGGGGCAGTTCGACAGCTTCCCGAGTGGCATTCGCCTTGCGAATGGTCAACGCTGCGCCATTTTCTTTGGTCAGTGGATTCAGTACAACCGCCCCAACGAACAGTTCACGGGCTATGTCAATGTGACTCACCAAACCACGGACTGGCTCGAACTTGAGTATCAGGCAGTGTTCGACCACAACCTGTCGGTATTCATCACAGAGGCCGCGTCACCGATGAACACCACCCGGGCTGCTACCATGGTGATTCCGGCGAATCACCCAGCCAACCCCTTCGGTCAAGCGGTGTATCCGGTGGCATTCCGTACCTTCAATGGCCGCTCTCTGGCGCCGCAGCCAAGTTATCTGAAAGCAGGCTCCCAGTGGGATGACACGGTCTATCTGACTGATCGCCATACGCTTTCCGCTCGCTACGAGCTGGGCAATGACTGGTCAGGCTCTACGTCCATCAGCCATCAACTTCGGCGCGATCGCTACAAGACCTATGAAGAGCAGGCCAGCCGCATTCGAGCAGCCTTTCAGGGCCGAGGTGGCCCGAATGGCAACGAATGGTTCAACCCCTTTATGTCATCCGATCCGCGCTCACCGTTCTTCCGCGCCGGTGTGACCGAGAACAGCCAGGCGCTTGTGGACTGGCTCTCTATCCAGAAGACCACGGAAGACCTGCGTCGCTACCGTGTCTTCGATACCGTCATCACGGGTCCCTTGTTCGAGGTGCCGGCTGGAGCAGTCCAAATGGCATTCGGTGGCCATATCCGTGACGACAAAACGATAGATAATCCTGTTAAGGCCCGCACCATCGGCGAAGACTTCAACGCCCCCGCCACGATTCAGACGCAGTCTGCCGCCGAGTCCACCACCCGGGCTGTCTTCCTCGAGCTTGAGGCGCCGATTCTTGACAATCTGTCCATTCAGGCTGCTGCCCGATATGAGAAATTCGATGACCTCAATCTGCGCACGACCACGCCCAAGGTGGCCATGCGTTGGGAGGCTCATCCCACACTGGCTGTTCGCGCGTCTTGGGGTGAAGGCTTCCTTGCCCCGCTGGCCAGTCAGGTAGGTGCCATCAATCTGAACACCTGTTCCAGTGCGCGAGATGGTACAGATCAGTTGACCGGTCTGTCCTTCATTGGCGTCGATGGCTGCACCACCAGCAATCCGCTGCTGGATGTGGAGCGTTCCACACTTCAGAACATCGGTTTCACGTGGGAGCCGCTTGATGGCCTGTCCATCGGCATCGACTACCAGGAGATAGAGTACACAGGCCGAATCTTCACGCTGACGAACCAGGACATTGGCACCCAGGACTTCATCAATGTGCTGGCCGCTATCGGAGCGACACCCGCGACCTTCAACCGTACCCCGGGTTCAGCCACCTGGGAGGCTGCGCGGGCTTACGTCAATGCGAATCCGAATCCTGCCATCGTGCGTGATCCCGTGACCCTGCGAGCCTCGCGCATCCTGCGTCAGCCGCAGAACGTCGACCAGATGGACGTGCACACTGTCGATCTGCAGGCCCGCTACGAGTTCAGCATCGACAACTGGGGCGACTTCAGCATCGGTGCAGATGCCACGCACTACAGAACGTACATGCTGACCGAGTTCAACGGCAGCACCCGCGAGATGGCTGGTTTCAACAACGGCGACACTGGCAAGGCGCCACCCCTGCCAAAGACCAAGGTGAACTACACCTTGAGCTGGATGCGGGAAGCACACTCTGCTCGTCTGACCGTGCGTTACAACGACGACGTGGACTTTGGTCTGCTGGCCCCCGTCACGCTGGCCAACCCCCCGGCGACAGCAGGAGGCCTGCGCAAGATGACCGTCAAGGGTGGCTACCGCGCCAACCTGAACTATGGTTACAACATGGATAGCCTGTTCGGCTTTGGTCAGTCAGCAAACATCAGTCTCGCTGTCCGCAATATCTTTGATTGGGAGCCGACCCGTCTGCCGATTCAGGGTGGTCTGGAAACGCGCCTGTACGACCCCTACGGTCGTGTATTCACTCTCAGCCTGGACGTCGAGATCTGACCCTTCCTGCGTAAGCAGTAGCTCCTTCTGCCGTCAGGCCACTTCAATGTTCCTCAGAACATTGAGGCTGGCCTGAGGGCGAAGTCTCCTCTGCCACGGAGTGGATGAATTTGCCTTTGCCACCTGCCAGACCCGTGGTCTTCCTCAAGCGTCTTGCAGCGGCGATGGCTGTCGACTGCCATACTCGGCTGGTTCGAGAGCACTCTCGCGCAGGACAGCGCGGCATTCGCGTCCGCTGACTACCTTGCCCGGTTCAATCCTGTGAACGTGAACAACATGATCGATCGCGTGCCCGGAATTTCCGTAACCCTCAATGCCGGCGCGCCCACTGGTGGCGCGGCGACGAGCAACAGCAATGCCAATAATCGAGGCCTCGGTGCCGGGGCGCAGTTCTGATTGACGGCAAGCCGCTTACCGGCAAGGACAACAACGCCGGCGCACAGCCGAGCCGGCTCGCAGCAGTGCAGGTGTGTCACATCGAGATCATCCGGGGCACGTCTCGGAACATCCCCTTCGTCTGGATGCGAACAATGCCACTAATGGTGAACGTCGCCGCACTCGCCAGCGCTTCGGCGGTTCACTGGTGCTGGCAGCACCGGTGGTGGAGTACGACAACAATGGCAATATCACCGGTCCCCAGTACCTACTCACGATGCGCAAGACCTTTCAATGACACTCGACCGGCGTAGCCAGGCCTCGGCCGGTGCCTGACTTGCAATGCCCCGGCGGCTCCACTATCTTCGCCGACCAGAGTTTTTGACGACTTCACTGCAGCGACAGGATCATGCAACTGCTACAGCACGCAACAAGCTTTCTTGCGCTCTCGCAGCTGCTCTTCATGGCGCTGTTCTACCTGGCCTATTATCGCCATCAGATTCTGGGCAAGCTGATGGCCCTGTATGCCATCTGTCTGATGGGGTTCATTCTGGCTGTGCTGCCGGAGTTGGACAGTGGCCCGCGCGTGCTGGATATCGGCTTCGGTATTCTCGCCATCACGTCGCCGGCATTGTTGTGGGTGATCACCCGCTACCTCTTCGTGGACGAACCCAAGGTGGATGTTCGCATCTGGGCGGTGATCGTGGCGTATATCCTGCTGCGCGCCATCGGGATGGTGATCGGCGATGACGAGGGCATTCCCTATCTTCTGATGTTCGTCCTGCCACAACTGGCCATGCTGGGGTTTGCCTGCCACGTGGTGTACATGGCTGTGCTGGGCTTAGGCAGTGACCTGGTGGAGCCACGACGCCGGTTGCGGGTACCGTTCGCCATCACCATGGGGTCCATTGTGGCGATCATCGTGGGCTCGGGATTTCTGCCACTGCCCGGGCTTTGGCTCTACAGTGTCTACATCGGCGCCATCTTCCTCTTCATCCTCTTCTTCAACCTGGCGACGTTCCGCCTGCACAAGGACTCGCCGCAACTGATCGAACCGGTGGTCGAAACGGCGCTGCCGTCGCTCAAGAGTCGCGTGAGCGAGCGTGACAAGGATCGACCATTGATCGACCGCATCCATGGCGTGATGGAGAACGAACGACTCTATGCTCAGCCTGGGCTAACCATCGGTGAACTGGCCGCACGTGTGTCCATGCAGGAATACAGGTTGCGCAAGTTGATCAATCAGAAGCTGCACTACCGCAACTTCAATCAGTATCTGAATCAGTACCGGATTGCCGAGGCAGCGCGCCGGCTGCAGAGCGCCGAGGAAAGTCAGGTACCCATATCGACCATCGCCCTCGACGTGGGCTATGCCTCCTTGTCGTCCTTCAACAAGGCCTTCAAAGAGTTGCACGGCGTGACGCCCTCGATCTATCGCAGCAGGTCACTGGCTTGAGCAGGTGGCTTCGGTCCCACAGATGCAAAGCACCAGTGTGCTCAGCGCCTCCCGTTCAAAGAAGATCCTGAAGGCCGCCTGCCTGCCGCTCGGCAAAGCCAGCCACGGGTGTCCTGACCATGACCAGCCACCCACGTCCAACCTGGTCTCTGCGCGGCGGTATGACCCTCGATCAGCACCTGCGCACTGTCGTGTACAGGGTCAGGTATTGCCTGCAGACGCAGAGTCTCTGGTGAGCCGTACCCAGGCAGGGCAGAGGGCAGCAGCCATAGGATTCTGCGGGTTTGCGTCGGAGTTGGTTCCAGCACTTCCATGGAGCACTCACCATGGCGGGATGGCGCGAAAGCCTTTTGCCGGGGCATCGCCTATACTCTCTTCAAATTGGGGAGAGGACAGCGATCAGCATGCGACTAGCGCCAGAACAGCGTCACGCGATTCTGCAGGAAATGGGTATCCAGACCTATGTGCCTCGGGTGTCCCTGCCCGGTGCCAAGGCTTCGCCCGAACCTCGCCTGTATCGCAGCATACCGGCCAATCTCTCACCCATGGGGCTGCAGGCACCCATCGAGACTGCCGAGAAGCGTTCGGCCCCGGTTGTCGCAGCCGTGCCTGCTGCAGCCTCTCAGCCCGCAGAGACAGCGCCAGTGCAACTTCCGCCTCAGGACACTCAGGCGGTTCACTTCGCCTTTGCCTATGTGCCTGTCAATGAGCAGCTGGCAGTCATCTGCGAACTGCCCTGGGCGCGCTCGGCCATATTGTCGCCGTCCTGCAGTCAACTGCTGGCGGACATGCTCAAGGCCATAGGCACGCCTTTCGAAGCTGAGAGACTTTCGCCCATGGTGTTCAGCTGGCCACTGGCTGATGCCGGCGAGATGCCACAGGATGCGCAGACTGCTCGCGACATGCTTGAGGGTTTTCTGTCTCGACGCCTGAAGCTGCGAGCTGTGCCTCATCTGCTCGTGCTTGCCGAGCAGTCGGCAGAATTCCTGTTTCCTGCGGGCAGCCCGCTCCCAGCCAGCGGTCTGCAGGCGCATCCGCGCCTCGCGGCGCAAGTGCTCGTCACGCACAGCCTGCATGCCATGGAAAGTGTCCGTGATCTCAAGCGTTCGGCCTGGCAGGCCCTGCAACCCTTGCGCCGGGCGCTGGCCGACTCCCCTGTGCGTCATCAGCGCCCGCAGGTCTGAGATGCTGCCTCTGCCCCCCCGCTCCGAATCCGTAAATGTTTTCCTGCGCGCCATGCGTCCCAGCGACCTCGACCTGGTCGTGGAGAGCGAGACGCTGTCTCTGAAGAACCCCTGGTCGAAACGCATATTCGCGGATTGCCTGCGCGCCGGTTACGAGTGCTGGGTACTGGCAACCCGCGACCGCATCGTGGCCCATGGCGTGTTGTCGGTCGCTGTGGAGGAAGCCCACGTGCTCACCCTCTGCGTGCACCCGGAGTTCCGGCGCCAGGGCTATGGCCGACGCATGCTTCGGCAGTTGCTGGACAAGGGTTATCGCAAGCAGGCGCGTGTGTGCTTTCTGGAAGTGCGCCCGTCGAATCTCGAGGCCAGGGCACTGTATCTCGCCATGGGATTCGTGCAGGTCGGAGAGCGTCGTCGGTACTATCCCCTGGAGCCCGGTGACACCCAGCGCGAAGACGCGCTCATTCTTTCGTGTGCCCTTCCGCTGGAGGCTCGCGGTTGATGAAGCGGCGCCATAGATAGCGCCCTCCGTTTACCAGGGCAACCACTAGCAGGGCAAATGCCATCACCAGCGCCAGCAACAGGACGCTGCCGATGAAGAAGCGCAGCAGATTGTCGCGGGCTTCCGCGTAGGCGTACGCCAGGGCGAAAAGCGATGCCGCCCCGATAGCCAGGCCGCTGAGGGTTGATCGCGTGCTTTTGCGCATTCTGAGACGGGAAAGTTTCATGATGTCTGCCAAGCTGTCTGTCAACGGGTGAAAACGGGGGCGCCGTCCTTGTCGGGCCAGGTGTGTCGGCACTCAGGATACTGGCTGCACCCCCAGAAATAACCGTTCCTGCCACGCCGGCGCTTCAGCAGCTGGCCGCAGTGGGCGCAGCGCCAGGACTTCGCCGGGGCGCCATTATCGTCCGCGAGCCGCGTCTTGCAAGCCTTGTCGTAACCGGTGCAATACCAATGAGGGCCCTGAGCGTCCTGCGCTCGCACCATTCGTCGGGTGCACACAGGGCAGCGAAAGCGTTCATCAGGGATCTTGGACGGCTTGCCGTCGAGATCGAACAGTGTGGTCTTGCAATCCGGGTAGCCTGTACAGCCCCAGAAAGGCCCCATCCTGCCCTCGATCCTGCGCAGTGGCTTGCGGCATACCGGGCAAAGGGGCTGCCTTGCAGAAGGCCGGGAAGGGGTGTCGCCGAGCAGATCTGCCGCCATGCCGGCGCCCCTCATCAGGTCAATTGGACGCAGGACTCTAGCCGCTGCAGCAATCGGGTGTTCTGTTCGTGTGTGCCGATGGTGATGCGCAGCTTGTCCCGCAGACGCGGCTGGTCGAAGTACCGCACGAGAATGCCGCTGTCCTTCAGGCGCTGATAGAACTCTCGCGCCATGATCTCGGTGCTGATGAAGCGGGCATCGCCATCGGGCACGCGCGCCAGCAGGAAATTGCTCTGACTGGGGGCACAGGCAAAGCCGAGAGCCGTCAAGCCGGCAGCCACCCGAGCGCGTTCCATGCGCACTTTCTCCCAGCCCAGGGCAGCACTGGCACGATCGCGCAGCGCCGCCGTGGCCAGCACCTGGGAAGATGACGTCGGTGTTGTAGCTGTCCCGAGTCTTGTAGAGCATGGGGGCGATCAGGCTGGAGTCCCCGATGCCGTAGGCGAAGCGCAGCCCGGCCAGGGAGTAGCCCTTGCTCATGGTGCGCAGGATCAAGACGTTGTCCAGCTCTCGCACCAGGCTCACGGCGTCGTGACGCAGGACCGGGTCGATGAAGTCCACATAAGCCTCGTCTATCACCAGGACACCCTTGAAGGCATGAGCGATGGCACGCAGGGTGGCGACCGGCGTCAGCAGGCCGGAGGGGGCATGCGGATTCACCACGAAGGCCAGGCTGGCGCCGCTGGCATTCAGGCGTTCGGCGAAGTCCGGTCCCATCTGCCAGTCTTCCAGCAGGTCGATGCGTGCCACCTCGCACCCGTGAATCTCGGCCAGCACCGGATAGAGAGAATAACTCGGCTCGGCGATGGCGATAACGCCTCCGGGCTCGACAAAGGTGGTGATGACCAGACGCAACAGTTCGTCGCCGCCATTCGTGGCGATGAAATTGTCCACCTGCAGGTGGTGGCACTCGGCCGCGACCTGGCGAAACTCATTGGCCAGGGGCTGGGGGTAGCGGCGCAGATCCTCCACGCGCAGGCCCTGCAGGGCGGCGATCACGGCTGAGCTTGCGGGATAGGGGTTCTCGTTGGTGTTCAGCTTGATGATATCAGGCCGGTTCGGCTGCTCACCTGAACTGTAGCCAGTCATGCGCTGTATGTTCGGACGTTCGTAGCTCATAGAGTAGGGTGTCACTGCAGTGCCGGAACCGGCCGCAGGAGGCGGCCCGCCGGACGGGGATCAGAGGGGCCAAGGTTACTGGTTAATGGGACTTGGTTCAATCTTGTCGCCGCCTATGCCGCTTGTCGTCTGCAGCGAAGACCAGCGCCGTTCACGGGCTGTGGTGCTCGGTGATCACTGTGTTCGCGAACTGGCTCTGACTGCATGATGAAAATGCGCTGACACTGCCACTTCTTAAGTTTTCAATATGGATTTATCGTTCTGGAAAAAGGAGTTGGCTGCACTGCAGGAGAAGTCAATGGCAGCAGCGTCCTTTTCAGGGTTTTCCCAGATAGGTTGCCACGCGTGCATTCCATCCCTCACGCCAGCGCACTTCTTCGCGCTCGCCAGGAGAATTCATGATTCTTCGTGCCAGAATCACCTTTGCGGAGCGCGAGAATTGTGCCATCAGCGGGGTGTCATTGCGCGTCAGCAGCACTTGTTCCAGTACCTGCAGCAGTCCCCAGCCCTGACCTGCGTAGCGCTCGCTCTCGGAGATGCCTTCCCCCTTGAAGTTGACATAGTCAATGAGTGCGTACATGCCCAGAGGTGGTTCGCTGCGTGCGATCTCCAGGAAAAGTGCGGCAACCGCTTCCTTCTGCGTCGTGTGCTCCAGCAGGGCAGGCAGGCTGGCGTGCATGCGCTCGATGATGAACTGTACTTGAATGGCGCGGGTGTCGTTCAGGAAGTTGCGCAGTATCTGCATGCGCGGGCTGTCCAGATCCGCCAGGAAGCTGACCCTGTCCGGCCACGGGGAATCGCGCCCGGGCAGACTCGCCACCCAGTCGGGAATGACGATGCCCTGCGCTTCGTAGAAGTCGAGCAGCGCCGGGAAACTTTCCACGAACACGTCCTGCTGACCTGCCCGGTACCAGATGAAGTGTCCAATGCCCAGCGAGGGGAAATCCTCCCCGGTATTCCAACTGGTTAAACACGCGGTTCTCAGATTGCATTCGTTGGCGAATATGCGTTCCCCGATCCACTCGGTCTGCTCTTGCGTCAAGACGGGCAGGGCGTCCTGAGGCAGGCGCGAACAGCCGCTGAAGAACAGGGGGATGAGCAGCCACCGCGCAAGGGACAAGGGGCGTTTCTTCACTGCAGAATTCCTGAAGTTGAATGCATGATTGAGCGGGGCTGTGCCACCTGCGCTGCCGGGCCGCGCAGAACAGTGCGGTCAAGCATACTTGAATCAGACAGCAGAAGTCATCGACGTCAAGGAGGCCGAGCCGCAGGACGAGTTCGTCCGTAGACTCGCGCTCGTCTATCAGCGGCTCGATCAGAGCAAGCATCTGAAGAAGGAGCCCTGAGGAAGGTCGAGAGTAGCTGGCTCGATCTGCCAGGCGTTCGTCTGGTCACCATCAGTCGGTGTGTGCAGGACGGCAAGAAAGTCCTTGCAAGCTTCAAGGTGGGGTAATCCCGACGACAGCATTGCCACCGGGTTTCCTGTTCCTTTCAATCCCACGTCCCTCGCGGGATACGTGGCGCTCTGTGCGTGCTCTTGTCAACCGCAATGCGCTGGACCAGAAGAAGATCTGCAGTCATGAACAGCAAGATGTGCAGAACGAGCTCGGCCTCTCGGGCGGATCGGTATCACGCATCCTGCTGCAAGATTCCAGCATCGACGCTCACACCATTGGCGTCTCGTTCGAGTACTACTGTCGCGTCCCTGCATGAAGGATCAGCTCGGGCATGTTCTTCTGTCCTTGCTGCTCGAGTACGTCGGGGTCAGCCATCTGCGCAAGAACCTTTGGCCGCCACCTCCGCCACCATCCAGATCGACAAGCGCACGATCAGCGAGGGGGCGTCTCGGTGCGACCGACACCGATGTCGAGTCTGGCCAGGATGAGGCGCCGGGCATTGTGCGCGTACGGGAGGATGGCCTCTGTCGCGAGTTGCTCCAAGTGCCTGCGGAGCATCCCTTCGCGCTGCTCGCCTGAAGCAAGGGGGGCCTCGCGCCTGCACATTGCCGCGCGGTGCCTGCCGCGCCGCGGCAAGAGCAAGCGCCAGGTGCGTAGCAGGAAGCTGGCGCTGCGTGTGGCTGCATGCTGCCGGCAGTGCCACGCCGCTTGCGCAGTGGAATCCTTCGACGCTTGATGGTGTCCTCGGCCTGATCAACACGCCGGGTCGCAAATTCGGTATTGCCGAGCATCCGGTGGGGATCAGGCCGCTCCCCGGAGTCGTAACATGGTTTTGCAGGTGCCAGGCGGCTTCCCTGGATTCCAGCTCCGCAGTCACATCGGCGGTGCCCCAGGGCAAAGCTGGCTTGCAACGGCAGGCTGGCGCTTCGAGTCACGCCCCTTGGCAGTGGCGGAACAAAGCCCCTGCCGGGAGGGGGCACGGGACAGAGTCCGCCATGCGAAGCAGGGCCCCGGCCCCGGGGTGATGTCGGTGGCCAGTGTGCAGGCCGGCGAAGTCGTTCGAGTCATAGGAAAGAACTCAAGCGCGAGTAGCCCGCGACAGGAAAGAAGACGGCAGCGATGGTGAAAAAAGTGCGGAGCAAGCTGGTTTGCCCCTGCGGTTTGCTTGCCCGCGGCGCAGGCGAAAAGGGCAGAAATGGCCGCGGTTATAGAGTCAGAAAATCTAATAAAAACAGCGTTCAAACCATGTCCATTCAACAAGTTTTTCAACAGAGCACTGTTTTTATGCACACCAACGGCAGTTCTGTCACGTTTCTCGTGAATATCCTTGGTTTTTGCGGCAAGAACGTTCGATATTCATCTATATTATTGATTTGTAATGGAAAAAATAATTGGTTAAAAAATAACCAACTTGTGTGGAAGCGCGTATTTTTCAGCGTTTGCGGGCATTATTTTCATCTTATCAACTGACTTATCCACAGAATCTGTGGAAAAGAATTTTGTGCTCTCTTTGCACAAACAATATTCGCCGTCAACCACCAACGGCCGCGAATGCGTGCGACTTGACGCATGTGCAGAAACCACCTTGCCGTGAGTGTGCAGGAAAGAAACAAAACCTGCCGAAAAGTGTTACCCCCGGTGCTTGTGCCTGCCGACCGGGGGGATTATGACTTTGTCTTGTCCTGGCATCGGTGGTATCGTGACGGCGTGTTTTTCATGAACCGTGACGAGCAATGGTAGAGCTGACTGGTGACATTCCGTTCTTGTGGAGGCTGAGCCCCGAGTCCAGCGAAGGTCTCTGTGCCGTCTCCATGGTAGTTCCCTATGAGACCGATGATGATCGTCGCGACTTGACCATTGAGACCAGTGTCGTGAGTTTTGCCTCTGACAGCTCCCGTGCAGAAACGGAAGAAATGCTGGAGTGGAACCAGGACGACATCAGCCTGTTTCTCAAGCTGGTAGCACACGAACAGAACGATCACCGTCTGGCCATGCTGGACAGTGTGCGCATTGACCTCACCGATCCGGCTATCATCGACATCATCCACGTCGTGGCCGCTGCCGGCTTTGGCATGGCCTACAGCTCCCAGGGTGTGCTGAAGCCCTCCAGTGGCGTCTATCCCGCTCATGTCTGCGACATCGGCAGTTTCGCGTCGCTGAACACACTGGATGGATTCAAGCGCTGTGTCGTGGTGGACATCGACAATGAGGAAGTGGTGTGCGTGCTGCTCGACGAAATCGATTTGCAGGCCGAGGGCGAGCACGAGCGGCTGACCCGGCATGATCTATTGCTGATCAAGCGCGCCGATCTCCTGCATCCGGATTTTGCCGTCACCACCGGGCGTCCTGCTTCCGCCGCCGTGCATTAGCGTCCCCGCCTCGCGTCAAATCCCCGGACTTCCGTGACCAGCGCCCTCAGGGCCGCAAGCTCCCAATTCAGTACAGGAATCGATTCATGACCCAGAGCGCTCTGGCCGACGATATCGCCCGTCGCCGCACCTTCGCCATTATTTCCCATCCTGACGCCGGCAAGACCACCATTACCGAGAAGTTGCTGCTGCTCGGGCGCCTGATCCAGAAAGGCGGTACGGTGAAGGGCAAGAAATCCGATCGTCATGTCACCTCCGACTGGATGGCCATGGAGCAGCAGCGTGGCATCTCTGTCACGTCCTCGGTCATGCAGTTTCCCTACAACGATCGCATCGTGAATCTTCTGGATACTCCCGGCCACGAGGATTTTTCGGAGGACACCTATCGGGTGCTCACGGCCGTGGATTCCGCTCTGATGGTGGTGGACGGCGCCAAGGGGGTAGAGGAGCGCACCATCAAACTGATGGACGTCTGCCGACTGCGTGATACCCCTATCTTCACCTTCGTCAACAAGCTCGATCGCGAGACGCGCAACCCCATCGAAGTGCTCGACGAGATCGAGACCGTGCTCAAGATCCGTTGCGCGCCGATCAACTGGCCGCTGGGCATGGGCAAGGAGTTCAAGGGCGTCTACAACCTGTACACCGACACGATTCATGTCTATCAGCAGGGGCAGGGCGATCGGATTCCTGACGATGTCCGCATCCAGGGGCTCGACAGTCCCGAGGCTCGGGCGCTGCTGGGCGCCTATGCCGAGGATGTACAGATGGACATTGAACTGGTGCGCGGTGCCAGCAATCGCTTCGATGTGAACGAGTATCTTGCCGGGCGCATGACGCCGGTGTATTTCGGAACTGCACTCGGCAACTTCGGGGTGCGCGAGATGCTGGAGCAGTTCGTGGAATGGGCGCCGTCGCCGTTGCCGCGCAAGACACAGACTCGTCTTGTGGCACCTGACGAGGCCCCATTCAGCGCGTTCGTGTTCAAGATCCAGGCGAACATGGACCCGAACCACCGCGACCGTGTGGCCTTTCTGCGAGTGTGTTCCGGCGCCTACACCCGAGGCATGAAAGTGCTGCACACGCGCATCGGCAAGGAGGTGCGTGTCAGCGACGCCGTCACTTTCCTGGCCGGCGAGCGCGAGCAGGCTGAAGAAGCAGTCTCCGGGGACATTCTCGGTTTCCACAATCACGGCACCATCCAGATCGGTGACACCTTCACTGAAGGCGAAATGCTGCAGTTCACCGGCATCCCGCATTTTGCGCCAGAACTGTTCAAACGCATCCGGCTGAAGGATCCTCTGAAGATGAAGCAATTGCAGAAGGGCCTGAAGCAGCTTGCCGAAGAGGGTTCCGTGCAGGTTTTCATGCCGTTGAAGAACAACGACCTGATTGTCGGCGCCGTTGGCGCACTGCAGTTCGAAGTGGTTGCCTTCCGTCTGCAGGACGAATACAAGGTCGATTGTGTCTATGAAGGCGTCAGCGTCCACAGCGCTCGCTGGATGCGCAGCAAAGATAGGGCCAAGCTGGAGGAGTTCCGCAAGAAGGCCTACGACAACGTCGCCGTGGATGGCGGCGATCATCTGACGTATCTGGCTCCTTCACGGGTCAATCTGGCGCTCATGGAAGAGCGCTGGCCCGAGATCGAATTTCACGCTACGCGGGAACACTAGCACGCTGCTGTCAGCGCACGAGGATCTATGCAGTTTGAATTAAAGGCCACCGATGGACTCGCACGACGCGGCACCCTTCGTTTTCCCCGCGGCGAGGTGCAGACACCCGCCTTCATGCCAGTTGGCACCTATGGGACGGTCAAGGGCATGACACCTGCCCAGGTGGAGGACACTGGTGCGCAGATACTGCTGGGCAACACCTTTCACCTCATGCTGCGACCCGGCACCGAGATCGTGAAGAAGCATGGCGGACTGCATGGTTTCATCGGCTGGGACAGGCCGATCCTGACCGACTCCGGGGGGTTTCAGGTGTTCAGTCTGGGCGACATGCGCAAGATCACGGAGGAGGGCGTGAAGTTTCGTTCGCCAGTGGACGGGGCGCAGGTATTCCTCGGCCCGGAGTCGGCCATCAAGGTGCAGCAGGATCTGGGTTCGGACGTCATCATGGTGTTCGACGAGTGCACTCCCTATCCCGTCAGCGAACAGGAGGCCGAGGCCTCGATGAATCTCTCCCTGCGCTGGGCCCTGCGTTGCCGGCAGGCGCACGGTGATCACCCCTCGGCACTCTTTGGCATTGTGCAGGGCGGGATGTTCATTCCACTGCGCGAGCAGTCCCTGCAGGCGCTGGCCGCCATGGATTTTGACGGTTATGCCATCGGGGGGCTCTCGGTGGGCGAGCCCAAGGAGGACATGATTCGCGTGCTCGATCACATTGTCCACCGTATGCCCGCACACAAGCCTCGCTACCTGATGGGCGTAGGCACGCCCGATGACATCATTCAGGCGGTACTGCGGGGCGTGGATATGTTCGACTGCGTCATGCCGACCCGCAATGCTCGCAATGCGCACCTGTTCACCAGTGCTGGGCTGGTGCGTCTGCGCAATGCCCGCTATCGCGACGACACCGGTCCGCTGGACCCGGAATGCGACTGCTATACCTGCCGGAATTTCAGTCGCGCCTACCTCCATCACCTCGACAAATGCAAGGAAATGCTGGGCGCACAGCTCAATACCATACACAACCTGCGCTTCTACCAGAAACTGATGCAAGGTTTGCGCGAGGCTATAGAACAGGGTAGATTGACGGCCTTCGTCGCAGCATTCCAGGCGCGGCAAGCGCCCGCCGAGCCGGAGTCGCCCTGATCAAAACCTTCAGCCTCCCGGTCCGTGCAGCGCTGGTAACGAGTCGCCGCAGACTCACGACATCGCACATCATCACAAGAGAGATCGACACCATGAACTTCTTCATCAGTGCCGCCCATGCCCAGGATGCCGCCGCGCAGGGCCCCAGCCCCGTCTTCAACCTCATTTTCATTGGCGGCATGTTTGTCCTGTTCTACTTCATCCTGTGGCGTCCGCAGTCCAAGCGTGCCAAGGAGCACCGTGAGCTGGTGAGCAGCCTGGCCAAGGGCGACGAAGTGCTGACCAGCGGCGGCTTGCTGGGCCGGGTCACCAAGGTCACGGATGACTACGTGACCCTGCAGGTGGCGGAAGGCGTCGAGCTGTGCATGCAGAAGGTTTCCATCGCTGCGGCACTGCCCAAAGGCACACTCAAGTCCATTCAGTAAGTGAACCCGGCTGCCGCGCCGCGTTGCAGCCTCTGCGAGTGAGCAAGTCATGCTGAACAAGTTTCCCCTCTGGAAGAATCTCCTCATTCTCTTCGTCGTGGTGCTGGGTGGCATCTATTCCGCGCCCAATCTCTACCCGGATGACCCGG
>JBEDFR010000027.1:0-5989 GCA_041175045.1 Pseudomonadota bacterium | reverse complement strand
CAGTCAACGATGCTCCGGGCATGGGCTTTGTGTTCTGGGACGATTACTCCACAACCCCCTACGACCCCACTGACTCGGCCATCGCAGGCAACCCGGTGGCCTACCTGATGTCGGGTGGGGCGCAACCCGGGGACCCCGATAACAACGCCATCACCCGCTTCAAGATCTCCATCACGTCCGGTCTGGATTCGGAGAACGACACGCTGGAGATCACTCCGGGGTTCATCAATGGCGACATCCCTACTCTGAGCATCGCCGACAAATTCACCATCACGGTGTTCGATCCCGATGCAGAGAGCAATCTGGTTGAGCCGGGTCAGCTGCTCATTGAATCCAAGCCAGGTTTGTCCATTTCCAACAGCGACTGGAGCACGGTGCTTCAACTCGTCGCTCTGCGCTCGCAACCCGGGGCAGCCGCAGGGGACCGTATGTTTGCGATCGAGCTGACGGATGCGCCAGGAGGCAGCCTCGCGCCAATGACGACAGTGGTCACGAGCTTCGCCGGTTCGCCATTCGTCGTCACGGTGGCTGCGTCCGTCGCTAGCGCTGAGAGCGAAGAACCCGTTGCCGGCATCAGCGCCGCTGGCGCTGGCACCACAGCCTTGTTCACCTCGGGTGGTGGCATCGCCAGTGCTGTCATGCAGGGCGACTGGGGTGACGATCCGGGGAGTTTCTGGATCGACCAATGGGATGCGGCCAGCAGCGCAATGGCCGATGACAGTGCGTGTCCTGCTGTTCCGGCGGATACCCCCGACCCGCTGGCCTACTGGCAACTCGCGGAGAGCTTCACGCTGCTGCCTTGAGCGTCCGCCCCCTGGCCTTGCCAGCGCCGCTCAGGGTGCGTTGCGCTCGCGCATCCGCGACATGCGGGCTTCTTCGGCGGCGCCGAACTTCGCCAGTTGAGCCTCGGTCAACACGCCGGCCAGCAGCGCTTGCACCTGCTGCTGCATCTCGGCGCGACGCTGCATGGCCTGCCCGGCCCCCTGACCTCCCCCCTGCCGCATGCCAGCCATCGCGCCGCGCTGCAGTTCAATCACCTTGGCCATGGCCTCGCGGAAGGCGGGTTCCTGGGCGGGGGTGACTTCCAGGGTACTGATCAGCTCCTGGATGCGGGCTTCAGGGTTCATGCGCATGCCCCCTCCGCCGCCCTGACCACTGCCGGGTTGGGCCTGCAGAGCGCTGGCGCCCAGCGCGAGTGCGAGAGAGGCAAGCAGAGCAAGCCATGCGGTTTTCATGGTGAGACTCCTTGGGTGAACGGGATGCCGACAGGCATCAGAGAGATTCCAGTGTTTCGCTTTTCTCGAGCCACTGCGTTTCCACAGTGTCGGACTCCGCCTTCAGCGTGGCCTGCTTCTGCAGCAGCTGGGTCAGGTCCTTCTTGCGGGCTTCTGCGTAAAGACTCGCATCGCCCAGCGCAGTTTCCACCTGGGCGAGCTCGGCATGCAACTTTTCCAGCGTCTGCTCCAGCTTTCTGATTTCGTTCTTCAGGGGCGCCAGCTGCTGCCGCGTGGCGGCGGCCTGTTGCCGCTGCTCGCGACGATCGCCCTTGCGCTCGGCGCTGGCATCCTGCGGCCGCGCCGCCGTGCCGGTGCTGCCTTTGCTGTTCTCCTGCATCCACTTTTCGTAATCGTGCAGATCGCCCTCGAACTCCTGACAGCGGCCGTGGTGAATCGAGTAGAACTCATCCACGGTATTGGCGAGCAGATGCCGGTCGTGGGACACGATCACCAGCGCGCCCTCGAACCCCTGCAGCGCGACAGTCAGCGCATGGCGCATTTCCAGGTCGAGGTGGTTGGTCGGCTCGTCCAGCAGCAGCAGATTGGGCCGCTGCCAGACTACCAGGGCGAGGGCCAGTCGCGCCTTCTCGCCGCCGGAAAAGTTCTCGATGGTCTCGTTGATGCGCTCGCCCCGAAAGTCGAAGCCCCCCAGAAAATCGCGCAGCGCCTGCTCGCGGGCCGTCGGGTCCAGACGTTGCAGCAGCAGCAGGGGGCTGGCACGCTGATCCAGGACGTCCACCTGATGCTGGGCGAAATAGCCCACCTGCAGGTACTTCGAAGTGCGCAGCTCGCCCGCCAGAGGCGCCAGATCGCCCGCGATGGTACGCAGCAGCGTGGACTTGCCACAGCCATTGAAACCGAGCAGGCCGATACGGGTGGTGTCGCGAATGGTGAGCCGGATATTGCTGACCAGAGGGGTCGTATAGCCCACACTGAGTTTGTCCAGCGCCAGCAATTCCGCCGGCAGACGCTCGGGCGGCGCGAACTCGAACTGGAACGGCGAGTCGATATGCGCGGGCGCAATCAGCTGCATACGGTCGAGTTCCTTCAGGCGACTCTGCGCCTGGCGCGCCTTGGTCGCCTTGGCGCGAAAGCGCCGCACGAAGTCCTCGATCTGCGCCACGCGCCGCTGCTGCTTCTCGAGCAGAGCCTGCTCCTGGGCGAGCCGCTCCGCCCGCTGGGTCTCGAAGCTGCTGTAATTACCGCGATACAGCGTGAGCTTCTGCTGCTCCACACTCACCACATAGGCAATCACTTCATCAAGAAAGTTGCGGTCATGGGAGATGATCAGCAGCGTGCCTTGATAGCGCTTGAGCCATTGTTCCAGCCACAGCGTGGCTTCCAGATCGAGGTGGTTGGTGGGCTCGTCCAGCAGCAACAGATCGGAAGGCGCCATCAGCGCCGCCGCCAGATTCAGGCGGATGCGCCAGCCCCCGGAAAAACTCGCCACAGGATTGTCGAACTGCTGGGCCGCGAAGCCCAGTCCGGACAGCAGCTGCATCGCGCGGTACCGGATATCGTAGCCGCCGATCTTGTCCATCTCACTGTGCAGATGCGCGATGGCCGCGCCGTCACCGCGCGCCTCTGCGGCGAGCAAAGCGCGCTCGATGGCGCGAAAGCCGGCATCGCCATCGATCACGAAATCCACGGCCGAGGCTGCCGAGGCCACGCTCTCCTGTTTCATGTGCGCGCAACGCAGCCCGTCGGGCATGGACAGCTCGCCCTTGTCCAGCGCCAGTTGCCCCAGAAGGCAGGCGAAGAGACTGGACTTGCCACTGCCGTTGCGCCCGATCACGCCGATCTTCTGACCGTTGTGAATGGCCAGGGTCGCCTCGCGCAGCAACACCAGTTCGCCGCGCAGCAGGGTGGCATTGTTCAGGGAAATCATTGTGTCGTCTCAATCCAGGTGAGCCCCGCGGGCCCGCAGGGGCGCCATGATACTACTGCCACGACCGCGCGAGCACCTGCACCGGAGCGTCTCTGCCCTGCAATTGCTTTCGCCAGGCCGACTTCGTACACTCGGTCCGGACACGTTCAGGGTGCTGCATGAAACAGATTCTGCTGATTGATGACGACGAAAAGCTCGGCCAGTTGTTGACCCAATATCTGGAGCGTTACGACATGGCGGTGACGGCGGCGCACACCCCGTCGAAGGGCTTTGAATACCTCAAGCGCAACAAGCCCGATCTGCTGATTCTCGACGTGATGCTGCCGGAAAAGGACGGCTTCGAGATCTGTCGCGAGATCCGCGCCAAGTCTTCCCTTTTCGGCCAGCTCCCCATTCTCATGCTCACGGCCCATGGCGAAGTCACCGACCGCATCGTCGGTCTGGAACTGGGTGCCGACGACTATCTGCCCAAACCCTTCGAGCCGCGCGAACTGGTGGCACGCATCACCAATATCCTGCGCCGCACCAGCGACGAAGCCCGCAGTCAGATGGACATGCCGAAGATCCAGGGGCTGGATGTCGACACCACGCGGCGCCTGGTGAAACTGGACGGCGAGATCGTCGAACTCACCACCATGGAATACGAGCTGCTGCTGCTCTTCATGCAGTCGCCCAACAAGACCTTCACCCGCGACGAACTCATGAACCGCCTGCGCGGCATTGACGCCGAACTGTTTTCCCGGGCCGTGGACACGCTGGTCAGCCGCCTGCGTCACAAGCTCAAGGACACGTCGAAGACACCGCGCTTCATCAAGACGGTGTGGGGACGCGGCTACACCTTTGTGGGCGAGCCGGGCTGAGGCCTGCGCCGCGACAGTGGCACTACCATGCGGAATCTGCCCGGGCGCATCAACAATTCCCTCTTCTTTCGACTGTTCCTGATCTTCAGCGTGACGGTGCTGGTGTTCTTCCTGATCATCACCCTGTCCATCCGTCAGATCGACGAGAACTGGCGCGCCGAGCGGCTGAACCCACTGCCCGATTTCTATCTGGACAACATCACGCTCATCGTCGACAACATTGGCGTGCCACCCGATCTGCAGCGCGCCACCCAGCTCGCGCAGGAACTCTCCCTCACCATCATCATTCGCAGTCCGCACATCAACTGGCAGTCTGACGATCAGAACGATCTGGACGTCGACAACGCGGTATTCGTGCGCACACTGTCGCGCGAAGCGCAGGTGATGGTCTCAGGCAACGAGGAAGTGATTCGTGTGGCACGCGGCGCCTATGAGTATTTCCTCAATCGCCGTGTGCCCACCCTGAGTGACTACGACTACATCGTGGTGTACGTCGGCCTGGCGCTCGCAGCGCTCGCGCTGCTGCTCAACTACCTGCTGGTGCATCGCCTGCTGGTGGAACCGGTGCGCAAGCTGCGCGAAGGTGCCGAACGCATCTGCGAGGGCGAGCTGAGTTACCGCGTCAAGACGCGCCGCACCGACGAACTGGGCGAATTGACCCAGAGCGTGAATCACATGGCGGATTCGCTGCAGCAGATGCTGGAAGCCAAGCGTCAGCTGCTGCTGGCGATCAGTCACGAACTGCGCACGCCGATCACGCGCGCCAAGCTGCAGCTGGAATTCATGGACGATGACGCGGTGCGCGATGCGCTGGCTGATGACATCAACGAGATCGACCTGCTCATCTCCGACCTGATCGAGGCCGAGCGCCTGAGCAACCAGCATCAGGCGTTGCTGGCGGAGCCGGTGGATTTCGCAGACTACATCGGCCTGGTGCTCGAACCCTACTTCCAGAACTATGCCCCCGGCGTGGACTACCAGCGACCGCAAGAGGATGTGTGCGTGAACGTGGACAAACTGCGCACGCGGCTGCTGCTGACCAATATCGTGAACAATGCCATCCGGCACGGTCGGGACAATCCCATCACCGTGCGCGTGGCGTTCTCGGACGCCGAGGTGTCACTGGAAGTCGAGGACGCGGGCGAGGGCATTGCAGCGGAGCACATGGAGCATCTGAGCGAACCGTTCTACCGTCCTGACAGTGCGCGCCAGCGCAATACGGGGGGCTTCGGCCTGGGCCTCTATCTGTGCCGGCTGATCGCCCAGGCCCACGGCGGACGCCTGGAGATCAGCAGCGAACTGGGCGTGGGTACACGCGTGAAGATCCACCTGCCGCGAGACACGGAACACGAACCGATGGTGTGAGTGGAGGCACAGCTTGGAGCCTGCTCGCAGTCGAACAGCCTCTCAAGGCCTGGCCCAGCCCCAGGCGGCAGCCACCCGGGGCCGGGAAAAGTTCATCACGCCGGCGTCAACGTCCTGCGCCGCGCGCGCAGCCAGCCCAGCAACAGCACCACGGCAATCAGGATGATCGGCACCAGCGCCGTGTTGACGAACTTCAACACCGAGCCCAGACGCTCGATGTCCTGGTTCAACTGCAACTGCACCTCGCGCAGACGGCGCCGGGTTTCCAGCTGCTGCTCGTTGAAACGCGCAATCTCCGCTCGCTGCTCCTCGGACAATTCATTGCCATCCTGCGTGCTCGACAGCGCGGCAATCTGCGCCTCGGTCTGCTGCAGATTCTCCAGCAGCTGGGTCTCTTCCTCGCGCAGACGCAGATCTGCCTCGCGCTGCAGCTCCATCACAGTCAGGAAGGGGCGCGCATAGCGACCACGGCTGCGGATGGTGACCAGCTCGGCATTGCCCGAGAGATTGTCCAGCGCGTTCATGATGAAGTCGCCGTTGCTCGCGAAGGCCTGGCCGATGCGCTGCCCGAAGAAGGACTGGATCTGCACCCACAGACG
>JBEDFR010000026.1:0-3536 GCA_041175045.1 Pseudomonadota bacterium | reverse complement strand
ATCTTCTCGGCCCTGATGATCGGCATGGGCCGTGCCGTCGGCGAAACCATGATCGTGCTGATGGCCACCGGCAACACCCCCATCATGGACATCAACATCTTCGAGGGCATGCGTACCCTGGCCGCGAACATCGCCGTGGAAGTCCCCGAGTCCGAGGTGGACAGCACGCATTACCGCATTTTGTTCCTGGCGGCGCTGGTGCTGTTCATGTTCACGTTTGTCGTCAACACTCTGGCTGAAATCGTGAGGCAGCGTCTGCGACGCAAGTACAGCAATCTATGAAGAACAATGTGCAGAAATTCTTTGCCAGCGGCACGCCGTGGATCTGGGTCAACGCCGGGGCGGTGGCCATCAGCATCATCATGACGGTGGGTCTGCTGCTTCTGCTGGCTTACAACGGTCTCGGCCATTTCTGGCCGAAGGACATCATGCTGGCGCAGTATTCCCAGCCTGTCAGCGAAGGCGAGCCGGTGTTGCGCGAGATCATCGGCGAGCGCGTCAACAGCGAAGTGGTGAGTGCCGAACGCATCATCTCCTCTGGCATTCCTGTGGATGCCAACCAGCCCTACCACGAGCGTGAACTGGTCAAGATCGGCAACCGTGATCTGAACGAAAGCGACTACACCTGGCTGCTGTCGGACTACCTGCGCGATGTCCGTTATCCCCTGCACCTGACCACCTTCGAGCGGCGCGAGTGGGGCAATTTCTACGGCTATGTGAAGCAAGTGCTCGAGGCGGGCGCCACTGTCGCCGCGAGCGATCCTGCCAACGAGCTGGACACGGCCGCCTGGCAGGCCCTGCGGCCACGCATTGCGCGTGCGCTCGCCCTGCACGATGAAATTGCCCGCCTGGAAAAGGATGAGATCGGCGAGGTCAACTACGCCATCGAGCGTCTGCGGTTGCAGGAGCGCGGCTTGACTCTGCGCGGTGAGGCGACGCCCGTGGCACTGGCCGCCATCGCGGCGGAGCGTGCGCAATGGGATGCGCAGTACGAAGAAATGCAAATGCGCCTGAACGCACTCTATGAGCAGAGCGATCGCGACAGCGTGGTGATGCTGGCGATGAATGGCGAGGAAACCGAGATCGCCGTGTCCGAGATCGTGCGCGCCTATCAGCCCAATGCCATGCATCTGGGCAACAAGCTCGGCACTTATACGTCCAAACTCTGGGAGTTCCTGTCGGACGAGCCGCGCGAAGCCAACACTGAAGGCGGGATTTTCCCGGCGATTTTCGGCACCGTGGTGATGGTGTTGTTGATGTCCATCTTCGTGACGCCTTTCGGCGTGATCGCTGCCGTCTATCTGCGCGAGTATGCCAGACAGGGCGTGGTCACTCGCATCATCCGCATTGCCGTCAACAATCTTGCCGGGGTGCCGTCCATCGTTTATGGCGTGTTCGGCCTGGGCTTTTTCATCTACTTCCTTGGCGCCGAAGTGGACCAGGTGTTCTACCCGGAAGCTTTGCCGGCACCCACGTTCGGTACGCCGGGCCTGCTATGGGCCTCGCTGACTCTCGCACTGCTGACCGTGCCAGTGGTCATTGTTTCCACCGAGGAGGGCCTGGCACGCATTCCGCGCAGTTTGCGCGAAGGCAGTCTGGCGCTGGGCGCCACCAAGTTCGAAACGCTCTGGCGTGTCGTGCTGCCGATGGCGAGTCCGGCGATGATGACCGGTCTGATCCTGGCTGTGGCACGGGCTGCGGGAGAAGTGGCTCCTCTGATGCTGGTGGGCGTGGTGAAACTGGCGCCCGCGCTGCCCGTGGATGGCAACTACCCGTACTTCCACCTGGACCAGAAATTCATGCATCTGGGCTTCCACATCTACGACGTCGGCTTCCAGAGTCCGAACGTGGAGGCGGCGCGCCCTCTGGTGTTCGCCACGGCGCTGCTGCTGGTGCTGGTGATCGCCCTGCTGAACCAACTCGCTGTGTCGATCCGCAATCGGCTGCGCGAGAAATACAAAGCTCTCGATATGTAAAGCGCTGTTACACTGAAGCTAAGCCATGGAACTGACGCAATGACCGAGTCCAATAGCGAATACACGACGGCCAGCCGGTCGAAGTTCAAGAAGATCGACATGTCCAAGATCGGCGGGCACGAAGCTGGCCTGCGCGCGGACGAGCTGCCCTGCTGCCTGCGCGTCACCGATCTGAATCTGTTCTACGGACAGGCGCAGGCCCTGCGCTCGGTCAATCTCAGCATTCCGAGTCAGCGGGTCACCGCCTTCATCGGCCCCTCCGGCTGTGGCAAGTCCACGCTGCTGCGCTGCTTCAACCGCATGAACGATCTCGTGGACGGTTGTCAGATCAAGGGCAGCATCGCGCTGGACGGCGAGGACATCTACCATCGTTCGGTGGATGTGGCCGACCTGCGTCGGCGTGTCGGCATGGTGTTCCAGAAGCCCAATCCATTCCCCAAGTCCATCTACGAGAACGTGGCCTATGGTCTGCGCATTCAGGGTATCAACAAGAAGCGCATTCTTGATGAAAGCGTCGAGAAATCCCTGAAGGCATCGGCGCTGTGGGACGAGGTCAAGGATCGTCTGCACGAAAGCGCACTCGGTCTCTCCGGCGGTCAGCAGCAGCGTCTGGTCATCGCGCGTACGATTGCGGTAGAGCCGGAAGTCCTGCTGCTTGATGAGCCGGCGTCCGCGCTCGATCCGATTTCCACCTTGAAGATCGAAGAGCTGATCAACGATCTGAAGGACCGCTACACCATCATCATCGTGACTCACAACATGCAGCAGGCGGCGCGCGTATCTGACTTCACTGCCTTCATGTACATGGGCAAGCTGATCGAGTTCGACCGCACCGACACCATTTTCACGAATCCCGCCGAAAAGCAGACCGAAGACTACATTACCGGCCGCTACGGTTGAGGCAGGCGCAAGGACGTCAATAATGAACAAAGATGCCAAAATTCACAGCCATCACATCTCTCAGCAGTTCAATGCCGATCTTGAAGAGGTCAAGAACAATCTGCTGGAAATGGGCGGTATGGTGGAAAAACAGCTCAGTGATGCGATTGATGCCATCATCACCGCAGACAGCGGCCTGGGGGCCCTGGTGCGTGAGGACGATGCCGCCATCAATGCCATGGAGATGCAGATCGACGAAGAGTGTAATCGCATTCTTGCGCGCCGCCAGCCCGCCGCCAGCGATCTGCGCCTGGTGCTCTCGATCATCAAGGCAGTGAACGACCTGGAGCGCATCGGCGACGAGTCAGCCAAGATCGCACGTCTGGCCATCGAGTTGACGGAGCAGGGCGAATCGTCCAAAGGCTATGTCGAGATCCGCCATATTGGCGAGCATGTGCGGCGCATGGTGTCGATGGCACTGGACGCTTTCGCACGCTATGACATCGATGCCGCACTGGCGGTGGCACGTGAGGACGTCAGCGTGGATCTCGAATACAGCAGCGCGATGCGCGAGATGATTACCTACATGATCGAGGATCCGCGCAGCATCACGCGCGTGCTCAATGTGGTATGGGCGCTGCGCGCACTGGAGCGCGTGGGGGATCACGCCAAGAACATCGC
>JBEDFR010000025.1:0-3392 GCA_041175045.1 Pseudomonadota bacterium | reverse complement strand
GCGAGACCCTGGGTCTGGTGGGCGAGTCGGGCTGCGGCAAGTCCACGCTCGGGCGCTGCATCGCGCGGCTCTATCAGCCGACGGCCGGCGAGATCGTGTTTCAGGGCACCGACCTCGCGCGCCTCGGGCGCAAGGCGATGATGCCGTTTCGCCGCGACATCCAGATGATTTTCCAGGACCCGATGGAGTCCCTGAATTCCCGGCACACAGTGGGCGAGATTCTGGAAGAGCCGTTCATCGTCCACGCTCTGGGCGACAAGGCCTTCCGGCGTCAGCGCGTCAGCGAACTGCTGGAGCTGGTGGGCCTGCCGGCGCGCTCGGCGACGCGCTACCCGTTCGAGTTCTCCGGCGGGCAGCGGCAGCGCATCGGCATTGCCCGCGCCATCGCCCTGAACCCGAAGCTGATCATCTGCGACGAGCCGGTCTCGGCGCTGGATGTGTCCATCCAGAGTCAGATCCTCAATCTGCTGATCGACCTGCAGAAGCAATTCAATCTGTCCTACCTGTTCATCGCCCATGACCTGGCGGTGGTGAAGCACATCTCCGACCGCATCGCCATCATGTACCTCGGGCGCATCGTGGAGAGCGGGGAGGGCGAGAGCATCTACCGCACCGCGCGCCACCCCTATACCCAGTCGCTGATCTCGGCGATTCCGGTGCCGGACCCGCATCACGTCTCGCAGCGGCAGATTCTGGTGGGCGATGTGCCGTCGCCCATCAATCCGCCTGCCGGCTGCGCCTTCCACACGCGCTGCCCGAAGGTGATGGACATCTGCCGCAGCGTGGCGCCCGTGCTGACTGCCGACAAGCAGCCCGTGTCCTGCCATCTGCACACGAGCTGAGACTCCGCCCGATCACACCTGCGCGTGTTGGCAGCACTTTCTGCCCTTGTTGCGACCCTTGTGACCTCGGTCACTTGGGTTGCTGGCGTTCTTGTCTATATTTCGTTCAGCCGTTTTGTGGGAAATATTTCCACAAAACGAGGTGGCCTGAACCAGGGAGATTCAAGGAGAGTACATCGTGACAAGCGAAGGCAGTTTGATTCTCAAGTCAGCCGCCCTGTGGCTGCTCGTGGGCAGCGGGCTCGCGCAGGCGCAGTACGGCGTGGTGGAGCAGCTCGTGCTCAGCCCGGCTCCGCTGACGGACCGCAGTCTGATCGAGGTGCAGGTCAAAGGGCTGGTGGGCAGCCCCTGCGAGATCATCGAGAGCAGTATCGTGCAGGAGGGCTCGCGGCTCATCGTGGACACCAGCATTCGCGGCAATCCCGTCGCGATCTGCATCGCGGCCGTGGTGCCGCTGGACTTCACCGAGACCATCGGGGCGCTGGCACCGGGGGCCTATACCGTCGAGGCGCGCATCAATGGCGTAGCGTCGGGGCCACAGCAGAGCTTCGCCGTGGTGGCGGCTGCACCGGGCTTCTCGCTGTCGCCGCCCACGGGCACCTATACCGCGAACCAGCAGTTCGACTTCGCCATGATTCTGGAACGTGATGGCAATATCGTGTCGGGCAAGGCCATGCTGTCGGGCAGGAACACCGGCAGTGCCGCGCGCCGGGATGTCTCGAATCAACTCGCGCAGTGTCTGCAGCAATACCCTCTTTCAGCGGGCGGGAAGGTGCTGCGCTGCCCGGGACTGGCGGCCGGACTGGGTGAGGGCAGCCATACACTGGAGGTGAGTCTGATGCTGGATACGCTGGAAGTGGTACGGGATTCGGTGACCTGGACAGTGCTGCCGGTGGGCATTGCCTTCGTGACGGGCGGGCCTGACGCGGGGGCCCCGTAGTAGGGGTAGACAAGCACTGAACAAGCGGGTGTCGACCCTGCCCCGGGCGGCGGCTCCCGCGTTCTGCGACTGCCCCGCACCCCTCCTGGGTGCCCTCGCATCGCCAGGAGCCTCGGTCTCCTGGCTCCCTCGGTGCGGGTCTTTAATGTCGCTGACCGCGGGAGCCGCCGCCCGGAGTCGCGTTTAGTGCCAGCGAATGTTCGCTCTCGGCTTGCCTCACCCCTGGCCCTTCATCTTGTTGGGCCCTTTCATGCTGTCCTTTTCCAGATAGGCGATGATGGCCCCGGCAATGTCCTTGCCAGTGGCCTTCTCGATGCCTTCCAGTCCCGGCGAGGAATTGACCTCCAGCACCAGCGGGCCGTGATTGGAGCGGATGATGTCCACGCCCGCCACGTCCAGCCCCATGACCTGGGCGGCCTTCACCGCCAGCTTGCGCTCGTCGGGGCGCAGACGCACCACACTGGCGGTGCCGCCGCGGTGCAGGTTGGATCGAAACTCCCCGGGCAGCGCCGTGCGCTGCATGGCGGCAATCACCTTGTCTCCAATCACGAAACAGCGGATATCCGAACCTCCTGTTTCCTTGATGAATTCCTGCACCAGAAAGTCCGCCTCCAGACCACGGAAGGCATTGATCAGCGCCTCGGCCGCCTTGTCCGTCTCGGCCAGCACCACGCCATTGCCATGGGTGCTCTCCATGATCTTCACCACCAGCGGTGCGCCGCCGACCGAGGCGATCAGGTCGCTGGTGGCGTCGGCCGAGTGAGCATAACTGGTGATGGGCTGACCGATGCCCTTGCGGGCCAGCAGCTGGTGGGCGCGCAACTTGTCGCGGGAGCGGGTGATGGCGATGGACTCATTGACGGAGTAGGTGCCGCAGACCTCGAACTGGCGCAGCACCGCGCAGCCATAGCCAGTGACGCTGGCGCCGATGCGGGGGATCACTGCGTCGAATTCCAGCGCCTCGGGCGCATGCGCTCCGGCTGTCTTGTAGTACACCAGCGGGTTGTTGGCCGTGATGTTCATATAGCACTTGAGCACATCCACCACGCGGACTTCGTGACCCCGTGCCCGGGCTGCCTCCACGAGTCTGCGCGTGGAGTAGAGCTTGCTGTTTCTGGACAGTACGCCGATTTTCATGCTGGTGATTTCCTGGAGCGGGGGGCTGGTATTGCGGGTGGCAGCGGGCGCCTAAATTACCACAAGGCCCCGGCAAAAGAGATGACAGGCCGGAAAAACAGTCGCGCCGAGGCGGTGCCCCCACTAGAATCCGCAGCAACAGAATCGCCACAACAAGAACAAGGCGGCAAGTCCATGCGTACGCAGCTTCAGCTCGGCCGATTGCAGATCCGCATTCACTGGGGCATTGCCCTGTGCGTCACCCTCACCTTCGCCCTGCTGGTCAATCTGGGGTTCTGGCAGCTGGGTCGCGCCGAAGAGAAGCGCGCGCTGCAGCGCGAGATGCAGGCCCGTGCAGCGCAGCCACCGGTGGCGCTGGCGACTCTGCAGCCCCGCGTCGCTCCCCTGACGGAGGCGCAGGCGGTCGAGGTCGAGAACCTGGGCGTGGCAGTCAGCGGTCGCTACTGGAATGAGGCCTCGTTTCTCGTGGCCTT
>JBEDFR010000024.1:0-4540 GCA_041175045.1 Pseudomonadota bacterium | reverse complement strand
GACATGGGAAGATCGCGGGCAGGGCCCGCTCCCACAGGGCGGGCCCGCTCCCACAGTCAGGCCTTCTGCGTGCGCAGGAATTCCACCAGCAGCGGCACCGGGCGGCCCGTGGCGCCTTTCTGCGCGCCCGACAGCCACGCCGTGCCGGCGATATCCAGGTGCGCCCAGCGGTACTGCTTGGTGAAGCGCGACAGGAAGCACGCCGCCGTGATGGTGCCGCCGCGCGGGCCGCCGATGTTGGCGATGTCGGCGAAGTTGCTGTCGAGCAGGGACTGGTATTCCTCCCACAGCGGCAGCTGCCACGCGAAATCCAGGGTGTGCTGGCTCAGGCGCAGCAGCTCGTCGGCCAGCTCCTGGTTGTTGCTGAGCAGGGCGCTGGTCTGGTCGCCGAAGGTGGCCACGGCGGCGCCGGTGAGCGTGGCGATGTCGATCACCGTGCGCGGCTTGAAGCGCTCGACATAGGTCAGCGCGTCGCACAGCACCAGGCGGCCCTCGGCGTCGGTGTTCAGAATCTCGATGGTCTGGCCCGACATGCTGGTGACGATGTCGCCCGGCTTGGTGGCCTTGCTGCCGGGCATGTTCTCGGCGGCGGCGATCACGCCCACCACGTTCAGCTTCAGGTCCAGCTCGGCGATGGCGGTGAGTGTGCCGATCACGCTGGCAGCGCCGCACATGTCGTATTTCATTTCATCCATGGCCAGGCCGGGCTTGAGGCTGATGCCGCCGGTGTCGAAGGTGATGCCCTTGCCCACCAGCACCACGGGCTTGCTGTCGGCCTTGGCCGCGCCCTTGTATTCCATGACGATCAGCTTCGCTTCCTGCGCGGAGCCGGCGCTGACGCTGAGCAGCGAGCCCATGCCCAGCTTCTTCATCTGCGCTTCGGAGAGCACCTTGGTGCTGATGCTCTTGTAGTGGCCGGCCAGTTTCACGGCGACGTCGGCGAGATAGGTGGGGGTGCAGATATTGCCCGGCAGATTGCCCAGCTCCCGGGTGGTGGCCACCCCCAGGCCGATGCTGGCGCCGAGCTTGACGGCCTCGGTCTGCGCCTTGCGGGTCTCGGCGCTGGCGGCGCTCACGGCGATGCTCTTGAGCGCGTACTCGGGCTTCTTCTTGCTCTTGGTCTGGTCGTACTGATAGGCGGCGGCGTCGCACTCCTGTACCAGCAGGGTGGTGGCCCAGGCGATGTCACGGTCTTTCAGCGGCAGCTCGGCCAGGGTGAAGACGGCGTCCTTCGCGGTGGTCTTGAGCACAGCCTTGATGGCGGCGCTCACGGCCTTGCGGTAACTGCGGGCATCCAGCGCATCGGCATCGCCACAGCCCACCAGCAGAATGCGTTTGGCCTGGCCGCTCTGCGGGTGCAGCAGCAGGGTGTCGCCCAGCTTGCCGCTCACATCGCCACTGGCAGCCACGCGGGCGAGCGCGCCGTTCAGGGCCGCGTCGACGGCAGCGGCGGGCGCGGACAGACGCCCCTTGGTCCACACCCCGAGCACGAGACAGTCGGTGGCTTTGGCAGTGACGGCGGAGCTGAGCAGGGCAAATTTCATGGGCGGGTTCCTTGGCGAAAGCGCGAGTGGAAGGTGAAAACTGCGGCCATGCTAGGCAGTTTCCAGAGGCCGTGCAAGCGCAGGGGCCGCGTGTTGCGCGGGCTGCAGGGCCGTGGCGGACGCCGGCCGGCAGTGGTGTACTTGTTCGCAGGCCGTGAATTAGAATTGGCCGCCTTCCACCGGAGCCCGTCCATGTCCCGCGTCAAGATCCTCATGCCCGACCACTATCTGTTCTCCACGCGTCACCGTGTGGGCATCAGCGACTTGAACTACGCACGCCATCTGAACAGCGTGGCCATGGTGCACATCCTGCACGAGGCACGCCTGCAGTTCCTGGCGCACCTGGGCTTTACCGAGGCCAACATCTTCGGTCTGGGCATGGTGGTCACCGACCTGGGGGTGGACTACCGCAGCGAGTCCTTCGCCAATGACTGGCTGACCATCGACGTGGGCGTGGGCCGTTTCAACCGCTACGGCTGCGACATCTGTTTCCGCATCACCAACACCGCGCTGGAGAAGGTCGTCTGCAATGCCAAGATCGGCGTGGTGTTCTTCGACTTCGACAAGCACAAGATTGCCCTGATCCCCAAGGCCTTCCGCGACATGCTGGGCCCGCCGGAGCTGGACATTGACTAGCGCCAGGCCGCGCGGGCGTGCCGGAGCACCCAGACCGTGATCATATTCCGTTATCTCGCGCGGCAGATCTTCCAGGTGATGGCCGCCGTGACAGTGATCATGCTGGTGCTGGCCATGATCACCCGCTTCCTGCAATACCTGGGGCAGGCCGTGGAGGGCGAGATCACCTCCGACATCCTGCTGCTGCTCATGGCCTACCGCCTGCCCGAATTCCTGCTGGTCATCCTGCCGTTCTCGCTGTTTCTGGGCATCCTGCTGGCCTATGGCCGCCTGTATGCCGACAACGAGATGACGGTGCTCTCCGCCTGCGGCATCAGCCAGAAACGCCTCGTGGCGCTCACCCTGCTGAGCACCTCCTTCCTGGCCATCATCCTGGGCACCCTGAGTCTGCAGGTGGCGCCCTGGGGCCTGCGCAACACCGAACAGCTGATGCAGAGCCAGGACGAGCTGACGGAGCTGGACCTCATCGTGGCCGGCCAGTTCCAGGACTTCGCTGACGGCCAGCGCACGACCTATGCCGAGACCACCAGCAATATCGCGGGTGAGCGCCAGCTCAACAATACCTTCGTGGCCTGGCGCCGGCCCGGTGCCACGGACGAAGGCGGGAGCCTGCGCATCATCGTGGCCGAGACCGCGCGCCCGGTGATCGACGAGGCCAGCGGCCGGCGCTTCATGCTGCTGGAGAACGGCCATCTGTATGACGGCGTGCCCGGGCAGGCCGATTATCTGGTGAGCCGGTTCGAGCAGCAGGCGCTGCTGCTGCCCGAGCAGGTGCGCATCGAGACAGTGGTGCGCGAGAAGTCCCTGCCCACGGCGCAGCTGTGGAACTCGGCCCTGCCGGAGCATCAGGCCGAACTGCAGTGGCGCTTCGCCACCATCATTCTGATTCCCGTGCTGACGCTGATCGCGGTGCCGCTGAGTCGAGTGGCGCCGCGGCAGGGGCGCTTCAGTCG
Organism: Pseudomonadota bacterium; assembly: GCA_041175045.1. GTDB lineage: Bacteria > Pseudomonadota > Gammaproteobacteria > Pseudomonadales > Pseudohongiellaceae > UBA5078. The sequence goes on along the minus strand of JBEDFR010000024.1, from coordinate 1,407 downwards.
GCTGGTGCCGGCGGCGCTGCTCTATGCCAGCTACTACGTGCTGCTGCAGCTGGGCATGAGCCTGCTGGCCGAGGGCAGCATTCCGCTGGCGCTGGGGCTGTGGTGGGTACACGCGGGCTTCATCGCGCTGGGGCTGTATCTGCTGTTCGGCCGGCGGGAGGCGCACACATGAGTCGCCTGGATGCCTATGTCCGCAAGCACGTGGTGGCCGCCATGCTGGTGGTGGCCGCGCTCACCACGAGTCTGGATTTCATCTTCAGCCTGGCCGACGAACTGGGCAGCAGTGCCGAGGACTATGGCGCTGGCGACGCGCTGATGTTCACCCTGCGCATCATGCCGCGGGCCATCTACGAGATGCTGCCCTTCATCGCCCTGGGCGGCGCGCTGATCGGCCTGGGCGTGCTGGCCTCGCACAACGAGCTGGTGGTGATTCAGGCCACCGGCGTGAGCACCTGGCGCATCGTCTGGGCCGTGATGAAGCCGACCCTGGCGGTGATGCTGCTCAGCCTGGTGCTGGGCGAGTGGGTGGCGCCGCCGCTGGAGCAGCGTGCGCAGAGCGATCTGGCCATCATCGAGAGTGGCGGGCAGGCACTGAGTTCGGCCGGCGGCGACTGGCGCAAGATCGGCAATGAATTCATCCACATCAATGTGATTCTGCCTGGCGGCACGCAGCTGCAGGGAGTCACGCGTTATGTGCTGGACGAGCAGCGACGGCTGGCGAGCAGCAGTTTTGCGGCCTCCGGGGAGTATCTGCAAGACGCGCAGGGGCCGTTCTGGCGGCTGACCGACGTGCGCGAGACGCGCTTCGGCAACAGCGAGATTGCGGTGACGCAGACGCCGAGTGTGGACTGGCGGGTGGAGCTGTCGCCAGAGCTGCTGAGCGTGCTGCTGGTGGACCCGGAGCGCCAATCGATCTCAGGGCTGTACCGTTTCGCGCAGTACTTCGAGAGCGAGGGGCTGGAAAGCAGCAGCTATTACCTGGCGTTCTGGAAGAAGCTGCTGCAGCCGCTGGCCACGGCCTCGCTGGTGCTGCTGGCGATCTCGTTCGTGTTCGGGCCGCTGCGCAGTGCGACGATGGGCTTCCGGGTGTTCGTGGCGATCGCCATGGGCATGGGGTTCACGCTGGTGCAGCGCATGCTGGGCCCGGCGAGTCTGCTCTATGGCTTCAGTCCGCTGATTGCCGTGCTGCTGCCGGTGCTGCTGTGTGTGCTGATCGGCATCGTGTTGTTGCGGCGGGTGTGAATTCTGCCCGGCCTCTTCGCTGGCATCATGCCAGGCCCCCGGCCTGTGGCTTTCCGTTCAGCGGCATAAGAGACCCGCGCCGAGTGAGCCAGGAGACCAAGGCTCCTGGCGCTGCGAGGGGACCCGGGAGGGGCGCGGGTCAGCCGCAGAACGGGAAGGCGCAGG
>JBEDFR010000023.1:0-6364 GCA_041175045.1 Pseudomonadota bacterium | reverse complement strand
GGGTGACCGGCTTGCCGACGGAGGCCGTGACACGCGAGCCGAACACACTGCCGCGATCGGTCGCCTCGACCCCCGTGGACTCGAAGCGGATGGCCGGGTTGAGCGAGCCATAGGCGGCCGGATCATTGCTCATCTCGTAGGCCGGGTGAACTGCACGGCCAGGCACCGAGTAGCTGTGGCCTGCATGGTTCAGCGTCCACACGACTTCGGTGCCCTTCATTTCCGGCGGAATGGTCACCTGGAACACGCCGCGCTCCTGCAGACCCACGAAACCGCCACGGCTGTAGGTGGGGAAGTGCGTGGGCTGCACGCCGTCGAACTGCCTGGGCTCGAGGAAGTTGTTCTGCCCCAGCGGGATATCGACGATCTCTTGGGCGTTCTTGTTGGCGAAGCCGAAGATGAAGGTGGTCGATCCATCATCGTTGGCGATCCAGCCGTTGAACATCGGGGCAACCACATCACCCTGGTCGCGCTGCGCAGCCAGGGCGTAGTCACGCAGATGCTCGGGCAACTGGGCCTGTGCTGGCACCATCAGGATGCCGGTCAGGGCAACAGCCAGTGCTGTAGAAGCAAATTTGACAGAGGTGTTCATGAGTCATTCTCCGAGGGAAGCCACTGAGTTGGCGTCACGAGCCTGACGCTCGGCAAGCAGTTCCTGATAGCCTTCTTCGTCGAGGTGGGTCACGGCAATCCAGGCATGAGACATCTCGTCGGTGGTCCGCTGACCTGCCCCTACCCACTGATCCGGGTCGGGGTTGCGGGGGTTCGCGGCACTGTTGTCGAACCAGGACGTCAGGATGATCGTGGCACCGGCAGGCAGCAGGGGCTCGAAGCCTTCTTCATAGGTGTGGCTGTGGTTCCAGCCTGCGTTCCAGTTGGAGATCTGGCTCAGGATGTCACGACGACCGGTACGCGGATCGAAGGACTCGATGGACATCGCCACGCCGCGCAGGTGCAGGTGCGGCTGGAAGCTGTCGATACGAACCGGATGGTCAAAAGAGTGGAAGCCCTGGGTCATCAGCTTGCCATGCGGCGGAATCAGGTAGTCGCCGCCACCCTGCAGGGCGTACAGACGCAGATCCTGCGGATAGGCTTCGGCTTCGTTGAAATCATCGTCTTCGTCGTAGTACCAGATGCCGACAGAGACCTGATCGCCCTCCACCGCGTTGCCATCAGGGTAGTAGTGGATGCTCCACTTCACCCGGGAATCCACGGGCACCTTGCGGCAGGCGCCAGCAGGCACTTTTTCACCCAGCTTGCCGAACGCAAACTCGGACAGACGAATGTCGTCCACCCACTCGCCAGCCTCGTTCCTCACCAGGAAGTGGGAGTTGGCGTGGTGTGTGGAGCCATGTGCTGCGCGTGAGGGCAATGTTTCCACGGCCTTGATGCAGCGTGACTCGGTGATGTTGGCATCGACTTCTGGCTCCCACCACAGATCCTGTCCATTCGCCGGCACGTCCCAGGCGGCAGACTTGATGACGTGATCCGGCTCGCCCAGCTCGTCGGCAAGACGCCACTGGCCGATCTCGGGGTATTTGACCGGTTCGGGCAGATCCGCGATGTTGCCCAGCGGCGCGCCCTCTTCGACCCACTGCACGATGGTATCGATGTCGGCCTGATCCATGCGCCAGTCATCCTTGAGTTCCTGTACGCCGACGTGGGAGTCGTACTGATAGGGAGGCATTTCACGCTGCGCGACTTTCTGCGCGATCAGCGGCGCCCAGGGGCGCACTTCTTCATAAGTCGTCAGCGACATGGGGCCGATCTGGCCGGGCTGGTGGCAGCCCTGGCAGTTGTCCTGAATGATGCGTGAGACTTCACGAGCGTAAGTCACGTCGTGGGCGACGGGCTCTGCCGCGCTGGCGAAGGCGGGCAGCATGGCGACGAACGGCAGCAAGCCTGTCATTCTGGTTTTTTTCATGATCCTCTCCTGACTCTCACTGGGGATGGGTGATGCAAGGGCGCTACCCGAAAGCAGCCCTTGGACTGCAGTGTAGAGAGACAAGCCAGGCGCTTGTTGATTTAGATCAGAGTCCGGCACGAGCCGGGGGGAGGCGGGGAGGTGTTCGCTGATTTCTTGATTCAGATCATGAAAAGCCCGCTGACCTGGAACCGGGGTCAGAGCAACTTGCCAAGACAAATTGCTCTGACCCCTTGCATCACGCCAGATCGAAACGATCGGCGTTCATCACCTTGGTCCAGGCCGCCACGAAGTCCTTCACGAACTTCTCGCGGCTGTCGTCCTGGGCATAGACCTCGGCATAGGCACGCAGCACCGAGTTGGAGCCCAGCACCAGATCCACCCGCGTGGCCGTCCACTTCACCGCGCCGCTGCTGCGCTCGCGGATCTCGTAGAGATTCTTGCCGGCGGGCTTCCAGGTGTAGGCCATGTCGGTCAGGTTGACGAAGAAGTCATTGCTGAGCGTGCCCACACGCGAGGTCAGCACCCCATGGCTGCTGCCACCATGGTTGGTGCCCAGCACGCGCATGCCGCCGATCAGCACCGTCATCTCCTGCGCGGTCAGCCCCATCAACTGCGTGCGATCCAGCAGCAGCTCTTCGGCGCTGACGGCGTAGTCCTTCTGCAGGTAATTGCGGTAGCCATCGTGGATGGGCTCCAGCGGCGCAAACGAGGCGACGTCGGTCTGTTCCTGCGAGGCATCGCCGCGACCCGGCGCGAAGGGCACGCTGACGTCGAAACCGGCAGCCCTGGCGGCCAGCTCCACGCCCACATTGCCCCCCAGCACGATCACATCGGCCAGGCTGGCGCCGGCGGCATCGGCAATCGGCTGCAGCACGCCCAGCACTTTCGCCAGACGTGCAGGCTCATTGCCTGCCCAGTCCTTCTGCGGTGCCAGACGGATGCGGGCGCCATTGGCCCCGCCGCGATTGTCGGAGCTGCGGAAGGTGCGGGCGCTGTCCCAGGCAGTGGCGACCAGTTCGCCGATGGACAGGCCGCTGGCGGCGATCTTCGCCTTCACGTTGCCCACGTCGTAACGGGTGTTGCCGGCCGGCACCGGGTCCTGCCAGATCAGGTCTTCGGCTGGCACTTCCGGGCCGAAGTAGCGGGCCTTCGGGCCCATGTCGCGGTGGGTCAGCTTGAACCAGGCGCGGGCGAACACTTCCGAGAAATAGGCGTGGTCCTTGTAGAAGCGCTCGGAGATCTTGCGGTACTCCGGGTCCATCTTCATGGCCATGTCGGCGTCGGTCATGATCGGGTTGTAGCGCTTGCTCGGGTCCTCGACATCGACGGGCTTGTCTTGCTCCTTGATGTTGATGGGTTCCCACTGATTGGCGCCAGCCGGGCTCTTCTTCAATTCCCAGTCGTAATTGAGCAGCAGGTGGAAGTAGCCGTTGTCCCACTTCGTAGGATGCGTGGTCCACGCGCCTTCCAGGCCGCTGGACACGGTATTGCGGCCCACACTGCGGGTGGTGTGATTCATCCAGCCGAAGCCCTGCTCGTGCAGGTCTGCCCCTTCCGGATTCGGGCCGAGATTGGCCGGATTGCCATTGCCATGGGCCTTGCCCACGGTGTGACCGCCTGCAGTCAGCGCCACTGTCTCTTCATCGTTCATGGCCATGCGGGCGAAGGTCAGGCGCACATCGTGGGCGGTCTTCAGCGGGTCGGGCACGCCATTCACGCCTTCCGGGTTCACATAGATCAGACCCATCTGCACGGCGGCCAGCGGATTCTCCAGCGTCTCGCGGTTGTCGCCGTCGTAACGGCCCGAGGCCAGCCACTCTTTCTCAGAACCCCAGTAGATGTCCTTCTCGGGGTGCCAGATGTCTTCGCGGCCGAAGGCGAAGCCGTACATCTTCAGCCCCATGGATTCGTAGGCGGCATTGCCGGCCAGCACCAGCAGGTCGGCCCAGCTGATCTTGTTGCCGTACTTCTTCTTGATCGGCCACAGCAGGCGCCGAGCCTTGTCGAGGTTCACGTTGTCGGGCCACGAGTTCAAGGGCGCGAAGCGCTGGTTGCCCGTGCCGGCGCCACCTCGGCCGTCGGCGATGCGGTAGGTGCCGGCGGCGTGCCAGGCCATGCGGATCATCAGGCCGCCGTAGTGGCCCCAGTCAGCCGGCCACCAGGGCTGGCTGTCCGTCATCAGATCGTGCAGGTCTTTCTTGAGGGCCGCGACATCCAGGTGCTTGAGTTCTTCGCGGTAGTTCACTTCCTTCAGGGGGTTGGTCTTGGTGTCGTGCTGGTGCAGGATGTCCAGGTTGAGCGCATTGGGCCACCATGCCTGATTGGCCATGCTGGCACTGGACGAGGTTGCACCTCCGTGCATGACCGGACACTTGCCGGCACTGTTCTGCTTGTTGCTTTCCATCGAGATCACCTCTAGTAGCTGGATGTGGTTGATTCAGGTGCCGCGAGCTTAACGCGGCCTTTGTGGCAAGGGCTACCACAATTTCCCTATTGTCATCATAGCCAGAAAGGGGCGCGATTCAGGGCTTGAGCAGGAACAGTCGATCAGCATCGCGGCGCACGCGCCCCGCCTTCTCGAGTCGTGCGATGCAGCGGTAGAGCGCCTCGTGGGTCACTCCCAGTTGTCGGGCGATGGACTTGAGTCCGGAGCCCAGCGGGTAGACCCCCTCACTGCCCTCGGTTTCCACCAGATGCAGCAGGCGCTCTTCCACCTTGAGCAGGCTCAGGCGTTCGCACTGCCGCCGCAGGCGCATGATCTCGCGGTTGAGCATGCCGACCCAGCGCATCGAAAAAGTCGGATCGCTGGCCAGTACCTGGCGCAGATCGCGCAGTGGGATGCGCACGGCAAGGGTATCGATGACGGCCACGGCGTCGCAGTGATAAGTGGCAGACTGCAGGCTGGCCTCGCTTACGAAGCCGTGGCGGGTGCGCTGCAGGATGATGGTGTTGCCGTCGAGGCTGTAGCGCTCCAGGGTGACCTCGCCGGATTCGACGAAGTACATGTACTCGGGTTTGCGTCCGGTTTCGAACAGCCGTGCGCCACGGGGAAAGAACTGGCTGACGCAATGCGGGTGGAGGCTGGCGGGCAGCAGTTCCAGAAGATCGCTTGGCGGGGCTCGGTGCAACATAGGGCAGGCATCATACGTTGCGGCCCCGCCGCGCGGCAATCGCGCTCAGCGCTGCTGCTTGCGGCGGCTGTGCCACAGACTCGCGATGACCGAGATCAGCAGGATGCTCGCCACCACGCCGAGCGAGACCAGCACGGGAATCTTGTACCAGTCCACGATCAGCATCTTGGTGCCGATGAATACCAGGATCACCGCCAGACCGTACTTGAGCAGCTCGAAGCGATTGCCCAGATCCGCCATCAGAAAGTACATGGCACGCAGGCCGAGGATGGCGAAGAGATTGGAGGTGAGCACGATGAAGGGGTCAGTGGTGATGGCAAATACAGCGGGGATGCTGTCCACCGCGAAGATCACGTCGGTCAGTTCCACCAGCACCAGGGCCAGGAACAGCGGCGTCATCATGCGCACTCCGTCCTTCATCACGAAGAAGCGTTCGCCCTCCAGCTGGTCAGTGATGGGATAACGGGCCCGGATGAAGCGGATGAAGGGGTTCTTGTCGAGGTTCGGATCATGCTCGGCAAACCACACCATCTTCACACCAGTCAGGATGAGAAACACGCCGAAGACATACAGCAGCCAGTGGAATTCGGTGATGAGCCAGCTGCCGGCGAAGATCATGAGGGTGCGCAGCGCGATGGCACCCAGGATGCCGTAGAGCAGCACGCGACGCTGGAGCTCCAGCGGGATGGCGAAGTAGCTGAAGATCATCATCCAGACGAAGACATTGTCGACAGCGAGGGATTTTTCGACGAGGTACCCGGTGAGGAACTCCATCACCTTGTCGTTGGCGACAGCGCGGCCGGCGACATCATCAAGGTAAGCCCAGAGCCCGGCGGCGAAGAGCAGTGAAACGCTGACCCAGGCCAGCGACCAGCCCGCGGCTTCTTTCAGGGACACCCGATGTTGCTTGCCGCCCCCCACCAACAGCAGGTCTATCAGCAGCATTCCCGTGACGATCAGGGCAAAGAGCGCCCACATCCCGCCATTGCCAATCGTTTCCATACCACGCTCCATAAACGCAAAAGGGCCTGAATCCCATGGACATCAGGCCCTTGCGTGTGTGTCGCGCGCACTTACCTTGCCCATGGGCAAGGTCTCGCTTGCAACGCTGGCGTTGCCCGCAGCACCGGGCTGTCTGATGCAGTGTCAGATGGCCGTGATGACGATACTGCGGCGGAAAAGCTACTCCCCTTGTTGCAGCCGAGTGTAGGCGGGCAGGGACCGAAGTCAAGCCCGAGCCGGAAGCCGGGGTCAGCGGAAACCGGGTCAGCGGAAACCGGGGTCGGAAACCGGGGTCAGAGAAACG
>JBEDFR010000022.1:0-2623 GCA_041175045.1 Pseudomonadota bacterium | reverse complement strand
CTGGCCCTCACCGATGCAGCGCTCCAGCACCACCTTGGTATCGGCCTGGTAGACACGCAGGTTGTCGAGCTGCTGCTGCTCGATCAGCCGGAGCAAGGTGCCAATTCCCGGTGGATGCACTTCTACACCGATGAAGTCGTGATCGGGCTGCGCCCTGGCCATTTCCGCCAAGGACCCTCCCATGCCGAAGCCGATCTCGAAGACCAGCGGGGCACGACGTCCGAACACCGCATCCGTCTCGAGCCGACCGCCGTCCACCTCCAGGCCATAGCGTGACCACAACCTGTCACGGGCGGCCTGCTGGGCGTCGGTCATGCGGCCGGCCCGGATCACGAAGCTGTTGACGGTGCGCAGCGGCGGCTGGTCAGGAAGGAGTCGTGGCATGAGGGGAAGGGCCGTAGCAGGGGGGATTTCAGTTGTGCAGCGGCAGTCGCCGGGCCACGGCAGCCAGCAGCAACCAGGCGGCCAACCAGGCCACGCCGCCGAGGGGCGTCACGGCACCGAGCCAGGCGGCGTCTGCCAGCACGAGGAGATAGAGGCTACCGCAGAACAGCAGCAGCCCGACCAGGAACAGCCTGGCACTCCAGCGCAGCAGCGTGATCCTGCCGAGCACCGCCTCTAGCCAGGCACAGGCCAACAGGCCCAGGCTATGGAACATCTGGTAGTGAACAGCGGTTTGCCAGATGGCCAGTCGGTCGGGGGAAACGCTGGCTTCGAGGGCGTGGGCGCCAAAAGCACCGAGTACGACGGCCACGAAGCCATTCAGGGCAAACAGCCGCAGTAAGTGGCGATTCACACGCAGACCTCCTGTCTGGCCAGCGAGGCAGAAACCGAGGGAGCTCTGCAGGCAGCCTGCGGGCGGTCAGGCCTCCATCAGAGCCTTGACCTTGTCCATCGCGTTCTTTTCGAGCTGTCGGATGCGCTCGGCGCTGACGTTGTACTTGGCGGCCAGATCGTGAAGCGTCGCCTTGTTGTCGCTGAGCCAGCGCTGGGTGAGGATGTCGCGGCTGCGTTCGTCGAGCGATTTCAGGGCAACGTAGAGACCGTCGGTGCTGGTCTTTTCCCAGTCGTCGCTTTCGACACTGCGGGCCGGATCGTAGCGATTGTCTTCCACATAGTAGGCCGGGCTCATGGACGCCTCTTCGTCGTCGGCATCGGCCGGCCCATCGAAGGAAGCATCGTAGGCTCCCATGCGGCCTTCCATCTGCACCACGGTTTCGGCATCCACGCCGAGATCCTGGGCCACGGCATCCACCTCGTCCTGAGTAAGCCAGCCGAGGCGCTTCTTGGCGCTGCGCAGGTTGAAGAACAACTTGCGCTGCGCCTTGGTGGTGGCCACTTTGACGATGCGCCAGTTGCGCAGGATGAATTCGTGGATTTCAGCCTTGATCCAGTGCACGGCAAAAGACACCAGCCGCACGCCTACTTCCGGATTGAAACGCTTGACGGCTTTCATCAAACCGACATTGCCTTCCTGAATGAGATCGGCTTCGCTGAGACCGTAGCCGCTGTAACTGCGGGCCACATGGACCACGAAGCGCAGGTGGGCAAGCACCAGCTTGCGGGCAGCATCGAGATCCTGCTGATAGAAATAGCGGTTGGCCAGCTCGCGCTCTTCTTCGGCACTGAGGATGGCGAAGCGGTTGACGGCCGTGACATAGGCACCCAGATCATGACCGGGCACCATCGTGTCGGTAACGGCCAGTTCCTTGCCCCTGCCCTGCCGGGTAGTGCTGCTGTCTTCGTCGGCGTCCTGCAGCTCCTCGAGCTCCAGGTCATCGGCATCCAGATAGATATCTTTCGTCGTCATCTCTCGTTTCCTCGTCCTGGTCCCGGGCCTTGTGGGCCTACGGATTGGGGGGTCGCCATGCTATCACTGGCCATTTTGGGCGCCAACCGCAGCGGTCAGCTTGACCGGCATCAAGGGCATTCAACCTGCCTTGCTACGCGGCATCCTCCCCTTCCGGATGGACTCGACACGGGGGGGATATGGCGGCAAGCGCGGGAATTTCAAGCCCGGCGCAGCAGGCATCGACTGCTGCCCCCGCTCAGACCGCGGCGGGCTGGCCAAGTTCCGCGCCGGACTGGCGGGCCCGGGAACAACTGGGGCAGAATGCCGGAAAATTCTTTTATATCAGTCCATTACAGGAAGTGAGCAACGCATGATCAAGAAGTCGATAGATCTTTCCCAGCCCATCCACCCCCTGCTGGCAGACCGCTACAGTGGCGTCTCCTTCGACCCCGGGCGCGACATCGACGCGGCCACGTTGCGGGCCCTCGCCGAGGCGGCGCGCTGGTCGCCCTCCTGCTTCGGTGATGAGCCCTGGCGTTTCCTGTTCTGCAGCAGGCGCGAGGATGCCGGCGCCTGGCAGCAGGCCTTCGACTGCCTGGCGCCCGGCAACCAGGCCTGGTGCAGCAGCGCGCCGGTGCTGGTGCTGATCTGCTGCGACACGCTGTTCAAGCACAATGGCAGCCCCAACCCTTTCGCCCCCTACGACACGGGCGCTGCCGCCATGAGTCTCTGCGTGGAAGCGAGCGCCCACGGACTGATGACGCATCAGATGGGGGGCTACAGTGCGGAGCGGGCACGGGAGCTGTTCGGCATTCCCGAGCGCTTCAAGAC
>JBEDFR010000021.1:0-29597 GCA_041175045.1 Pseudomonadota bacterium | reverse complement strand
GCAAACCCCCCGGCCGCATAGCGGAAGATATCGTCGGACAGCGACTGACTCGACAAGGTATTCACCAGTGCAAATGCAAGCAGATGAGGCAGATGACTCGTGGCTGCGAGAACGGCGTCATGATCCTGGACGGACATTTCGTGCACTTCGGCACCTAAGCGCTGCCAGAGCTGGCGCACAGCCACAAGAGCTTCGGGAGCGGTTGCATTGCCTGGGGTGAGAATGACCTTGCGCCCTTCGTACAGATGAGGCGTCGAGGCATCGTAACCACTTCGTTCCGATCCGGCGATGGGGTGAGCAGGCACGAAAAGCGGGTAGTCCTCGCCATATACGGCACGGACGTCCTCTACCACGGTGCCCTTGACACTCGCAGCGTCGGTGATGATGGCGTCAGGGCGGGCATGCTGACGAACCTGCTGCAGAATTGACCGAACACTCAGCGTGGGCACGCACAGAACAATCATGTCGGCAGCACCCGCCAGGGCCGAGAGGTCGCTCGACCAGCGGTCGATCACACCGTCAGACTCCGCCCTGCGCAACGGCGCCGCATCACGCCCGCAGGCATCGATGGCGCTGCACGCCTGGCGCGAGCGCAGCCCGCGGGCAATGGATCCGCCAATCAAGCCCAGTCCGACGATGAGGATGCGCATCTGCTCAAGTGGTTTCACGGACTTGATCCTTTGCCATGGGGTAGGAGCCGAGGAATTTCACACTGACAGTTCTTTCCTGCAACTGTCCCAGCACGCTGCGCACGGCGGCGTCGTCTCGATGACCCTCGAAGTCGATGAAGAAGACATAGGCCCAGATGCTGTCACGCGCAGGACGAGTCTCGATCTTGGTCAGGCTTACGGCGAAGGTGTTGAATGGTTCGAGCACACGGAACAGCGCGCCGGGGCGATTCTCGGTGCACACCAGAATGGACGTCTTGTCATGTCCTGTACGCGCGGCCTGTTCGCGCGAGAGCACCAGGAAACGCGTGCTGTTGTTGCTCTTGTCCTGAATGCGACGCGACGCGATCTGCAAACCATACAACGAGGCCGCGCGTTCACCCGCGATGGCGGCAGTCGCCGGATCTGCTGCAGCCAGACGGGCGGCCTCGGCATTGCTGGCCACTTCCACGGTGGGCAGCGCCGACAGATTGGCCTTGAGCCAGTGCCGGCACTGGGCAAGCGACTGGCGGTGGGAAACAACACAGGTGATGCTCTGCGTTGTGGCCTGCGGATGCAGCAACAGATTGTGTTCGATGGGAATGATGACTTCCGCGAGAATGGTGAGGCTGGTGTCCATCAGGCATTCCTGCGTGATGGTCACTGCCCCTTCCGTCGAATTCTCGACTGGTACGACGCCGAACCGCGCCCGGCCCGCTTCGACCTCTGCAAAGACATCGTCGATGCTCGGCAGGCTGCGCTTGCCGGCAGCATCTCCGAAGTGTCGATCGGCTGCCGCATGGGTAAAAGTGCCTTCCGGCCCCAGATAGGCAATCACTCCTTCAGCAAAGCTGGTCTCGCCCGCGCTCATGCGTCCGGCGCTTCCGCTGCAGCGTCGGCCGCGTCATCGTCGTTTGCGTGAGGCTCCTGATCGTCAGGCTCCTGTACTCGCTCGAGGCCAACCAGTCTTTCCTCGGCCTTGAGCTTTATAAGTCGCACACCCTGGGTGTTGCGACTGAGGACGGACACCTCGTCCACCCGCGTACGTACCAGCGTGCCACGATCGGAAATGAGCATGATCTCATCGCCATCGGACACCTGCACAGCACCCACCAGGCACCCGTTGCGCTCGCTGGTCTGCATGCCGATGACGCCCTGGCCGCCGCGACCATACACGGGGAACTCCTCACTGTGCGTGCGCTTGCCATAGCCATTTTCCGACACCGTGAGCACCTGCCGGCCGTCTTCCGGGATGATCAGGGCAATGAGCTGCTGGCCTTCCTTCAGACGCATGCCGCGCACACCTCGTGCCGTGCGACCCATCTCGCGCACATCGGTTTCGTGGAAGCGGATGACCTTGCCGCTGCTGCTGAACAACATGATGTCGCGCTGTCCGTCTGTCTGGGCGGTACCGATCAATGTGTCGCCCTCATCGAGTTCAATGGCTCGCAGACCGACGCTGCGCTGGCGCGAGAAACTGGTGAGGGACGTCTTCTTGACTGTTCCCATTGCCGTGGCCATGAAGATGAAGTGACCTTGGGTGTATTCCCTCACCGGGAGCAGGCTGGTGATGCGCTCACCCTCCTCCAGCGGCAGGATGTTGACGATGGGCTTGCCGCGCGAGGTGCGGCTGGCCAGCGGAATATTGAAGACGCGCAGCCAGTACACCTTGCCCCTGCTGGTGAAGCACAGCAACGTGTCGTGGCTGCTGGCCACAAGCAGATGCTCTACCATGTCTTCGTCCTTGACGGTGGCGGCGGCCTTGCCCATGCCGCCACGACGTTGCGCCTGGTAATCCGTCAGCGGCTGGGACTTGGCATAGCCACCGTGAGAGATGGTGACGACGCGATCTTCCTCGGTAATCAGATCTTCCATGGAAAGATCGAGCTGGGAGGCAGTAATCTCAGTCTTGCGCTCATCGCCGTAGTTCTCGCGCACCTGCGCCAGTTCCTCGCGCACGACGGCGAAAAGACGGGCTTCGCTGCCCAGGATGTCGAGGTAATCCCCGATCTGGCGCAGCAATTCCTGGTAGTCATTGATGAGCTTTTCCTGCTCAAGCCCGGTCAGTCGGTTCAGTCGCAGGTCCAGTATGGCCTGGGCCTGTGCGGGGGAAAGGTAATAATCCTGATTCCTCATGCCGAACGCGGCAGGCAGGTCTTCCGGACGACAGGCATCGGCTCCGGCATCACCCAGCAACTGCAGGACGCTCGCCGCACGCCACGCTCTGGCCATCAGTTTTTCCTTGGCCTCGGCAGTGGTCGGGGACTCCTTGATCAGCGCGATGACGGCATCGATATCGGCCAGCGCCACCGCCAGACCTTCCAGGATATGGCCCTTCTCACGCGCCTTGCGCAGCAGGAACACGGTGCGCCGGGTGACTACCTCGCGCCGATGGCGAATGAAGGATTCGATGATCTGCTTGAGATTGAGCAAGCGAGGCTGGCCGTCCACCAGCGCTACCATGTTGATGCCGAACACCGACTGCATCTGGGTCTGGGCGTAGAGATTGTTGAGCACGACCTCGCCGACTTCACCGCGACGCAATTCGATCACGATGCGCATGCCATCCTTGTCGGATTCGTCACGCAGCTCGGAAATGCCATCGATCTTCTTTTCCTTGACCAGTTCGGCAATGCGCTCGATCAGGCGCGCCTTGTTAAGCTGGTAGGGAATTTCCGTGACGATGATGGTCTGGCGCCCCGTCTTTTCATCCTCGAGTACTTCCGCACGGGCTCGCAGGTAGATGCGGCCCCGCCCTGTGCGATAGGCCTCGACGATGCCGGCGCGGCCGTTGATGATGCCGGCCGTGGGAAAATCCGGACCCTTGATGTGCTCCATCAGTTCGTCGATAGAGATGTCCTCGTTGTCCAGCAGCGCCACACAGGCATCCACCACCTCGCGCAGGTTGTGCGGGGGAATGTTGGTGGCCATGCCTACCGCGATGCCGGAGGAGCCGTTGATCAGGAGATTGGGAATCTGGGTGGGAAAGACATCGGGGATCAGCTCTGTGCCGTCGTAGTTGTCGGAGAAGTCGACGGTTTCCTTGTCGAGGTCGGCCATCAGGTCATGAGCGATCTTCGCCATGCGGATCTCGGTGTAGCGCATGGCGGCCGCCATGTCACCGTCTACCGAGCCGAAATTGCCCTGACCGTCCACCAGCGTGTAGCGCAGCGAAAAATCCTGGGCCATGCGCACGATAGTGTCATACACAGCCGAGTCGCCGTGCGGGTGGTATTTACCGATCACGTCGCCGACCACACGGGCCGACTTCTTGTAGGGCTTGTTCCAGTCGTTGGAGAGCACGTTCATGGCGTACAGCACACGCCGGTGCACGGGCTTCAGACCGTCACGCACATCGGGCAGCGCACGCCCGACGATCACGCTCATAGCATAGGCCAGATAGGACTCTCTCATCTCGCTTTCAAGAGAAACCGGCGACACCTGTCTTGATGTTTCTGACATAACGTACTAATCCCTCAATGCTGCTCACAAGCCTTTGGCTTAGCTGGAAAAACCAGACTGTTCAACGAGCGGGCCGGCCCCTGTTGCAGGGTTCCGAAAAGTGCCTGATGGTAGCACATAGTTGTCGCCAGCCGACACCCAAAAGTCTCTGGGCGGCAGCACTCAGGGCCCTCGACAGGGCAGCAATCAGCGGGCCGAAAGCTCGCGCATCAGCGCAACAGGGACGCTATTTCGAGTCTCATTGGCTATAATCCGCGCCAATTTCATTACCCCGCGGGCGGGACCACGAGGCTGGACATCATGCAAGAGCGAATCGACCTGCTGATTCACGCCCCGTGGATCGTGACTTGCGACAACGCCAACAGCGTCCTGCAGGATCACTGTCTGGCAATCGCCGAAGGCCGCATCCTGGCCATTCTGCCAGGCACTCTCGCCCGCCAGCGTTACCTTGCCGCACAGGAGCTCGACCTGTCCGGCCACGCCGTGCTTCCAGGCCTCGTCAATGCGCATGGGCATGCGGCCATGAGCCTGCTGCGCGGGGCAGCGGACGATCTTTCGCTGCATGAGTGGCTGCAGGACTACATCTGGCCGCTGGAAGGGCGCTGGGTGAATGAGGACTTCGTCTATCAGGGCACCCGGCTCGCCATCGCCGAGATGCTGCTGAGCGGCACCACCTGCTTCGCCGACATGTACTTCTTTCCCGATGCCGCGGCACGTGCCGCCGTCGAGCTGGGGATGCGGGCACAACTGGCCTGCCCGGTCATCGATTTCCCCACCGCCTGGGCGAACAATGCCGATGAATACATCAGCAAGGCTACCGCGCTGCACGACGAGTACCGCGGCCATCCCCTGATCAGCATCGCCTTTGGTGCGCATGCCCCATACACGGTATCCGATGCTCCGCTGCGCAAGATTGCGACATTCGCCGAGGAGCTGGACATCCCCATTCACATGCATGTGCATGAAACTGCGCAGGAAATCCACGATGCGCTGGCGGCATCCGGCCAACGCCCTCTGCAGCGACTGACCGAACTCGGCCTGATCTCGCCGCGCATGCTCTGCGTACACGCCACGCAGCTCAACGACGAGGAACGCGCCCTGCTGGGTGCCAGTGCGGCAACCGTGGTGCATTGTCCTGAATCAAACCTCAAGCTCGCCAGTGGCTTCTGCGAAGTCGGCAAACTGCTGGACGCTGGCGTGAATGTCGCCTTGGGCACCGATGGGGCCGCCAGCAACAACGACCTGGACATGTTCAGCGAAATGCGCACGGCGGCGCTGCTGGCCAAGGCAGTCGCGGGCAATGCGGCCGCGGTGCCTGCGGCACAGGCGCTGCAGATGGCGACTCGCAACGGCGCACGGGCGCTGGGACTGGACAGCGAGATCGGCTCGCTGGAGGCGGGCAAGAGTGCCGACTTCATTGCCGTGCAACTCGACGCCTGCAACACCCAGCCGCTTTACAATCCGGTCTCGCAACTGGTTTACAGCACCAACAGCCGCCAGGTCAGCCATGTCTGGGTGGCAGGCAGGCAGCTGGTGGAAAACGGCGAGCTGTGCACTGTCGATCGCCACGAGCTGATGCAGGCTGTGGCCCTCTGGCAGACCCGCATTCATCCGCATACCAGGCATCAGGAGCCGCAGAATGAGCATGCATGAATCTTCGGCCGCGACCGTCAATTGCGACGACGCGGAAATTCGCAAGTTCGAGAAGCTGGCCTCGCGCTGGTGGGATCCGAACAGCGAATTCAGACCCTTGCACGAGATCAACCCGCTGCGTGTGGGCTTCATCGCCGGCAAGACGAGCCTGGCAGGCAAGCGCATCGTCGACATCGGCTGTGGTGGTGGCATCCTCAGTGAAGCCCTCGCCTGTCACGGCGCAGCGGTCACCGGCATCGACATGGCCAATGCCTCTCTCGCGGTGGCCCGTCTGCACCAGCTGGAAAGTGGCCTGCAGATTCGCTATGAGCAGGTCTCGGC
This sequence comes from Pseudomonadota bacterium, assembly GCA_041175045.1. Taxonomy (GTDB): domain Bacteria; phylum Pseudomonadota; class Gammaproteobacteria; order Pseudomonadales; family Pseudohongiellaceae; genus UBA5078. Next base: position 23,514 of record JBEDFR010000021.1, on the reverse strand, counting down.
GGAGGCCCTGGCCGCCCGCGAGCCGGGTAGCTTCGACATCGTCACCTGCCTGGAAATGCTTGAACATGTGCCAGACCCGCAGGCAGTGGTGCAGGCCTGCGCCCGGCTGGTCAAGCCCGGCGGGCATCTGTTCTTCTCCACCATCAACCGCAATCCGAAGTCCTATCTGTTTGCCATCCTGGGCGCCGAGTACATTCTCAATCTGCTGCCACGCGGCACGCACGACTACGCGCGTTTCATCAAGCCGTCCGAGCTTGCCGGCTGGACGCGCCTGAGCGGACTGGATACTGGCGAGCTGATCGGCATGAGTTACAACCCACTGACGAAGCGCTACTGGCTGGGCCGTGACGTGGACGTGAACTATCTGGTGCATTGCACCCGCCCGCATGAAGGAGCAAAGACTCCTTGAGCGCCCGGGTACAGCTACTGCGCGGCCTGCCCGAAGGCTGCGTGCTGTTCGACCTGGACGGCACACTGCTCGACACCGCACCGGACTTCTGCGCGGTACTGCAGTCCATGACACAGGAGCGGGGTGAGGCCCCGATACCGGAATCCCGCGTGCGCCAGACGGTGTCCAACGGTGCCCGCGCCCTGGTCGAGATGGCCTTCGGCACGCGGCCGGAAGAATCCGGTTTCGAACCCTTGCTGGATCGCTTGCTGACACTCTATGGCCAGCAGATCAGCGTCTCGCGCTCCGTGCTCTACCCTGGCATGGACGAGCTGCTGCGCTATCTGGAAGCGCAGAGCATTCCCTGGGGCGTCGTCACCAACAAGGCGGTGCGCTTCAGCGCCCCCCTGCTCGAAGCCATGGGACTGCACGCACGCTGCGCGGTGCTGGTCTGCCCGGATCATGTGACCCGCAGCAAGCCCGATCCCGAGCCCCTGTTGCTGGCATGCCAGCGCCTGGGCCGCGAACCTGCAGCAGGACTCTATGTCGGCGACCACGAGCGCGACATCAGCGCCGGGCGAGCAGCCGGCATGTACACCGTGGCTGCTGCCTATGGCTATCTGGCCGCGGACGAGCCCGCGCAGCGCTGGGGCGCCGACATGATCATCGACGAGGCGCAAGCCCTGACCCGCTGGCTGCAGGCCCTGCAACCCGCCTGAATCCTGAACTTCATTCGACCTAGAACCCGGAAACCACTATGGAACACTACACTCCCCGGCCAGACCTGCTGGCAGATCGCATCATCCTCGTCACCGGGGCCGGCGACGGACTCGGCAAGGCAGCTGCCCTCGCCTATGCCGCACACGGCGCTACGGTCATCCTGCTGGGCCGGACGCAGTCCAAGCTGGAAGCCTTGTACGACGAGATCGTCGGCCAGGGACTGCCGGAACCCATCATTCACCCCATGAATCTGCAGACAGCCACCGAGGAGGACTACAAGGTGCTGGGCGACACGATCCTCGAGCAGTTCGGACGTCTTGACGGACTGCTGCACAGCGCCGCCGTGCTGGGCCCGCGCACCCCACTGCAGTTCTACGCCGCCGAAACCTGGATGAAGGTCATGCAGGTCAACGTGAATGCCGCTTTCCTGCTGTGCAAGTCCCTGCTGCCGGCACTGCAGGCTGCCGCAGATGCCAGCATCGTTTTCACCTCGTCAAGCGTTGGCCGCAAGGGCCGCGCGTACTGGGGCGGCTACTCCGTGAGCAAGTTCGCCGTCGAAGGCCTGATGCAGGTCCTGGCCGACGAACTGCGCCAGACCAGCGCCATTCGTGTGAACAGCATCGACCCGGGGGCCACGCGCACCAACATGCGCAAGGAAGCCTATCCGGCCGAGGACCCGAACACGCTGATCACCCCGCAGGAGCGCATGGGCCTCTACCTCTTCCTGATGGGTCCGGACAGCAAGGGCGTGACCGGGGAGGCCCTGCACGCCTGAGGCCCCGTACGGGGCGTGGAAAAAATCACTCCAAATGAACCAGTTCGCGCCGTATGGATGACGGCATTTCTGCCGAGACTGCCGGCAAGCTCAGAACAATTGCCTCTGCCGCCAGGGGGCGGCGGAGCCAGCTGACCACACTCAACATCGAGCAACTGTTGCCAGTGTTCCTTGCCGAACTCATACCCAGCGTGGAGCTCGAGGGGTTGCAAGACATCTACCAGACCCAGCAGCGGCAAATCGTGTCGGGCCGCAAGGCCTCCCACCTCTGTAGCTATCGCGTGATCACTACTGAGGACAAGCATGGCCAGGGCATCTTCAAGCACAGCAAGAAATCAATTCAGAAGGAACTCAGCACCCTGGAAATACTGCGCTGAAAGCTGATCGTCCTTCTGCGCAACGCAATGCCTCAGTACCGGGCAGTGCGCTCGGCCTCCATGGAACCGTCGAGCGGCCTCGGCCATGGCCGTTTCCTGTAGCAGATACTTGAGCGCGAGATTGATCTGGCAGCGCGTCACAACCAGCCGCTGAGCGAGCTGATCTGGCGCAAGCCCGCGAAGGCATGTCCGCGAGTCAGGGATGAGTGGGGCTCAGCAGCAATGACTCCAGTGCCAGACTACTGGGGCGCACCGTCCAAGCACTGATGGGCACCCGCTAGCGGCGAGGCTAGCGGATGCACAGCTGAGCTTTCAGCGACGCACGGGTGCCGCCTTGCGCGGCTTGGCGTTCACAGGCAGATTGACGGCGCGGTAGAGCAGTGCCATTTCCTCACGGGGCAGTTCGTAGAAATCGCCCCGTTTCACCTTGCTGGGAATGAAGATCGGGCCGTAGCGCACGCGCTTCAGACGGCTGACGCGAATGCCCTGGGATTCCCACAGCTTGCGCACTTCCCGGTTGCGCCCTTCCATCAGCACCACGTGATACCAGCGGTTGGCACCTTCTCCGGCGAAGAACTGGATGTCGGTGAAGCGGCACAGGTGATCATCGATCATGACACCCTTGAGAAGGTTGCGAATGACCTCTTCGCTCACCTCTCCCATCACGCGCACCGCGTACTCGCGATCAATATTGGAGGATGGATGCATCAGACGGTTGGCCAGTTCGCCATCGGTGGTGAAGAGCAGCAGGCCGCTGGTGTTGATGTCGAGACGCCCGATGGCGACCCAGCGACCGTGTGTGATCTTTGGCAGCTTGTCGAATACGGACGGGCGCCCTTCCGGGTCCTTGCGGGTGCAGATCTCGTCTTCGGGCTTGTTGTAGAGCAGCACCCGCTGCATCTCGGCCACCGCGCTGCCGGGATTGACCTTCTTGCCATCCACCAGCAGGACGTCGTCCTTGCCAACTCGATCTCCGATAGTGGCGACAACGCCGTTGATCTTGACGCGCCCCTGGCGGATCCACTCCTCCAGTTCGCGGCGTGAACCAAAGCCAGCCCGCGCCAGCACTTTCTGCAGTTTCTCGTTCATGATGTCTCCCGACATGTCAGGGGGTGGCTCTGCCCTGGGCAACGCCAGCCCGGTGTATCACGTGTGTTCTTCGTCGGAATCCGAGGGCTCGACGCCGACAGGCTTCTCCGCAAACTGACCCAGCCCAAGGATCTCGTCCAGGGGGCGCCTGGCCAGGGCAATGGCCTCCTCTTCCTCGAGGCGGGCGGCCTCCTCGTCCGCGTTGCCATCGACATCCAGGGGTTCGTCCTCTTCCAGCGCTTCCTCGGACGGCAGTTCCAGCACCCGCATGCCGCTCAGATCGTCGTCCTCCAGCGCGAGTTCCGGATTCAGCTTGTCCAGATCGCGAATCTCGGACAAGGGCGGCAGTTCCTGCAGGCTTTTCAGGTTGAAGTAGTCCAGGAACTGCCGCGTGGTGGCGAACATCGCCGGACGCCCCGGCACGTCACGATGTCCCACCACACGGATCCACTCGCGATCGAGCAGCGTGCGGATGATGGTGGAACTCACGCTCACACCGCGGATCTCCTCGATGTCACCTCGCGTGATCGGCTGGCGGTAGGCCACCAGGGCCAGGGTTTCCAGCAGCGCACGGGTATAGCGCTGAGGTCTTTCCTCCCACAGGCGGGACACCCAGGGGCTCAGCTCCTGACGCACCTGGAAGCGAAACCCGGATGCCACTTCCTTCAGTTCGAAACCGCGTCCGGCGCAATCCTCGGCAATCCGGGCCAGCGCGGCGCGCAATTCGTCATCAGCGGGCCGCTCCTCTTCCAGGAACACCTCGGCCATGGCGGCGAGAGACAAGGGCTTGCCGGCTGCCAGCAGCAGGCCTTCCAGGATCTGCTGCAGTTTGTTGTATGTATCACTCATTCACTTCTTGCCTTCAGATGAATGGGGCCGAACGGCTCCGTCTGCACAATTTCGATCAGCGAGTCCTTGATCAGTTCCATCACCGCAAGGAAGGTGACCACCACACCCAGCCTGCCCTCCTCGCGCATCAGCAGGGACACCAGCGGCACGAAACGCTGGGAGGACAGACGCACCAGGATCTCTGACATCTTCTCGCGTGTGGACAGAGTCTCGCGCTGCACCTGATGATGCTCGAACATGTCGGCGCGGCGCAGGACCATGGCCAGGGAGACGAGGATCTCCCGCAGATCCACGTGGGGCTCGGGCGCGTTGCGCTCCAGATGCGGGCTCTCGGCTTCGGTGGCATAGATGTCGCGCTCCAGGCGCGGTAGCTCGTCCAGATCCTCGGCCGCCTTCTTGTAGCGCTCGTACTCCTGCAGACGCCGTATGAGCTGGGCGCGTGGATCGTCTTCCTCTTCCTCTTCCGTACTGCTGCGCGGCAGCAGCATGCGCGACTTGATCTCGGCCAGCATGGCCGCCATCACCAGATACTCGGCCGCGAGCTCGAACTGACTGGCCTCCATCAAGTCGACATAGGCCATGTACTGATCGGTGATCTCGGCCACGTTGATGTCTAGGATGTCGATATTCTGACGCTTGATCAGATAGAGCAGCAGGTCCAGCGGGCCTTCGAAGGCTTCCAGAAACACTTCCAGGGCGTCGGGCGGAATGTACAGATCCGTGGGCAGCTCGGTGACAGCCTTGCCATCCACGAACGCGAAAGGCATCTCCTGCTGAGCGCCATCCGCTGCGCGTGCCTCGGCCTCCTCGCTGCCGGCACGCCGCTGTCCGGGCACCAGCAGCCGCGCGCGCGGGGAGCCTGACGTGTCCGGCCGGGTATTGCCCTCGGTGTCTTGCTGCACCTGATCCGGCATGATTCAGCCCTGGTGGTAGTCCAGGCCCATGGCCTGACGCACATCGGTCATGGTCTGCACGGCAGTGGCCTGCGCCCGCTGCGCTCCGGCCGCCAGCACGGCACGCACGGCGTCAGGGTTCTTCTCGTAATCCGCGGCACGCACCTGGATAGGCTGCAATTCTGCAATCACCGCATCGACGACGGGACGCTTGCACTCCAGGCAGCCGATGCCGGCACTGCGGCAGCCGCCCTGCACCCAGTCACGCGTCGCCTGGTCGGAATACACTTCGTGCAGCTGCCAGACGGGGCATTTCGCCGGGTCGCCCGGATCGCTGCGACGGATGCGTGCCGGGTCGGTGGGCATGGTGGAAATCTTTTTCTGCACCTGGTCGAGCGGCTCGCGCAGGGCAATGGTGTTGTTGTAGGACTTGGACATCTTCTGCCCGTCCAGCCCGGGCATCTTTGCCGCCGGGGTCAGCAGCGCCTGCGGCTCGACCAGGATGCTCTTGCCGCTGCCTTCCAGATGTCCGAGCAGGCGCTCCTTGTCGCTGGCAGAGAGATTCTGCTGAGCATGAACCAGGCTGCGCCCCTGCTCCAGGGCCTGCTGCGAGCCGTCCTGCTGATAGGCAGTGCGCAGTGCCGCGAACTCGCGCATGGCGCTCTTGCCCATCTTGCGCACGGCCTGTTCGGCACGTTCGGCAAAATCCGGCTCACGGCCATACATGTGATTGAAGCGACGTGCGACTTCCCGGGTCAGTTCAACATGGGCAACCTGGTCGGCGCCCACCGGCACATGCGCGGCCTTGTAGATCAGGATGTCGGCGCTCTGCAGCAGGGGATAGCCCAGAAAGCCGTAGGTTTCCAGGTCCTTGTCGCGCAGCTTGTCCTGCTGATCCTTGTAGCTGGGCACGCGTTCGAGCCAACCCAGCGGGGTGATCATGGACAGCAGCAGATGCAGTTCCGCGTGCTCGGGCACCTGGGATTGCAGGAACAGCGAACTGGCAGAAGGGTCGACGCCCACCGCGAGCCAGTCGATGACCATGTCGAACACACTTTCCTTGAGAATGCGGGGATCGTTGTAATGGGTGGTCAGGGCGTGCCAGTCGGCCACGAAGAAGAAGCACTCGTACTGATGCTGCAGAACGATCCAGTTTTTCAGCACACCGTGCAGATGGCCCAGGTGAAGCCTGCCGGTTGGACGCATGCCGGACAGGACACGTTGCGGTGTCGAAGCGGAAGACACTCCCTCACTCCTTGATTTTCTGACTGATTTTGACGTGCGGCATTATTGCAGATGGGCAGGGCGAATACGATTCGTTTTTCGGCCAGAGTCAGCAGACTACTGGAATGGCGTCGGGTCGCCCTTGCCGACGCGCAGCACCTGCACATTGCCGTCGGCGAGATCGATCATGGTCGTGGCCTCGCTGCCGCAGGCGCCGCTGTCGATGATCAGATCCACCAGATGCTCCATGCGATCCTGAATGTCATAGATGTCGGTAAGTGGTTCCGGGTCCCCAGGCAGAATGAGACTGGTGCTCATCAGCGGCTGACCGATCTCGGCGATCAGCGCCTGGGTGACTGCATTGTCCGGCACGCGCAGACCGATGGTCTTGCGGCGCGGATGCATCAGCCGTCGCGGGACTTCGGTCGTGGCGTTGAGAATGAAGGTGTAGGGGCCAGGTGTGTAGGCCTTGAGCAGACGATAGGCACTGTTGGGCACCTTGGCATAGGTGGCGATGGACGAGAGATCGGCGCAAACCAGCGTGAAATTGTGCTTGTCATCGAGCTGACGGATGCGGCGGATGCGCTCCAGTGCGTCCTTGTCGCCGATGCTGCAACCCAGCGCATAGGTGGAGTCCGTCGGATAAATTAGCACTCCCCCCTCCTGCAGCACCCGCACGGCGTGCTTGATCAGACGCACTTCCGGATTCTGCGGATGGATGTGGAGAAGCTGGGCCATGCTGTGATCACCTGCCCAACAGGAGTGACAGACAATCGCGTTTGGTCTGTGGGCTGCAGGCGCCGCGAACAATACCAGACTCAACCAGTCAAATCGATTACCATGCCGGCCGTCACAAAGCCGCCAACAAGGAGCCAGACACCATGCTTTACGCCATTCTCTGCGAAGATGTCCCCAACAGCCTGCCGCTGCGCATGGCCGCCCGCCCCGCGCATCTTGCCCGCCTGCAGGACATGGTGGCCCAGGGCCGCATCGTGCTGGCCGGACCGCATCCGGCGGTCGATGCGGAAGACCCGGGCAGCGCCGGCTTCACCGGCAGTCTGATCGTGGCGAGCTTCGACTCTCTAGAAGAAGCACGGGCGTGGGCCGATGCCGACCCTTACGTCACCGGCGGCGTGTTCGCCCGCGTGACCGTGAAGCCCTTGCGCAAGGTACTGCCCTGAACCGCCTCAGGGCGCTGGCTGTGCCGGCCGCAGAGCAGGAAAGCCGGCGTCCAGCGTGGCGTTCCACGCGTCCAGCTCGGCCTTGCGGCGCGCCATCAGAGCACTGGCATCCCCGCTGATGGTAATGCTGACAATCCTGTCACCCCGTGCGATGGCGCGCACCACGTCCATGCCAGCGGTCACATTGCCGAACACCGAGTGCTTGCCGTCGAGGTGAGGCGTGGGCACCAGCGTGAAGAAGAACTGACTGCCATCGGTGCCTGGTCCGCTGTTCGCCATGGACAGGGTGCCAGGCCGCGTATGCTTGAGCACGATCTCCCCAGTGAAGCGGTAGCCGGGACCACCGGTGCCAGTGCCCAGCGGGTCCCCACCCTGCACCACGAAATTGCGCTCGACGCGATGAAAGGTGAGTCCGTCATAGAAGCCGCGCTGCGCCAGATTGACGAAGCTCGCCACGGTGGTGGGCGCGGCCCGCTCGTTCAGATCAGCCTCGATGGTGCCCTTGTCGGTGACGATGACGGCCTTGAGTCCCTGGGCACTGGCAGCACCCGCGCCACCGACAAGGACACAGAACACGATCAGAAGGCGCGCCAGACGCGCCACTGCAGCAAGTCTCATAGCGGTATCCTGAATTGCATGGTGACGGGCGCATGATCGGAGAACTGCTGCCCGGTATAGATCTCGGCGGCCTCGACGGTATCGACCAGCTCGGGAACGATGACATGGTAATCGAGGCGCCACCCCACGTTGTTGGCCCGCGCCTGTCCGCGCGCCGACCACCAGCTGTACTGTTCGGCCTCCTTGTTGACCAGACGGAAGGCATCCACCCAGCCCACCTCGTTATAGAGCGTGTCGAGCCAGCGTCGCTCTTCGGGCAGGAACCCGGAATTCTTCTGATTGGAACGCCAGTTCTTCAAATCGATTTCCTTGTGGCAGATGTTCCAGTCGCCACAGACGATGTAGCGCCGCCCGTCCGAGCGCAGTTGGCGCATGTGTGGCAGGAAGGCATTGAGAAACGCGAACTTGCAGGCCTGACGCTCTTCGCCGCTAGAGCCGGACGGCAGATAGAGCGAAGCGATGCTCAGATCGCCGAAATCGGCCTGGATGTAACGGCCCTCTTGATCGGCCAGCGCGAAGCCCAGCCCCGTGATGACGCGATCGGGCTTGCGTCGCGAATAGAGAGCAGTGCCGGAATAGCCCCTCTTCTGCGCATCGAAATAATGACAGTGAAAGCCCTCGGGGAAAAACATCGGATCATCGAGCTGATCGATCTGCGCCTTGGTTTCCTGCAGACAGACGACATCCACGTCCACTGTCTTCAGCCATTCGAAGAAGCCTTTTCTTGCCGCCGAACGGATGCCATTGCAATTCAGGCTCATCACTTTCATGGGTTGGATTCCTCCGTAGTCCTTTGCTCACTGACCAGCCTGACCAGTGCCGTCACCATGGGCTTCATGAAGTATTGCGAGTCAGGCATCACGCTGACGCGGACACCCGCGGCCTGCAGCTGATCTCCGACCACCGGACCGACCGCCGCTACCACGACACGCTGCAGACCCGCCAGCAACTCGGCTTCCAGGCCATGCTGCCGAGCCACGTCCTGCAGTCGCGTGAACTGCGGCTGACTCGTGAAGGTGATGGCGCTGATCTCGCCCCGCGCCAGCGCATGAATCAGTTCCACGACCTGGGTCTCGTGGGTTTGCGGCGCATAGACATAAGGTGCCACGGCGCTCACATGGGCCCCGCGGTTGCGCAGGTAGTCCGTCAACAGCAGATTGGGTTCCTCGCCATACAGCTGCACGCCTACACGACGCCCTTGCAAGTCAATTTCTTCCAGCGCGTCGATCACCCCCGGCGTGGTCGGCGCCTTGCCCAGCACATCCGGCTTGAGATCGATCTCCTTGAGCGCCCGCCCTGGCTTGGGTCCGCGACAGACGGTGGTCGTGGCCTGCAACGCCGCGACAAAGGGCCCCTCGCACGCGTGGCGCTGCGCCAGGGCACGCAGACGGCGCAAGCCCTCTCCCGTCAGGATGACGAAATAATCAGGGGGCGCGGCGATGAATTCATCCAGCCAGCGCAACCCGGGTGCCGGGTCCGGCGCATCCAGGATGGCCACCATTGGTACGCGGATTACGCGCGCGCCTCGGCGCACAAGCAGGTCTTCCAGAATATCGAGCTGCCGACTTTCCGGGACTGCCACAATCTGCCCGGCCAAGGCATTCGAATTTTCCAGGTAGCCCATGAAGTGTTACCAAAAGAAATTATTTAACTGAGACGAAACGCACATTCGTTACGATAAATAACGCAAAATAAGTGTTGTTACTCATATACACACTTGTGTTACCATGCGCTCCGTTACCTGAGAGAATCAAGTAACACTCAAACCACCAAGCAAAAGGAAATCAAAATGAGTGAAATCTTTGTCAATGCCCGTGCTGTGCTGATCTCTCTTACTGTTGTGGCCGCTTCCGTGGCCGTGCCTGTTCTGACCATGATTGGCGCCGCGTGATCCCGGTTGGCTGCAAGGCCCTTGTGACTAACACCTCCGGGATCACCCCTATGCAAACAGTACAATCAGGCATTACCCGTTGCCCGCTGTGACGTTCTGAACGCTGTCTCGGTTCTTCACAGCGGGAGCTCCTTTCCCGCCCTCCTCACTCCACCTGCTTCAGCTTGTCCACGAAATTGCAGGGCTTGTGCCTGCGGTCCAACTGCTTCGACACGATATTGTCCCAGCCCGTACGACACGCACCCGGCGAGCCCGGCAAGGCGAACACGATGGTGCCATTCGCCATGCCTGCAAAGGCACGAGACTGAATCGTCGAGCAGCCAATCTCCGCGAAGGAAATCTGCCGGAACAGTTCTCCAAAGCCCTCGATCATCGTGTCGAGCAACGGGGTCACGGCCTTGACGGTATTGTCACGGAAAGTGAAACCGGTGCCCCCTGTAAGCAACACCGCCTGCACCTGTTCATCCGCGATCAGCGTGGCAACCAACGCACGCAGCTTGTAGGTGTCGTCTTTCACGATGTGCTTGTCGAGCAGGCGGTGACCCGCGGCGGTGACACTCTCCACCAGATAGGCACCGGACTTGTCCGTCTCGGGCGTGCGGGTATCCGACACAGTGACAACAACGATATTGACCGGAACGAATTCAACGGGACTGGCACTGGACATGGTTGCAGGAAACTCCGTGGTGCGGCTGCCAATGCGTCTGGCTTTCGCCATGCAGCCATGGCGCCAATGGCAGGGGTTGATTGGAATGCTGATTCTGGATCGACGTTGTCAGCCGCCCGTCATGTTCATCAGACGCACGGGCTGCACATGATCCTTTTCATAGAAGAAATGCCGCTCCGGCTTGAGGGACATCGCACCGATGATGGTCTGCTTGAGTTCTTCGATTCCGCCACCCTGATCACGCAACACGGCGCGCAGATCGACGGAATGCTCATTGCCCAGACACAGCAGCAGGCGTCCTTCGACAGTGACGCGCACGCGGTTGCAGTCGCCACAGAAATTGTGACTGACAGGCGAGATGAAGCCGATGCGACTGCGGCGGCCGGCAATCTGGTAATAGCGTGACGGCCCGGCGGTACGATCCGAGACAGGCACGAGAGAATATTTTTCCGCGATCACGCTGCGCACCCATTCGTTGCTGCAGACCGTATTCTCGCGGTCGTGATCCGAGGCATTGCCCAGCGGCATCTCCTCGATGAAGGCGATGTCCAGATCCCGCGCCAGGGCGTACTCGGTGAGGGGCAGCACCTCGTCATCGTTGTAGCCCTTCATCAGCACGGCATTGATGCGGATGCGATCGAAATTCTGCTGCCGCGCGGCCTCGACACCAGCCAGCACCTGTTCGAGCCTGCCCGTGCGGGTGATGCGCCGGAAACGTTCAGAATCCAGGCTGTCCACACTGATGTTGATGCGATTGACGCCCGCCCGGCGCAGAGGCGCGGCGTACTTGTCGAGCTGTGCGCCATTGGTGGTGAGCAGCAGTTCCTTAAGGCCCGGCAACTGGCCGAGACGCTCGATCAGCGACATCACATTGTTGCGCACCATCGGCTCGCCGCCCGTCAGGCGGATCTTGCGCACCCCTAGTTCGGTGAAGGCCTGCGCGATCATATGCAGCTCCTCCAGCGACAGCACCTGCGTGCGCGGCAGGAACGTCATTTCTTCCGTCATGCAGTAGACACAGCGAAAATCGCAGCGGTCAGTCACGGACAGGCGAATGTAGTCCACATGGCGCCCGAAGGAGTCGATGAGAACATTCGCTGGTCGCACATTCGGGTCAGTCAGAGAAATGCCGGTGTCATTCATGTCATGCAGTCGTCAGGTAATGGTTGGCAAATTGGGTACGTACCTGCGTTTTGAGCAGCTTGCCCGTGGCAGTATGGGGAAGCGATTCGACGAATACAACGTCGTCAGGCAGCCACCACTTCGCCACCTTGTCCACGAGGAAGCGCTGGATATCCTCACCACTGACTTCGGCGCCGGGTCGGCGCACGACCAGCAGCAGCGGTCGTTCATCCCACTTCGGGTGCGCAATGCCCACCACGCAGGCTTCCAGCACGCCCGGGTGCCCGACTGTCAGGTTCTCAAGCTCGATGGAGCTGATCCACTCGCCGCCGGACTTGATGACGTCCTTGCTGCGATCGACGATCTGCATGTAGCCCTGCGGGTCGATGGTGGAGACATCGCCGGTGTCGAACCAGCCGCCCTGGAAGGCGCTGTTGTCCTCGCTGTGGAAATAGCCACTGGCCACCCAGGGGCCACGCACCAACAGGCGGCCGAAGGTGCGTCCGTCATGAGGAAGCGTCTCGCCAGCATCGTTGACGATGCGCATTTCCACGCCGAACACGGCTCTCCCCTGCTTCGCCTGCAGCCGCGCACGCTCCTGCCTGTCGGCACTGGCTAGTTCGGGTGTGCGGGCGCAGACAGTGCCCATGGGACTGAGCTCCGTCATGCCCCAGGCATGGATGGGGAACACTCCGTAGTCATCCTGGAATCGGTCCATCATGGATCGCGGGGCGGCCGCGCCGCCAATCACCACGTCCTGCACGCTGTCGAGATTGCCCTTCACGGCATCCAGATGATTGAGCAGGTTCAACCACACCGTGGGCACACCCAGCATGGAGGTGACCTTCTCGCCATTGATCAGTTCGTACAGCGAGGCACCGTCCATGCCGGCCCCGGGAAAGACGATACCGGCACCGGCCACCGGTGCGCTGTAGGGCACACCCCAGGCGCAGACATGAAACATGGGCACTACAGGCAGCACGCGCGACATCGGCCCGAGGTTCAGCGCCGAGGCGCGGCAGGAGGAAATTGCGTGCAGCACAGTGGAGCGGTGGGAATACAGCACTCCTTTGGGGTTGCCGGTAGTGCCGGAGGTGTAACACAGCCCCGCTGCTGCGCGCTCGTCCAGCTCGGGCCAGGCGAACTGCTCCGACTCATCGGCGATCAGATCTTCATAGCAGAGCAGTCCTGCCAGTGAAGTGGTAGCTGGCATGTGCGCAGCATCGGTCATCACCACAATACCCTTGAGTACACTCAGATGATCCCTGATGGCCTCGAGCAGCGGCAGGAAGCTCAGGTCAACGAAGAGCAACCGGTCTTCGGCATGGTGGATGATGTAGACAATCTGCTCGGGAAAGAGCCGCGGGTTGATGGTATGGGTGATCGCGCCCATGCCGGAGATGGCATAGTAAAGCTCGAAGTGCCGGTAGGTGTTCCAGGCCAGAGTGGCGACGCGATCGCCCTGCTGCACGCCAAGCCTCTGCAGGGCATTGGCGAGGCGGCGGCTGCGCCGCAGTGCGTCTGAATAGTGGTAACGATGGATGCCGCCTTCCACCTGACGCGTCACGATCTGCGCGTCGGTGTTGTAGACGGCTGCATACTCCAGGATGTCCGCGATGCTCAGCGGCTTGTCCATCATCAATCCAAACATGCGAGCCCCCTTGCGTTCTTGTTGTTGTCAAGGCACCCGGTCGGCAATGACCAAGGGCACCAGAGCTGGTGCTTCCGCGCGGGCGAAGCCGTCCGATCGCGCCTGATAGTCGCCGGACTGCACATTGGCCGTCCCGCTGGACGAGGCCGTCGCCACCACGTAGATGTTCTCGGCCGACGACATGTTGAACGGCCCGACCGCATCGGCATCGCTGAGCGTCAGTGTCACAGGCAGGTCCTCGACGTTGAGCACGCGTGCAGCCAGTGGCTGCCCCCGGCCGTTGACTTCAAGTGCCGACACGAACACGCGAGTGCCCGCCGGCAAGGCAAGTCCCTGCGCCAAAGACACCTGCACCTGGACCTGCGCGCCGGTGGGTTCGGGGGCTGCGGCAGGTTCACCGCCACCGGCCAGTGCCTGCTGAGCGTTGGCGATGCGGGCATTGATCTCATCCATCTCCGGCCCGGCAGGCGTCTGCTGGGCAATGCGGCGCCAGTAGGTAATGGCCGCCTGATGATCCTGGCGGCGCTCGGCGTCCAGGGCCTGCACCTGCAGGATCAGGAACTGGTTCGGGTCGATGAGCTGCGCCTGGTCGATGATGGCCTGCACCTTGTCCGTGAGCACCTGCTCGGCCAGCATGAATTCCAGGAAAGCCTGCTGACCCAGGATGGAGACCTTGTCCTGGGGCTGCTCGATCAGGGCGGCGGCGCGCTCCAGCGCCGAGGACGACTCGGCAAACAGGCCAATATTGGCCAGGTTCTGTCCCAACAGGTACATAGCCCAGCCATTCTGGTTGTCACGCTCGATGATGGCGCCAATCTCGAAGATCAGGTCGCGAGTCTGTTGTGGATCGCTGCTGACTTCGGCACTGCGGTCAAACAGTGCGGCCAGTTCGAGATCGTCTTCAAAGCCCCACTGCTGATACAGGCTGATGCTGGCGGGAACAATCAAGGCTACCATCACCAGAGGAATGACGCGTGCCCGAGTGAAAAAACCAGGGTGCGCCTCCGCGCTGGCTTCCACCTTCTCACGCGCGGAGGTGACATCGCTCAACAGGCTGCGCTCCAGTTCGCGCTTGAGCGCCTCGAAGTTCTCTTCTTCCAGGGCGCCGGAGACATGCTCGGCCTCGAGTTCCGCGATGCGCTCCTGGAATATCAGCAGGTTGGCGTGCTCGCGCCGCGCCATCTGCTGGACGCCGCGACGGTGAAAGTTCCACATGGGCAAGAGCACGAACAGCGCGGCGGCAACGGCCAGCACGCCAGCATAGATCCAGAACAAGGTATCCCCCTGAACCCGCCGGCACGCCCTTGAGGTCCTTGCCGCGACGAGTCGTTGTCAATGTGTACGGTGTGCTGCCTCAGTCGCGCTTCACGTTGTCGAGCAGAGCCTTGAGGCGTTGTTGTTCTTCGTCGTTCAGAGCCACTTGCTCCTGCGCCAGCGGTTGCGCTCGACGAATGATGCCGAAGATGATCCAGCCACCCAGCACCAGGAAGAGCAGCGGACCGAACCACAGCAGCACAGTCTCGAGGGTCAGACGCGGACGGTAGAAGATGAAGTCGCCATAGCGCTCCAGCATGAACTGCTCGATCTCGTAATCGGTCTTGCCGTCCATGATCATCAGGTAGATCTCGCGGCGCAGATCTTCCGCCACGCCACCACTGGAGCCCGTGAGGCTGGTGTTCTGACACATGGGGCAGCGGAAATCGTCGGACATCTGACGGAAGCGCCGCTGCTGCTCGTCCGTCTCGAACGCGAAGGCATCCACGGCGGCGACGGCGGGCTGCGGCAGCACCGTGGTGACGGCCGCACCGACGGCTAGCAGCAGACTCCAACACAGCAGTCGAAGCAGAACGGGCAGACGGCGCATCACAGCGTGGCCTCGGCCTTCACAGCAGCCAGCGCGGGCATGATTTCCTCATCCCAGGTCTTGTAGTCGATCACACCGATGTGCTTGTAGCGAATCACGCCATTGCCATCGACGATGAAGGTTTCCGGTGCGCCATAGACGCCCAGATTGATGCCGAGTCGGCCGTCGGCGTCCATGATGCTGAAGTCGAACGGACTGCCGTTGTCATCCATCCACAGCCGGGCCAGGTTGAGCTTGTCCTTGTAATTGACGCCGACGATGGGCACCACGCCGGCCTCCTTCGCCGCCATCAGGATTGGGTTCTCCTGCAGACAGGGCAGGCAGTAGCTGCCCCAGACATTGAGCAGGAAGGGCTCGTCGGGCAGATCTGCCTTGCTGATCAGCGCTTCATCCTCGACACGCGGCAGCTCGAACTCCGGCAGCGGCTTGTCGATGAGCACCGACGGCAGCGTGCGCGGGTCCAGATACAGACCGCGCCAGAGCATCACGGCCATGACCATGAAGACGAAGACGGGGATGAACAACTTCAAACGCGACATTGGTTTGTCTCCTCCTGTCAGCCCGTGACCGTCTGTCCGCCGGAGCCATCGGGGCTGGTCTGCGGCGCGGACGCCTCCTGTGCCAGCGTCTTCACCCTCAGACGGCGATAACGCTTGTCGAGCACCGCCACTATGGCGCCGAGCGCCATGATGATCGAGCCCAGCCAGACCCAGCGCACCAGCGGCTTGATGTAGATCGACATGGACCAGGCGCCGGACTCGCGCTCCTCGCCCAGGGTGATGAAGAGGTCGCGGGTGAAGCCGGCGTCGATGGCCATCTCGGTAGACGGCGACATGCTGGCCACATAAACACGTTTCTCCGGGTGCAGCTCGCGCACGAACTCACCGTCACGCAGCACCTGGAAGGTGGCGCGCTCGGCTTCGTAATTCGGTCCGCTCAGATGTTCCGTGCCGTCGAACTGGAAGTGATAATTGCCCAGATCGACGCCTTCGCCGGGGTTCAACAGCACACTCTTCTCAATGCTGTAGATGCTCGTCAGCGCGGCACCCAGCAGGATCACGGCGAAGCCGAAATGCGCGATCTGCATGCCCACATAGGCCACGGCCAGGGAGCGCAGGCCCGCCAGCAGGGAGGGCTTGTTGGCGATCTTGAGGCGAATGTCCTGCACGATGCCCAGCACGATCCACAAGCCGAGTGCGGTGGCGATGCTGGCACCGACGTGGAATTCCAGGGTCAGTGCCAGCGGCAGGATCAGTCCAAGCACGACACTGGCAATCGCGACATTGCGCAGCTGCTGCTTCAGGTAGGCTGCCGAGGTCTTCTTCCAGCGGCTGATGGCACCCATCACCAGGAAGATCACCAGGAGGCTCATCAGCGGCACGAAGATGGTGTTGAAGTACGGCGGGCCGACAGAGATCAGCTCGCCACCGGAAACAGCCTGATAGACCATCGGATACAGGGTGCCCAGCAGAATCGCGGCGCTGGCCACCACCAGGATGATGTTGTTGGCGAGCAGAAAGACTTCCCGCGACACGGAGGCGAAACCGAATTCGCTCCTCATCAGCGGCGCACGCAGGGCAAACAGCAGCAACGAGCCACCAATCACCAGTCCCAGGAAACCCAGGATGTACACCCCGCGCGTCGGGTCACTGGCGAAGGCATGCACCGAGGTCAGCAGACCGGAGCGCGTGATGAAGGTGCCCAGCAGACTGGAGGCAAAGGCCATGATGGCGAGCAGTACCGTCCAGCTCTTGAACACGCCGCGCTTTTCCGTCACCGCCAGGGAGTGGATCAACGCAGTGCCCAGCAGCCAGTTGATCATGGGCGGGTTTTCCACCGGGTCCCAGGCCCACCAGCCACCCCAGCCCAGCTCGTAGTAGGCCCACCAGGAGCCCAGCGCGATGCCGATGGTCAGGATGGCCCAGGCTGCGTTGGCCCAGGGACGCGACCAGCGCGCCCAGGCAGAGTCCAGACGCCCGCTCAGCAGCGCGGCGATCGCGAAGGCGAACACCACGGAGAAGCCGACATAGCCCATGTAAAGCGAGGGCGGATGAATGATGAACCCGATGTCCTGCAGAGCCGAGTTCAGGTCGGCGCCGTCGGCGGGCGACAGCGGCAGCACGCGGTCAAAGGGGTTGGAGGTGGCGATCATGAACAAGGTGTAGCCGGCGCCGATCAGGCCCATGATGCCGAGCACGCGGGCCACGAAATCATCCGGCATGGCCTTGCTGAACAGACTCACGGCCAGCATCCACAGCGCCAGCATCCACGTCCAGAACAGGAAGGAGCCCTCGTGACCGCCCCAGACTGCCGTGATCTTGTACTGAATGGGCAGCAGCGAGTTGGAATGCTGAGCCACGAACTGCACGGAGAAGTCATCGGTGACGAAACTGTAGCCCAGGATCAGCAGACACAGGCTGAGGAACACGAAGACGCCCGCCGTCAGCGGTCGCGCCAGACTGATCCACAGCTGATTGCCCGTGCCGGCACCGACCAGCGGCAGAGTGCCCAGCAGCACGCACAGGCAGAAGGACAGGATGAGGGCGAATTGACCGAGTTCAGGAACCATTGGCAGCTCCTTCGGTTTCCTGCACCGGCATGCTGCGCTCGGCGGCATCCAGCGCCGCCTTCACTTCCACGGACATGTAGTTCTCATCGTGCTTGGCCAGCACACGACTGGCCTCGAACACACCGTTGGCGACCATGCCTTCGACCACCACGCCCTGCCCTTCGCGGAACAGGTCGGGCAGGATGCCGTCGTAGCGGATCAGCACGTCGTGGGCGTAATCCGTGGCCACGAATTCCACATGCAGCGACTCCTCGCTGCGCATCACGCTGCCTTCCTTGACCATGCCGCCCACGCGCACACGCTGGCCGTTCATCACTTCACCAGCCGCCACCTGGGTGGGCGTGAAGAAGAGGTCGATGCTGTTGCTCAGCGCGTAGAGCGACAGACCGATCGCCACGCTCAGACCGGTGGCGATGAAGGCGATGATCGTCAATTTCTTGCGTCGATGCGGTTTCATTCACTTCCCCCATTGGCGTCGGAACGCCCGTCGTCCCCGTCAAGGGACTGATTTACCTGTGAATCTCGCAGCGCCCGACGCTGCTGCTCGCGAATGAACTGCCGGCGCCGGGCAAGCGGCAGGTACAGATTCACTGTCAGAAATACGGCAAACAGCGCATATACAGACCAGACATGGAAGGTATATTTTCCCATCTGCAGAAATTCACTGACGCTGTCAAAGGCGATGCTTTCGAACATCTCAGGCTCCCTGCGGCTTTTGCGCGGCGATCAGATCGACAACCCACTGCGAGCGCCGCTCGCGCACCAGGATCTCGTTGCGGGTAGACAGGATCAGGCTGATCACGAAGAACAGATAGACGGCGCAGATCATGATGACCAGTGGCACCCAGATCTCGGGGCCGAAGGGGCTTTCGTTGTCCATGGAGAAATTGCTGGCGGGCTGATGCAGCGTGTTCCACCACTCCACGGAGTACTTGATGATCGGTACGTTGATGGCGCCGACGATGGACAACAGGGCGCAGGCACGCGCCGCGGCATCCGGGCTTTCAATGGCAGAACGCAGCGCGATCACGCCGATGAGCAGGAAGAACTGGATCAGCATGGAGGTGAGTCGCGCGTCCCAGGCCCACCAGGTGCCCCAGATGGGCTGTCCCCAGATGGCTCCCGTGGCCAGTGCCACCGCCGTGAACCAGGCACCGATGGGGGCAGCACACATGGCCACCATGTCGGCGAGTTTCATTTTCCAGACGAGGGTGATGACGCCGGCCACGGCCATCAGAGGGAAACAGGCCAGCGAGATGCTGGCAACGGGGACATGCACGTACATGATGCGGATGGTGTCGCCCTGCTGGTAATCCTGCGGCACGAACAGCAGTGCCCAGATCACGCCAACGCTCAGCAGCACCGTCATGGCGACATACAACCAAGGGAGCCACTTGCCGGAAAGTTCGTAGAACCACTTGGGCGAACCCAGTCTGAAGAACCATTGCCACATGTATGCACACTCGCTTCGCGCGCTGATGCTGAGGCGCGGCACTGAACAACCCATCGCGGGCCCGACTATAACACGGCGATTTTTCCGCCCGATGTTACTTTTTGTAACTAAATCAATTTGCCAATCAGGTCAATTCACACTGATTTTCAGCGCCGCGGCCGAGGCCAGCGGAGCCAGGCTCAGCGACAGTGCGAGCAGGGCTCCGAGCAGGGAGTAATGCATGCCGAGCGTCAGTCCCAGACTGACATCCGCCACCGCTTTCGCGCCGATTATAAGCACCGGCACTGTGAGCGGCAAAACGATCACGGCCAGGATCAGACCCCGGCTGCCAAGCCCGACAGTGAGCGCGACGCCGATGGAACCCAACAGGCTCAGTACGGGCGTGCCCAGCAGCAACGTGAGCATCAGTGTCCAGTAGGCGTCGGCCGGCAGATACAGCATGTAGGCCAGCAGCGGGGCCAGCAGCACCACGGGCAGGCCGCTTACCAGCCAGTGCGCGATGTTCTTGGCGAGCACGAGGAAGTACAGGGGCTGGGGCGAGAGCAGCAGTTGCTCCAAAGAGCCATCCTCATAGTCGGCGCGGTAGAGGTTGTCGAGTGAGAGCATGGATGCCAGCAAGGCCGACACCCACACGGTGCCC
Source organism: Pseudomonadota bacterium (assembly GCA_041175045.1). Classification (GTDB taxonomy): domain Bacteria; phylum Pseudomonadota; class Gammaproteobacteria; order Pseudomonadales; family Pseudohongiellaceae; genus UBA5078. The sequence continues at coordinate 3,543 of JBEDFR010000021.1, read as the reverse complement.
GCGGCGATGCGGGTCAGCTCCTGCGGGTCGGAGGAGACGCCCAGCGGAAACAGCGACACCACGATCAGGAAGAACATCAGCGGATTCAGCAGATCATTGCGGCGCTTGAGGGCGATCAGCAGATCGCGGCGCAGCGTGGCTCTGAAGGCGGTGAAGGTGCTGACCTGAGGTCCCGTCAAGGCGGTCATGCGGCGGCCACTCCCCGTTTGTCCAGACTGAGCCGACGCAGTGTGCAGGGCACGCTCAGCGCGTGGTGCGTGGTGACCAGAACGGCACCGCCCGCCTCGACATGGTCGGCCAGCAGGCCTTCCAGCATCCTGACCCCGTGCACATCCAGCGTGGTGAAGGGTTCATCCAGCACCCACAGCGTGGCCGGGCTGAGCAGCAGGCGTGCGAGGGACACCCGCTGCTGCTGGCCGGCCGACATGTTGCGACAGGTGACATCGGCATAGCCCGTCAGACCGACACGGCGCAGCGCGGCCTCGATCTCGGCATCGCTCACCGGCGAATGCAGCGCGCAGCTCCAGCGCAGGTTCTCCCGCGCCGTGAGAATCTTGTTCACGCCCACCCGGTGGCCCAGATACAAAAGCGACGCAAGAAAGGCTTCGTGGTCTTCTTCGATGGGCACGCCACGCCAGAACAGTTCGCCTTCGTAACTGGCGTTGAGGCCACAGAGGATGCGCAGCAAAGTGGTCTTGCCACTGCCATTGCTGCCCTGCACCTGCATCAGGTCCCCGGCCTTGAGTTCGAAATCCAGCCCACTGAACAGCACACGGTCATCGCGTTCACAGAACAGGGCCTGACCGCGCAGCAGTGGATGCATGACGGCGGGGCTGGCGGGTGACTCAGACATAGACAGGTCGTGGACTGGTCGCCTGGTGCGACGCACAAAGGTGGCAGGGTGGAAGATCTGCGGCGAGTATACCCCAAGTCCTGCGGGCAAAGCTGCCGCCGTCAGCGCTCCCTTCAAGCAGGCAGGTCACGAAGAGAGCGTCTCGGTGTTGTTGCCGGTGGAAGCCTCGCACCACCTTCGAAATCCTGACGATCTGTGCTTCGGCAAATCTCGACTTCTTCATCCAGGCTCTCCCAGAAACAGAGATGAGGCCGGAGAGCTCCAAATTCGACTGCCACCGTCTTTTTATAGGCGGCTTGCACCTCCCGAAGCGGCTATTTCAGCGAACCTCGACCCACGTCCATCATTGTCCCCTGTCATGCACATCGGGGAGACCTCGCCAGTGCCACCGACCTATTGCCCGCAACTGGGAAGACTGTGGTCAATGTGAAGGTATCTTGAGCAGGAATTCATTCCGACAATGATCGAAAATACGCCGCGAGGACCAGCAAGGCCAAGAGAATTGCGATATCGCAGAATTTCGCAAAAAAAATATGCCCAGCATTTCTAGAATGGACGTCTCACAAAAAGAAATGAGATTGAAAGAGAGAAAGTCGAAATTCGTTGACGGTTGACTGCCGAGCAGAACTTGCTCTTGAGGGGAAACGGGGCGCAGCGCCTCCGCCACAGCAGTGGCCCGGAGGCACTGCGGGGCAGGCGCCTGGCCTGCCTGAGGTTCGTCTGCCGGCAGCCTCCCGCAATTGTCGGGCTGATCGCCTCCAGGCGGGCTCCTCCAGGGGGCAATCAGGCCTTCGGCGGCGTTACCCCGGTCTGCCCCATGTATTTGCCGCCCCGGTCCTTGTAGGTCACTTCGCACTGCTCATCCGATTGATAGAACAGCATCTGCGCCACGCCTTCGTTGGCGTAGATCTTCGCGGGCAGCGGCGTGGTGTTGGAGAACTCCAGCGTCACATGCCCTTCCCACTCCGGCTCCAGTGGCGTGACATTCACGATCACGCCGCAGCGCGCATAGGTCGACTTGCCCAGACACACCACCAGCACATCCCTCGGAATGCGGAAGTATTCCACCGTGCGTGCCAGTGCGAAGGAGTTCGGCGGAATGATGCAGTAGTCCTCTTCGATGCTGACGAAACTCGTCTCGCTGAAATTCTTCGGGTCCACCACGTTGGAGGTATGCACATTGGTGAAGATCTTGAATTCGCGGGCGCAGCGCACGTCATAGCCGTAGCTGGAGGTGCCGTAGGAGATCACTTTCTGGCCGTCCACGTAGCGCACCTGCTGCGGCTCGAAGGGCTCGATCATGCCGTTCTCGCGGGCCATGCGATTGATCCATTTGTCTGACTTGATGCTCATTGTTGCGGTGTTCCTTTGTGAGTCATGAATAAGTGTCTGGTTCAGTCGGCAAACAGCCCGTCGGACCAGGCGCTGGGCACCCGGTACTGCTGCAGGATGGCCTGCTCGCTGGCCAGGGCGTCGGCGTGATCGATCACCACCTGATAGCCACTGTCATTGCGCAGCACGACATGGGGCGCCGTGTTGTCGCGCAGGCGGCGAGTGAAGTCGCGGAAGTCGCGGATGGGTTCGCCATTGAGGCTGTCGACGATCCAGTTGCGCAGATCGTGGTAGCCCAGATTGACATCGGCGGCCAGCACCTGCAGGGCCACCACCAGTTCGCGGCGCTCCGGCGACGCCCACTCGCTGCGGGCCTGCAGCAGATTCACCGGCGCGGTGCGGTTCCAGTCGGCGCCCCAGCGCATGATCAGGTTCATGTTTAGCGGCACGAACAGCACGCCGCCGTAGATGTAGTACTCGGGAATCTCGTCGAAGGCCTCGCCCTTGACCAGGCTGTAGCTGGCCTGGCGCTTCTGCGCCACCAGGGTGAGGGTCTGCGGCTGACCGTTGCGGGAGATTTCCAGCTCGATTTCGTCGCCGATCTGGCGCAGGTCGATGGCGTATTTGTAGTTCGTCTGCAGCGAGGCATTCACGCTGATGGTGCTGTCACCCGCCACCGGGTAGCCGGCAATGCGCAGCACCACGTCGTTCTCCTGCAGCAGGCCATAGGCGGGCGAGTCCTCGAACACCTTGATCACCAGCACACCTGTCTGCTCGGGCGTCAGACCATAGGCCTCCTTGGCGGCCGGGCTCTCCAGGTCCTGGGTGCGAAAGCCCAGATCGGGGAAGCCGTCATAGACGCCATCCTCGGCATCGGTGAGCACGTGGCGGATGATGTCCGGCGGCACGAAATAGCCCAGGTTCTCGGCGCGGCCGCCGGAATTGGCCTGCATCACCACGCCGACAATCTCCTGATCCACAATCACCGGCCCGCCGCTGTTGCCCGGATTGATGGCGGCGTCGATCTGGCCGGCCAGCAGGAAGTCGCCGGAGTGCGCGTAGATCTGCTGTTCCACGCGGGACAGAATGCCCTTGGTGATGCTCAGCGTGCGGCCGCCGATGGGATAGCCGAACACGAACACCTCTTCGTGCGGATCGGGCAGCTCGCCGATGGACAGGGCCTCCAGGTCGTCGAAGAAGCCGGGCTCGTCCACCGTCACCAGCGCCAGATCGGAGGCGTGGGACACGAACACCACGCGGGCGGTGTAGCGCGTCGGGTCATTGTGCTTCTGCACCTGCACATAGCTGGCATTCGCGACCACGTGGGCGTTGGTAAGGATGCGATTGCCGCTGATGAC
>JBEDFR010000020.1:0-23363 GCA_041175045.1 Pseudomonadota bacterium | reverse complement strand
GCAGCGCCCTTTCACAACGAGATGAGTGATTCGCTGTTCATGGTGCCGCCACTGCTGGTGCAGGCGGGCAAGTTGAGCGGCGAGACACGCTATTTCGACATGGCCGCACGCCATATCGCCTTCATGCAGGACTTGCTGCTGCGCGAAGATGGCCTGTACCGCCATTCACCGCTGGCCGATGTGGCCTGCAGCAGGGGCAATGCCTTTCCAGCGCTCGGCCTGGCACTGACTCTCAGCGACATGCCTGTATCACATCCTGCCTATGGCGCTGTGCGTGATTCCTATCTGCAGTTGCTGGCCACGCTGCTGCCCTTTCAGGATGCCGATGGCATGTGGCGTGAAGTCATCGATTACCCCGGCTCGTTTGCCGAGATCACCAGCACGGCGATGATCGGCATCGCCATCAAGCGCGGCATCGATCGCGGCTGGCTGGCGCCAGCGCTGTATGCACCGGCGCTGGAGAAAGCCTGGCAGGCCGTGCTCGCGCGGACGAGTGTCGACGGCGAGTTTGTCGACGCCTGCACCAGCACCGGCAAGCTGGATTCTCTGGAGGCCTATCTGGACAGGCCGGCCATTCTTGGTCGCGATGATCGTGCGGGCGGCATGGTGATGAATTTTGCGATGGAGATGGTGGGCAGATAAGCCCTGGATACTTTGCCCCCATTTTCGGACCATTTTTAGCTTTTAGTGCCGTACGGTTTTTAGCTTTTAGTGTTGCGTACCTGAAGTTGACGATTGTGAACGATTTGCTGATTGTGTCCTTCAAGGAGTTGTAACGATGAAGTGTCCGGTTTGTGGTACAGCGGAACTGATCCACGACACGCGCAACCTGCCTTACACCGACAGCGGCGATTGTTGCTCCAGCTTTCATCGAAACCGCCACTGGCCTTGATCAAACTGCTCAGGTTGCTGGATCGGCACCCCAACCTGATTGATGAGATCAGGACGGCTTGAGGCCTGACTTCGATCGCTCATGAAATGCTTGAAGATGGCGCGACGTCGCGCCTACCGAGCCCCTATCACCAGCTGCGCCGCCACGGGATAGTGGTCCGACGGCCAGCGCCCGTCCACGCTGTGCAGCACCGTGGCGGCACGCCTCACCGTGACGGGTCCGCCCACCAGAATCCAGTCGATACGGCCCTCGCGGCCCTGCGGCGGCGGGCCGAAACCGTTCGAGGTCAGGGGCGGTCCCTCCCGCTTTTCTGCCAAAAGCCAGGCATCCCGCAGGCCATCGCTCGTCGCGGCGTGCCAGGTCTCGCTTGTTTCCGCGATGGCGTTGAAGTCGCCCATGACCACGACCGCGCTCCCGACAGGATGTCGCGCGATGTGCGCATTGATCTGCTCGGCGGACTGGATCTGACGCGGGCCGCCTCGAATCGTGAAATGCGTGTTGTAGACGTAGACCTGTCGACGAGTCTCCAGATGGTGGAAGCGTGCCCAGGTCACAATGCGGGCGCCCCGACCCGGTTGCGCTGGCGGATTCGGATCATCCGCAAGCCAGAACGTGCCGGATTCCAGCGGCACCAGCACCGCGTGCCTGTAGAAGATCGGCGTCGCCTCGCTCAGCTCGACGCCCCCGTTCAAGCCACGGTCGACGCCCAGCCAGCGGTACTCGGGCATTTGCGCCTGGAGAAACTCTATCTGTTCCGTGAGCGCCTCCTGCAGACCAAGCACATCCGCATCGGCAGCGCGCAGGGTGTCGACCACCAGCGCCTTGCGCATTGGCCAGATGTTGTCGCCGTCCTGCCCATTCGCCGTGCGAATATTGAATGACATCACGTCGAGCGCGAAGGACGTGTCATCCACTTCGGCTTGCTGGGCAAACAGCGTCAGCGGACTGGCACACAGCACGATCAAAGCCAAGAGATGGAGAAGGCCGCGCCGACGCTTCAGCGCTTGCGTGCCTCTTGCGGAAATGAAGAAGCCCCCTGCACTCAGCTTACACATAGTCGATCCCCGTTACGGCCAGACCCATCAGATTGAAAATTCGCCCTTTTTAACCAAGTTCGCAAGCTGCGTAAGGGCCTCCTTGCGGATTTGCGGTGGCGATGCTCCTCTCGTGAACCCCTGCGGTTTCAGAAGTCCATTCCCTTGCATCGCCGCTTGCGCGGATTGCACGGCAAAATTGTTTTCTTAATACAATAATATGTTGCTTTTACAAAATACGTCGATATAGTAAGCACATGATTCATAACCGAATTGCGCTGTTCAGAGTAGAGCGTGGGCTCAGCCGCAAAGAGCTCGCTTGCGCTCTGGGCGTCAACCCACAGACCATCGGCTTTCTTGAGCGGGGTTCCTACAGCCCCAGCGTCGAGCTGGCCCTGAAAATCGCTGCCGTGTTCGGCGTGTCTGTGGATGAACTCTTTTCGCTCAGTCCCTTCAAGCCGCTGGCGGTGCAGATCGCCACGGGCAATCCACAACATGCGGAGTCCCAGCCATGACACCTCGTTTGCGCCCCAGGCCCGACCGATCAAAGTACATTTTTCTCAGGCCGCGCTCTGCCAAAATGATCTCACTGATCGCTATCGGGTGTTTGTATGGGTGGTTCGCGCTGAAGTGCTTGCCGATCGTCGACCAGCCGGCCGTGCAGATCACCGTGGGCGTGCTGGGCCTGCTGGGGGTGATCAGCGCCATTCTCATGTTCCTGTGCACTTACAGTTTCATGGCGAACGCGCCAGACGAATACCTTGATGAACGCGAGATCCAGGAACGTAACGCCGCCTACTTGCAGTCTTACATCTACGCGATGGCGATGTTGCTGGTGGGGTATATCGCCAGCGATATCGTCGGCAGAGTGTACGCGGGGTTTACTGTCACACCAGAGGTTGTCAGCAATTTTCTCACCCTTGCACTTTTCACTGGTCTGATCATGCCAACAACCGTGCTTGCCTGGCGCGACTGTGAGGCTGACGATTCCTGACGCCAGGGTGCAGTGCGGATAGGTTTCAAGCCACCGGGAAATATTCAACACCCGTTCTGGCAAGTCCAACCAGGTCGATATTGCTCGCATTTTGCGACGTTTCCGCAGCAAGCCTGGCCAGCTCTCCTTGCGAGAATCCGTTTTCAAGCATGCTGAGGAATGGCGCCTTGTCGGCCGCAGAGGGGGCAGCGCCAACAACATTGGTCCACAACGCAGTAACGATCTGATCGTTGGTACGCAGGCCGATTGCTTGCAAGGCCAGGGCCGCCAAGTCCGAGTAGCTCATGCCCTTGTCCAACAGGTCGATCCCGATCCCCACGTACTCTTTGTTCCCCAGCGACTGCTTTCCGGCGACAGCGCCAAGAACCTTGACTGCTTTACCCGCATTGGCATCCAGGTCGTACGCAACAAATTTACCATCGGCAGTTTTCCTTCTTGATATTGCCTCCGAAGTGAAAATACTGACCTCGCCATCGTAATTGGAAGTTTTGGATATCCTGCTCGGAATCGACACCAGTTCTACACGATCACCCCAGTCGATCGGATAGATGCCATTGACAGCAGGATTCAGCGCGCCAAGAACCTCGTTGGTTCTGTTTACAAAATACCCATCGACATTCTCGTAAAGATAAGTGCCTTGTGTCACTTCATAGGCAAAGATGTCCATGTCGCCGTCCATGTCAAAATCGGACGCTACAGTCTCTACATACCAGAAATCCACAAGCTCTTCAGTCGGCAATTTCTGCACACGGAAACTTTCGTCCTTCCAACCACCATTGCCATCATTGATCAGAATCTGGAACTTGCTGCCCAGATACACGTTGGCTCCTGCTCGCGTTTGATTGACTACAAGGTCTTTTATGCCATCTCGGTTGACATCAATAGTCAATGCACCAAGCGACAAGGTGGAAGTCTCGCCAAACTGACCCACAGGCAGGTAGTCGATTCGCGGAGAATTGGCCGGTGAGTAAACAACCTGATTCTCCAGATTGCCTGTTTTGTTCAGCCAACGCCCATCACCAGGAAAGCCACGATCACCATCATTGCTGACAAACCTGATCAGCTCCTCTTTCCCATCGGAATCAAGATCTGTGATGAGCGCGCCCAGGGTTCGGGTGTCTGACTCTTGATAGAGTTCGAATGTAGTTTTGCTGAAGAACGTCCCATCGCCCCTGGAGAAGTAGATCCTGTCCCCCTTGTTTCTCGCATTCAGGTAGATGTCATCCAGCCCGTCTGCATTCAAATCTCCGACGGCAAGCGTGTGCGTCAACAACAGATCACTCAGATTCTGCAGCTCAGGAGCAAGCCTGGATGCCGTCCATTCGCCTGTAGTCCTGTTACTCAGATAGACATGGGTATGCCACCCATGCATCGTGGGGACTGGCATGCCGATATCCATTCCGTAACTGCCCACTACAAAGTCAGGAATTCCATCCCCGTTGAACTCTCCAACATCGATCCCTGCACTTGTCAATGTTCCAGGATCCCGGACGAGTTTGTTGCTTGAGGAAACCAGTTTTCCGCTTCCGCTCAAGAGCAACTGCACCGCGACGAGGAATTTTGTGGCATCTCCGTCATAGCCGACACCATTCGGATAGATCTCGTGAAAGCCTGACTGCGAACTTCGGTTGACTCTCGAATAAACCAGATCATTCACACCGTCACCGTCGAGGTCAGCCAACAGAACTCGCGGTATGTAGGTATTCTTGAACGTATCGCTCTGGATGTAGACCTTGTCTTTGAATCGAAATAGTGACGCCATGGGATGCCTCTACCTCTGCTGATCACGCCATTCGCCGACCACACCGGAGTACGACGCCAAAAAAAAGGGGCGAAATAAATTTCGCCCCTTCTGCCTTGCCATTCCTCAAGCAAGCATCAGCTCACATCAGAAACTTGCCTGCACGCGACCGTACAAGAACCGACCGTTCGGGCTGAAGCCTGAAGAGGTCAGGAACTCGTTGGAGGTGCCTGATCCGATGTCTTGCGGACGAATGCGCTCAGGGGTTGTGTTGAGGATGTTGTCAGCGCCAAGAATGAAGGTGTAGCTATCATTCCAGGTGTACGCCAACTCGCCACTGGCAATGATTGCCGACTCTGCCATGTAGTCAAAGCTTGGGTCATTGGTGTTCGGCACTTGCAGATACTTGTCGTAGTAGTTCGCCTGCAGTGTGAAGCGCCAGTCTCCAAGCAGGTGGTTGGCACGGAAGTTTCCACGGTTTTTCGGGATCTGATCAGTCAGCCCCAATTGTGCCGCGCGATTGAGCAGAGCTGGCGTGAAGCTGTCCAGAACCTGATCAGTGTAGGCCCACGATCCGTTAAACTGGGTGCGGCCGATATCGCCCCAATCTTGCGTGTAAGAGGCCACGATCTCGACACCCTCGTTCGTGGTGTCCATGTCGTTGGTGTAGTACGAGAACTCAGCGATTGTGGACGCACCCAGGACTCCAGAGGCTTCCAACTGAGCCGCCTTGGCAGGCGTCAGAACGAAGTTGCTTGAGTTCAGGATTCGATCCTTCATCTTGATGTTGTAGTAGTCAACGGTCAGATCCACACCCGCTACTTCCCATGCCAGGCCGATTGAGAAGTTCTCTGCAGTCTCCGGCTTGAGTGCCTGCCCACCAAATTCAACGGCAATGGGATTGGTAGGAGGAATCTGTCCGTAGTTCACCGTGATACCAGCGTTTGTGCCGGTACGGATGTTGGAAATATTGGCTTGTCCTGGAGACGGAGCACGGAAGCCAGTGCTGTACGTGCTGCGCACATTCAGGGTGTCGGTCACGCTGTAACGAGCGCTCAACTTGCCTTCAGTGGTACCGCCAAATGTGTTGTAGAAATCTTCGTGACGAACCGCTGCACCCAGCAGCAGCTTATCAGTCACGTCTGCTTCCACGTCCACGTAAAACGCCCAGTTCTTGCGATCCCAGGTGCCTTGCGCAGAAGGCCCGAAACCGGGGAATCCATCCGAACCGATATTGGCGCCCTGACGAGCGTAAGGACCCGGTTTCCAGGCAGCTTCATCCTGATTGGACACCTGGAATATCTCGCGACGCCATTCGACACCGTAAGCGAAGCTGATTGGACTTGCGATACCAGCGACCTGAATTGGCTTGACGAAGTCGATGTTCAGATTGTTCTCGATCGTTGTGTACATCCCCGGTCTGAACGAGGTCGGTGACTGCGGGCCCATGGACGGGTTGGTGGTGTTGTAGATGAAGAAATCGACTTCGGAGAACCCGTTGTTGACGCTGACGTCGTAACTCGTGCCGTCAGACAACTCGCCTCGAATACCGGTAACGTTTGAGAAATCGACAATTTCGCCCCCGAATTCAGGTGTGTAACCGCCCGGGAACCATTCCAGGAAGCTGAAGCAGTTGGGGTTTGTACCAACCTGACGCACCACTTCCAGCGAGCTGCCTGCATTCGGGTACACGCTGCGCGGGATTCGCGGGCAGTTCCCCGTTCCCCCTGCTGTGGTGTCCAGAATCAAGTGGTTGGCACCAGAAGTGAACAAGCCTGCGCGGTTTTCGGCGGGGCGATAGAAGAAGCCAAGCTGGTTGCGCTTTTCGCTGTAGCCGCCGAAGGAGTACAGCTCTTGGTCGGCGGCAAGCTGAATACCCGCGTTCAGAAACAGGTTGAAGTTTTCGACATCGGGAAGTCCCTGTGTCTGCGCAGGCACCGGCACCGCTTTGTTGCCGGCGTTGATGATCGCCTGCGCATCTCGACGCTGCACAGAGCGATCGCTTTTCTTCTGGTCGGTCATATCAAAGCTCAGGCTGGCAAACCCGTCAGAGCCAAGCGGCAGACCCACGTTACCCGCCACGTACTGCAGATCGCCATCTTTGGTGCGTGTGTATTGACCGGTTTTGTACTCGAGAGACATCCCTTCGGTGTTTTCTTTGAGGCGGAAGTTGAAAACGCCCGCGATCGCGTCAGAACCGTACTGCGCAGACGCGCCATCGCGCAGCACTTCCACCTGCTGCAGCGCGATCGGCGGGACCATCTGAATGTCGGGGAAATGGGTACCGGATCGGCCGTACTGGATCACTGCAGAGCGGTGACGACGCTTGCCGTTCACCAGCACCAGCGTGTTGTCCGCAGGCAGACCGCGCAGTGTCGTCGGTCGGACCAGCGACGAGCCGTCGTTGATGTCCTGAGTCTGCACGTTGAATGTCGGCACCAGGTTGCGCATCAGATCATTGATGTCAGAAGTCCCTTGATCTTGAAAGTCCTGAGCCGAAAACACGTCAACTGGGGCAGCGGAATCCATGGCAGTGCGCGGCGCTGCACGTGAACCGACGACGACAACTTCTTCAATCTCCGCGTCGGCTCCCCCTTGTTGTGCCATGGCACCGGGAACGACCGCCGTTGCCGACCCGAGCAAGGCGAGTACTGAAGAAAGCGTGCGTAGTGTTGGAATTCTGTTCATTGATTTTTCCTTTTCCGTAGTCTGTGGTAAGTGAGTTATCTTCAAAACCCTGTCAAGAGCATGCCGTTGGAGTCTGTATTTTTGACATCTCAGCTACACGGCTTGCGCGAGTATGCAAACATGGCATCGTCAAAGTCCTCCCTGAAACCTTCCTAATTCCTACCAAATCATCTCAAAGCTCAGAAGACGCGCCAAGACTGGGAATTCCCTGCGACCAGCCCATGCATGACAACCACGATCCTAACCGAGTTTGCACGGGATTGAAATACTAAGAGATTGATCTGGATGATTATTCTCGCGCTTTGAGACAATTGCCGAGGCGCTGCCTTCAACAACAGACCGCGGTTTTCACTCGCTCACACCGACACGTGCAAACTGCCTGCACACTCCTGCCCAGGCAGGATCTATCGCCTTGATACTGAGGTTTTCCGGGAATTGAGATCGCACGGCGCCTGCCTGGAAACGTGGGAGGCAATCCACTGCCGCCAGCTCCGCGTATCCCGGGCGTACGTCAAGCGATCACACTATCTCACGCCTTGCGGAGCACAACTCAAATGAAGAACTTTACCGATTTAGTGAAGGCAATCTGCCTGCTGGGCGCCTGCGCGCCAACGGCCATGGCGCAAAACAACCAGGTGCCGCTGGTGCCTCTGCCCTCCGTCGACGACTTCACACAAGGTCGGGACGGCTTCAGCGTCGGGCTGGGCCTGGGCCTGGAGTACGAGTCGGCCTATGAAGGCGCGGACGAGTTCGGCTTCGAAGTCAGCCCCGCGGGCGCTGTGCAATGGCGCAGGGGCGATGACCTGGTCTATTTCGCCGGCGAGGCGCTGGGCTGGCGCGGCCTGCGCTGGGACACCTGGCTCTTCGATGCCGCCATCGCCTTCGATGAGGGCCGCGCGGAGAGTGATTCCGACGATGGCCGGCTGGATGGGCTAGGCGATGCGGAGGAATCAACAGAAGTTGTGCTGAAGGCGCGCCGTGCGTTCAGCGCCGACTGGCGCTACTGGCTGGATGGCCGCGTGGTCGCCAGTGACAAAGGTACACTCGGTATTCTTGGCGTGGGGCGTCGCTTCGGTGCCCAGACGGACGGCTCGGGTTCCGACATCTCCCTGGTGGCGGTGTTCAACGACGGCGAGCGTGCCAACCGGGATTTCGGCATCACCGCAGCGCAGTCGGCGGCGTCAGGACTGCAGGCAATCGACATGGGCGGAGGCTTTCGCTCTGTGGGCCTGAACTACACCTTCCGCAATATCATCAATGAGAACTGGCAGATCTTCGGCGAGGTGCTCTACGAACATTTCAGCAGCGACATCACGCGCAGCCCGATCGCGCGCGAGGACTACGAGGCCGAGGTGGGCGTGGGGTTCATCTACACGTTCTAAGCAACGCCCGCCATGGCGTCCGCCTGCGCCAACGCGGCAAGCTCTGCAGGATGCCCGGGCCGGCATGACCCGGGCAGCAGGCCTACTTGAATCGCGAGGGGAAAAAACGCACCGACGCACGTGCCGATTCGGGGTCGCAGCCAAAGGCTGCTATCTGATACCCCGGCGCGGCGGGAACCCAGCGTGTGCTGTAAGACGCCGGTTCGCGCAGAAACATCGGGTCTTCCACTGTCAAGGTGATATGCAGGTCCTCGCCCTCTTTCCAGTAGCGCTCGGTCACTACTTTCTGTGCTGACGATGGAATACCGTTGTAGTCGTCAAAGCCCGTGATGTCGAACAGGAAGTGGGTTGTGATCACGATCAGCGCACCATCTTCGTAACGACCCACCGAAAACCCCTGGTTGCTGAAGTCCACTGCCGTGGGCATGCGGCCATCCAGCCACACGGTGCGCAACTGATCGTCCTTTTCATAACGGAACATCACGCGGTCGGGCCACTGAGTGACCTGCATATGATAGGGATCATACTGAATGGCCGGTGACGAGGCAGGCTGGCAATCGTATTTCGGCGCAATGATCTCTTCGAACACTTCCTGATAAGCCAGAGCCCGTTCATTGAGCACGGGGAAATTCTCGCTGGTCCACGGCACTGTCTCGCTGTTTACTGGACGTGCGCGGCCGCCGCCGTCCCAGACTCCGGACAAGTCGGGAATCCCGGCTTCGTCAGATTGAGCCCAGAGCGTGCCGGCCGGAAGGCACAGCAGCCCCAGCAGGGCCAGGCCGGGCAGTGTGGCGCGCTCAAGCGCGGATTTCGTGTCTGTCTGGTGCATATACATTCCTTCCCGATAGTGGTGATTGTTGGGGGTCATGGGCGCCGGCCGGGCCGCTTAACGCGGCGGCTGCACCGCTTCTTCCACACGGCCGCCCGAGAGCACGGGGCTGCCATCCTGGCGTGTCATGCGCACGCAGCACAGACCAGTGGACCCTTCGGCGCGCGAGGGCTGTCCGGACACCTTCACCACCATGCCCAGCGGCAGCGAGTCGGGCGTCCAGCCCGTGCGCTGCAGGCTCACGGGCGCGCCGAGTTCGATCTGCCATTCCGTCATCGCCCCATTGGCATCCGCGACATCGACGAACAGGAACGCGTGCGGGTTGCGGAACACGAAGCGCTTGACCGTGCCTTCGATCTCGACGCGGCGATCAGGGTCATAGAACGGGCCGCTGGCGTGGTGGGCGATGACGGGGGTCATCATGAAGGCCACTCCCACAGAGGCGGCCAGGGTGGCTGCAGCAAAAAGACGTCTTGTTTTCATGGTGTTCTCCAGTACGCGTGATTGTGATCGTTGCGGTCAATTACCGGCGCCGAGATACTCGCCGATGTAAGGTATCAGCCTGCCGCAGAGCATGACAGCGCTCCACAGAGCCAGTGAGACATACGCCACCAGTTTCGCCGTGAGTGGCGGCACTGTGTCGGCCGTCCAGGTGAGCACCCGGGCGTGCAGTGTCCAGTAGTAGAACGCGGCGTTCAGTCCGGCCAGCAGGATCAGCAGCATCTTGAGCTGGAACACCGCATTGCCCGCATAGGTCACCGGATCACCATAGAAGAAGAGTATGCCGCTGACGAGATTGAGCGCGAAGCCAGCCAGCACGACGGGGATGAGGGCATGCGTTGCCGCCGGGTCGAGGCGTCGGCAATGGCCGGCCAGACGCAGATCGATCACCAGCAGCCCCCCCAGCAGCAGGCAGAGTCCGAAGAAGTGCAGGATCTCGAACACGGGCCAGATCCACCACGCCGCCACGATCCACTGATTGAGCGCGCTGCCGTCGACGAACGAGACCAGAGATTCCAGCATGCGGCGCTCCCTCAGACGATGTAGGCGACGAGACGGCCGGCGATGATCGCGCCCGTCCAGGTCAGCAGGGAGCACAGGGCCACGGTGCGTGTGAAGCGCTCATCATGCCAGGCGCTGCCCTGCTGCAGCGCCGCGCGCAGTCGCGCCTCGATGACGCACGCCAGGATCATGCCGAGAAGGATGAACGCGATTTTGATGAGGAATGCCGCGTTGCCGGCAAAGGTCTGCGCCTGGGAGCTGAAGAGCGCGAGACCGGACAGTGCATTGAAGAAGAAACCCAGCCAGGCCACGCGTCCCAGCGGCAGAAACGCCAGCGGGTCAAGCCCCTTGAAAAAGCCCGCCAGGCGCAGGTCCCGCATCATGAAGATGCCGACGACCACCGCGAGACCGATGATGTGTACGCACAGCAGTAAAGGATAGGCATACAGCGACAGGCTCACCCATTGGGCGACGGAGGTAGTTTCGATCCAGACCAGCATGCAGGGCCTTTTTGAATTGATTGTTTTTGTTGCGGGCGGCGCACAGTATTCTCGCCGCACACGGGCTAGTCAATCGCACAATCACACGAAGGAGCAGGCTGATGCTGCACGAAATCGAAATGCTGGTGACACGCTACGAACAGAAGACTCTGAGCCGCCGCGAACTGGTGAGCTCTCTGGTCGGCCTGACCGGCCTGCTGCTGGCAGGCGGCACGCCAGCGGCCCAGCAGCCGGCGCCTGTCGCGTTGGGACGCTCCATGAACCACGTGTCGCTGTCAGTGGCGGACGTCAATCGCTCGGCGGATTTCTACAGCCGCGTGCTGGGGCTGGAGATCATCAGCCGGCCCGCCAACGGGGGGCTCAACATGGGTCTGGGCAGCGAGAGTTTTCTGGGCCTGTATCAGTTGAACAATCCCGGCACCATGCATCATCTGTGCATCGGGGTGGACAACTACGATGCCGACGCGCTGGCCGCCAAGTTGCAGGAGCACGGCCTGAATTCGAACATCAGTCGTGACCCGGCCAACCGGACCAGCGGCGGCGATCAATTGTATTTCCGCGACCCGGATGGCATATCGGTGCAATTGGCGCAGCACGGCTATCTTGGCTGAGCCTGCACGAAGCTTATTGCTTCTTCGTCATCGCCCAGGGCGCTTCCATTCCCATGGCCTTGGCCATGCCACTGACATTGCTGCCGTCGACGGTACCGCTCATCTCGTACACCATGGGCGAGCCGTCGCGGGTCAGACTGAAGCTGAACTGATTGCCTGCGATCACGCCATTCTCCATTGGCCAGACTCTGCCGCCCCCCAGGTCGAACGTGCCGGAGAGCTGACCACCGTCAGCCTGCATCGAGACGTTGGCGGCGAGCTCGCCAAAAGGACTGGTCATCTTGAAATCCCAGGCCCCATCGGCGGCTGAGGAAGCGCCTTGCGAGGAAGCGCAGGACACCAGGGTGGCAGCGGCGGCGAGCACGAGAGTGCGTGCGAACAAGCGAGTCTTTTTCATTGTTTTTCTCCGAGGCCCCGGCAGACGGGGGAAAGTGAATACCGCTGGAGGTACGTCGCCTTCCTGCCCTCGGATTCACATTCCCTCACTGCGGCGATTGCGCCCCGGACTGCGCTTGCCGGGCAGCCTGCTGAAAGGCCTCGCGATCGAACGCGACGCCGCCCAGAAACACCGCCTGGATGCGCCGCGTGTGGCGGATGTCGTCCAGCGGGCTGGCGTCGAGCACCACGAAGTCTGCGCGCTTGCCGGCCGTGAGCGTGCCGGTGTCGGTCAGGCCGAGATGCTGCGCGGCAAGTCCCGTAGCGGCATGGATGGCCTGCAGGGGCGTCATGCCCAGACGCACGAAGATCTCCAGTTCGCGATGTCCCGCATAGCCGAAGAAATGATCGCGCACCGCACCTGCGTCGGTACCCAGCACGATGTCCACTCCCGCGGCCTGCAGGCGGGCCATGCCCTCGCGCAGATCCTGCTCGTAGCGTGGTGCGGGGCCGGCGGGCGCTCGCGCGGCGAAGGCCTCGCCGAGCCGCTGCACCACAGCCGCGGGCAACAGATCGGTCAGGAACGGATCATCCGCCAGACGCTCCCAGCGCAGCTCACTCAGGCCCAGATTGGGCACCAGAAAAATGTCGCGCTCGGCCATGGCGCCGGCCATGGCCTCGTCCAGCTCGGGGCCGATCCGGCCATGCAGAAAGCCGCTGACCCCCGCACTGATCAGCCCGGGCATGTCGGCGGCGGCCTGTTGATGCACCAGCACGCGGATGCCGAATTGCCGCGCTTCGTCGGCGATGGCGCGGTACACCTCGGCGGGCATTTTCTGCTGCTCACCGCCGCGGTCATCCACCCAGATCTTGATGAAGCCACTGCCCGTGGCCGCAATTTCCCGCACGGCGTCTCTGCCCTGCTGCGCGGTGGCGGCGCCGCGCAGAATGCGCTGCCCGGTGCGCGCCTCCACCGCCAGCACATGGGCAAGGAACGCGGCATTGGGTCCCTGACCGGGAGGCGCCATGCCCGAGGCCACCAGCAGGCGGGCGCCGTGATACGCGCCGGACTCACGCGCGGCTTCGATGTCACGAGCAAGCTCCAGCGGGTCGCTGCCGGCTGAAAACACCGCGCCGAAGCCATACCAGGCATAGCGCTGCAGGTTTTCGAGGATGTTCTCGCGTCCGTAATGCTCGGCGCCCCAGCCGGTGTAGGCCTCGTAGCCAATGTGCGCGTGGGCATCGATCAGGGCCGGCATCACCGTGCGCCCCTGCAGGTCCACCGTCATGGCCTCTGGGGGCAGAGGCGTCGAGGCCAGGGCGCCGATGGCCTCTATCACGCCTGCTCTGACGAGCATGACGCCGTCGGCGAGCACGCGGCCATCGCCGGTAATGAATGTTGCGTTGCGATACGCCACGGGCGCGTCAGCTGACTGGGCGAGGCCCGGCATCGCGAGCAGACCAGGAACCAGTGTGCAGAGCACTGCAAGAGCAACTTGGGACAGACACCTGCCTGGCTTCATGGGGTATGACTCCGTGGATTTCAGTGCCAGCATGCTATCGCGCAGCCGTCACAGGTGGCTATGAATTTGTCAACCATGCACGACTTGTCGGGAAATCCGTTTTGAAAGAAACTGCGTAGCACGCATTGCGGTTTCACAAGCCAGCCTCACAAACGCTAGTATACCGTCCAAGATCACCACGCTCAGGGGGAAATACCAATGAAATCAATCACCATCGCACTGGCATTCGTTCTGGCGTTGTTGCCCGGTGCGGCACTGGCGGAAGATTTTTACGTTGAAATCAGCAACGAGACGGGTTACACCATTTTTTACGTCTATGTCAGCCCCGACGATTCCGACAGCTGGGAGGAGGATGTCCTGGGCAAGGAAGTCTTGATGGACGGCGACAGTAGACGCATCAACCTGTATGGGTACAAAAGCCCGATCTTCGACATCAAGCTGGTTGACGAAGACGGCGACTCCTACACCTTCTACAACGTCGACGTCTCCAAGCGTGACATCACGGCGACGCTGGATGATCTCGACAAATAGCGAATGGACCCGGAGGAAGGATCATGACCGCCATACGAGGCAGTTTGCCCAGGCATCACGGCGTGCGACGCAACCTGCGCTGGCTGCTGGCGCTGGCACTGACGCTGATCTCTTTCAGCGCCATGGCCTGCCCGGATGTGTCTCAGAACGGCAAGGCGCTCGCATACACCAGCGATGAGCTGTACAGCGCGAAAACCCACAAGGTGCTCGCCGGCGGGGGCGTCGACCTGGCTGGCTGCATGTCGCTGCCGGGTTACGGCTACGTGATGACAGCGCCTGACTTCACCCTGACTTTCTCCGCAAACGCCGACGGACGGGAACTGGAGTTCCGTCTCGATACAGAGTGCGACAGTATCCTCATGGTCAATGACGCCAGTGGCAATTGGCACTATGACGATGACTCCAACGGGAGTCTGGACGCCAAGATCCGCCTGGGCAAGGCGCCGGCAGGCGTCTACGACGTCTGGGTCGGCACTCGCTACAGCGGGAATTGCAACGCCAGCCTGGTGATCGAAACCTTTTGATGGGACGCTCGACTTCAGGAGAGTGAACATGACCATCAAGACATGGCGCCAAGCACCCTCTCTTCACTGCGTCAGCAGACGTCGGTTCCTCAGCTTCGCGGCTGCCGCGAGTGTGTGCTTGCTGCCCGCGCGCGAGTCCCGGGCGGCAAACAGCTCACTTGCCGTGCAGGCACTGGTGTTCGATGTTTTCGGTACTGTGGTGGACTGGCGCGGATCCATCATCCGCGAAGGCGAACTTCTCGGACAGCGCAAAGCGTTCAGTGTCGACTGGGCCGAGTTCGCCGATCGCTGGCGCGCAGGCTATGGCCCATCGATGAACAAGGTGCGCAGCGGTGAGCTACCGTGGACAAAGCTCGATGATCTGCACCGCATGGTCCTGGACGAGCTCGTGGTGGAGTATGGACTGACCAGCTTGAGCGAAGCCGAGCTGCAGCAATTCAATCAGGCCTGGCATCGCCTCAGCCCGTGGCCGGATGCGATCGCCGGGCTGCTGCGCCTGCGCAACGAATTCGTCATTGCCCCCCTCTCGAACGGCAATGTTTCGCTGCTGTTGAACATGGCGAAAAACGCAGGCCTGCCTTGGGATACGATCTTGTCGGCGGAACTCTCGCGGCACTACAAACCAGACCCGGAGGCCTATCTCAAGGCAGCGGAACTGCTGAGCCTGGAGCCGGGGCAGGTGATGCTGGTAGCCGCACATCCTAGCGATCTGCGCAGTGCCGCCGCCGCGGGGCTGCGCACGGCCTATGTACACCGCCCTCTCGAGCGCGGCCCAGAAAGACCAACCGTGCCTCCGGCGCGGGACGAGTTTGA
Organism: Pseudomonadota bacterium; assembly: GCA_041175045.1. Lineage (GTDB taxonomy): Bacteria > Pseudomonadota > Gammaproteobacteria > Pseudomonadales > Pseudohongiellaceae > UBA5078. Next base: position 7,924 of record JBEDFR010000020.1, on the reverse strand, counting down.
TGTGTTTGCCGAAGACTTCATGGATCTCGCCCGCCTGCTCGGAGCCTGAGGCGTCGATTGCCGGCGCGGGGGCAATCGGCTATCGTCCGCCGCAGCCGCCGTCCTGTCGGACCACAATCACCTCAAGGAACCCCTCATGGAGTCCATCCTCGCCGTCGCGCCGCCTGCGCTTGCGCTGTTTCTCGCCTTTACCACACGCCGCGTGATCTTGTCCCTCCTGAGCGCAGTCGTACTGGGGTATGCCATCGCCAATCAGTATCACCCGATGAATACTGCTGTCGCCGTCTTCAATGAAGGTCTCTTTGCGCAACTCGAAGGCAGCAACGCGCAGATCATCATCGTCATCACACTCATCTCGGGCTTCATCTACCTGCTGGAAGCCTCCAGCACCATGCGTGCGTTCTCGAGCCTGCTCGGCACCCATGTGACATCGCCAATGAAGATCAAGCTCAGCACGCTATTCAGTGGCCTGGTGATTTTCTTCACTGACTCCGGCAATTCGTTGATCCTCGGGCCGGTGTACCGTCCGGTCTACGACAAACTGAAGATATGCCGGGAAAAGCTGGCCTATATCGTGGATTCCACCTCCTCGCCCGTCTGTGTGCTGATTCCCATCATCAGCTGGGGCGCCTACACCATGGGACTGATGGAATCCGCCTACGCAGATCAGGGTATCGTCAAAGATGGCTTCACGGCGTTCCGCGAGGTGTGGTTCTACATGCTGTACCCGCTACTGACCCTGGCAGGCGTGGCCTTCGTGGCCGTTTTCAATGTCTGGCTGGGCCCCATGAAATTCGTTCAGAAAAGCCTGCTCGCCGGCGCTCATCACTACGAGGATTCTCAAACAAACCTTCCAGAATTAAGCCCCGCACTGCAGCAGCATGGCGCCCGCGTAGTGGCCGTGGCACTTGGCACCTTGTTTCTGTCGATGATCACGCTGTTCACCTATTTCGTGCTGCAGCAAGGCATGCTGGCAGGGCCGACAATCCGTATCACGCTGGCGCTCTCCTACACCCTGGCCACCCTCGCCACAATTCTCGCGCTGCATCGCTTGCATATTTTCGACTTCAGCAGCAGCACAAAGGCCTTTTTCAATGGCATGGGCCGGATCATGCCCATCTTGTGCATTCTGCTGCTGGCCTGGACCCTCAGTGACATCATGGCAGCGCTGGACACTGGCGCAGCGATCGCGCGACTGCTCGACGCGATGAATTTTCCGGTATGGCTGCTGGCAAGCATGATATTCCTGATCGCCTGCGCGCTGTCCCTGGCCACAGGGTCATCCTGGGGCACCTTCGCACTGATCATTCCGGTCGCCGTCGCGATTGCCGTGGCGCTGGATGCAGCCGTGATCGTCTGCATCGGCGCCGCCATCAGTGGGGGTTTGTTTGGCGATCATGCCTCACCTATCTCCGACACCACTGTGCTGTCGTCCGTGTCCAGCGGCGTCAACCATATGTCGCATGTGGAGACTCAGTTTCCGTACGCCCTGTTCTCGGCAGCTCTGGCCTTCATCGGCTTCATGCTGGCATCGCTGCTGCTGAGCCTCGGCGCAATGCCAGCGTGGCTGCCGATAGCGGCCATGACCTTGGTAGCGGGAGTGCTTTACTACGCTGCCTCGAAGTCGCCCATCGGGAGGCTGGAGCCATGAAGACGCTCTGGCTGCGCCGGGAAGACAAGCGCGGCGAATCTCGCGTCGCGCTGACACCGGAAGGGGTACGCACGCTGGTGTCCAAGGGCTTGCGTGTGGTGGTTGAAACCTCGCCTCTTCGGGTCTTCAGTGACGCGGAGTACGCGGCAGCAGGGGCCGAGCTAACTCCTCTGTCCTGGTGGCAGGCGCCGGATCATGCCATCGTGCTGGGCCTGAAAGAGCTTGCCGAAGCCGACACTCCAATTCACCACACGCATATTTATTTTTCGCACACATTCAAGGGTCAAAGCGGCGCAGCGGCTGTTCTGGAACGCCATGCGCGCGGCAATTCGGCACTCTTCGATCTGGAGTTCCTGCAGGACGATCAGGGGCGCCGCATCGCGGCCTTCGGCTACTGGGCCGGCTTCGTGGGTGCAGCTCTGGCGATGCTGGGGCTGGCGCATTATCAGCAAAGCCTGGCACCGTTTCCCTCTGTGCGTCCCTTCGCGAGTCAGCAGGCTTTGGTCAACTCGGTGCAGCAGGCCCTGGGGCCACAGCCCCTGAGGGTGATGGTCATGGGCGCCTTGGGTCGCTGCGGCACCGGTGCCTGCGATCTGCTGCGGCAACTGCCCGGTGTGGAGCTCAGCCGCTGGGATCTGGCGGAATTCAACGCGGTGGCGAAGCCCATCCGCGAAATCATTGAACACGATGTCTTCGTCAACTGCGTGTATCTGCGGGAACCCATCAAGCCCATGCTCAACCCGGCATTGCTGGCACAGAACCAACGCCTGCGCATCATCAGCGATGTGAGCTGCGACCCGAACAACCCGAACAATCCGATTGCGGTGTACAGCGCCACCACCACGCTCGACGAGCCCTTTTGTCAGGCACTGGGCAGCGCCGCCTGGCCCGTGCACGTGCAGGCCATCGATCACCTGCCAGCGCTGCTGCCACGCGAGGCCTCCGAAGAGTTTGCCGCCGCGCTGCTGCCTCATCTTGCGGAATACCTGTGCAACGAGGCGCTGCCGCCGGTGTGGCGCAATGCCGCAGCCCGGCATGAAGAGGCGAAGCGACGTTACCAGCTCTGAGCAGCAGGCACATCCAGCGGACGCAGAGCAGCGTAAATGGGGTCAGGCAGAGCAATGGGCTCTGTCACCTTCCTGGGGACCTGACGCTCATGACTCACTCCCACACCGCGACACTGCTTCTTTCTCTCATCATGCTCTTGCACGCAGGGGGCGCCATGGCCATCGAAGAACCGTCGTACAGCGTCGTTGCCACCGTCGATGACATCGAATATCGCCAATATGCGCCGTATCTGCTGGCCGAGACGCTGGTAGAAACAGCCAGTGATCGCAACGAGGCCGCCAACATCGGCTTCCGTCGCCTCCTCGACTACATCTCGGGAGACAATCTGGCGCAGGCCAAGATCGCGATGACGGCGCCCGTGCAGCAAAGCGCCGCAAGCGAGAAGATCGCCATGACAGCACCCGTGCAGCAACAGCCCGCAGGCAGCGGCTGGGCCGTGGCGTTCGTCGTTCCCGCTGAATACTCTCTGGACAGCGTGCCCCTGCCCACCAACCCCTTGGTACGGATTCGCGAAGTGCCCGGTCAGCTCATGGCGGTGCACCGCTACTCCGGCCGCTGGACAGATGCCAATCTGCAAAGGCACCAGCAGGTGCTGATGAGCGCGCTGAACCAGGCGGGCATTGCCGCGATCGCGCAGCCGCTGAGCGCTGCCTACAACCCGCCGTTCATGCCGCCCTTTTTGCGGCGCAACGAAGTGATGGTCGCCGTCGATCGGGCACCCTGAGGCCTTGTCCTATTCTGCGTACAGGAACGCGAACCCGTACTCCTGTGCACGCGTCACCGCAATCACGCCGGCGGGCACCAGATGGGCGCGCGGAATCAGGTTGGCGGAGAGTTCCGCGAACACCGCTTCCGGCGTCTGCCCCGTGGCGGTGGCGATGCCACCGGCCTGGCGCCGCGTGGCGCGGCCACACACCGCGAAGTGCGCGCCCTTCTCCACCACGGAAGCAATGGAATGCTGACCATTGGTGGGCAACGGCACCATCATCGGATTGCTGGTAGGCACCGGGTCGGCGTTGCGCATGAACAGATTGCCGTATTTCGCCCACATCGCATCGTTGAAACCGTAGGGCGTGGACAGGTGACGGAAGCACACCACCAGGGCGTAGTCCGAGGTCTGGCCGTCGTACTCGCTCACATGCGTGTCCAGGATATTGCCGGCGCCCCACAGCGCGGTGCCGCCACCGGCCATGGTGGACGAGTCGATGAACACCTTGTGCATGCCGCTGAGCTCGGCCAGCCAGGCATCCTTGGGGTGCGGGGTGCGCGCGGCAGTATTGCTCTGCGCGGCGGCTGGTCTGGCGCTGGCGGCAAGACCGGCCACGGCGGCAATACCCATGCCGGTCAGCAGGGCACGGCGGCCCGGAATGCTGTCGTCGATGTCGTTCATTGCGTTTCTCCTGTCAGTGTTGCGGAATGAATGTTTGCAAACGGGAGGCTTGCGGGGGGTACGTCGTCCTGTAGCGCCTGCAGGCGCACTTTTTCTCCCACTCCCATCGACTGCAGGAAGTGGCCTTGTGTGGCGTTGACCAGCAGTCGCAGCGTCTGTCCGCGCGAGCTCATCTGCGCAGCTTCGCGGGCGAAGAAGTCCACGGCCGACTGGTCGATGTGGGTAGCGTACTGCAAGTCCACCGTGAGGTCGCCCTGCAGATGGCGGTGGAAGGCCTCGGACAATGTCTCCAGCGAGGCATAGAACAGGGCGCCGCGCACACGCAGCAGCGTGCCGGTCTGCGTGCTCTCCTCGCGCAGTTCCAGGCGGCTGATAGTGAGCAGAAAGGCGGTGACCGACAGCACCACCGCCACCATGACACCGGCCGCCAGACCGAAGAAGACGATGCACAGGAAGGTGGCCAGATAGAGGATCAGCTCGGAGCGCACCTGCGCATAGTGCTGCACATCGCGCCACTTGATCATGTTGGCGCCCACGATGAACAGGGTGCCGGCCAGCGCCGCCATGGGCATCCAGGTCAGCACCGGCCCCAGCAGACTCACCAGCAGCAGCACGAACACCGAGGCGGCGAGGGTGGACAGCGGCGTGGTGGCCCCCAGACTCTGATTGGCCTTGGTGCGATTGAAACTGCCGGCGCCGGCAAAGGCCGAGAAGAACGGGGCCAGGAAGTTGGCCACGCCCTGGGCATAGACCTCCTTGTCCAGGCGAATGTCCTGATCGGTCTCCATCTTCAGCTCGCGCACGATCACCAGCGACTGGGCCAGGCCGATGACGGCGATGGTCACTGCGTAGGGGATCAGGCTGACACTGATCATGAGGTACTCCATGGTCAGGGTGGGCACGCGCCAGGGCAGCCACTCGATGGGCATGCGCCCCAGGTACTCCAGCTCGGTCACCGGCTGCGGCCAGATGAAGGCCACCACCAGACCAGCCACATAGCCCGCCGCCACGGCGATCAGCAGGAAATAGCGCGAGGAATGTGCGCGGGCCAGATAGCCCGCGGTGATGGTGACGAGGGCGATACTCAGACTGTAGGGGCTCACCAGATCGACGGCGTCGCTCAGGATCACGTAGAGCTTTTCGTAGAAGAACGTGGTCTGGAACGAGGACAGCCCGAGCAGGCTGTCCAGCGAACTCATGACGATCAGGAAGCCGGCGCCTGCCGAGATGCCCGAGATGGCTGCGGGCGAGATGTACTGGAACAGTCGCCCGGCCCGCAGCAGCCAGAACAGCAGCTGCACGATGCCCACCAGCAGACACAGCAGGAACACGAAATCCACATAGACGGGACTGCCGCGCCCTGCCAGCGGCAGCACGGCGGCGCCGATCAGGATGGCCACGGCGGTATTGGGCCCGCTCATCATGGACGAGCTGCCCAGCAGGCTGGCGAACAGGGTGACGAAGATGGCGCAGTACAGGCCGTACTCCGGCTGCATGCCGGCGAGCCAGGCGAAGTTGATGCCCTGGGGAATCACCAGCACGGCGCCGACGAAGCCGGCGAAGATCTCGGTGCGCCAGTGCGTGAGACGGTGCCGCCAGGCGAAGTCGGGAAGTGCTTCCCGCAGCAGCTGCCTGGCGACGCGAGCGATCACGGCAGCACCGCCTCCAGCAGCTTCAGGAAGCGGCTCTCACGCGGATCGGCCGGCCGGATCTGCAGATTCATGTAGGCCGCCACGTCCAGAGCCTGCTGCGGCGTCAGGCTGCGCCCCTGACCCAGCGGCATATTGGCCCAGATGAAGCCGGCGGCGGTCTCGATGCTGTGCATGCCGGCGCCGCGATTGAAGGAATCCAGTCCCCACACGGGCGGCGCCACGCCCACCCCCTGCCCCTGTTCGCCATGACAGCTGGCGCACTGCTGCAGGTAGACCAGGCGACCACTGGCCGGGTTCGGGTCATAGCCGGTGTCGTCCAGCGTGGGCACGCCACGCCCTGCGGGCTCGGCCCCCATCACCTCCCCCTGGGAGAGATAGCTGACATAGGCCGACACGGCCAGCACTTCAGGCGCATCCTCGGGCGGCATGATGCCGTCCATGCTGTAGAGGAAACACTCGCGGATGCGCAGGCCGATGCCATTGCGCTTGCCGTTCTTGGCGCGCCACTTGGGGTACATGCCGGCCACGTTCAGCGGCAGCGCGTCCTTCTGCGTGCCGGCCTGCAGGTGGCAGCTGCTGCAGTTCAGAGCATTGCCCACATAGCGGCTGGCATGGCGCTGACTGTCGGTGACGATCTCGTAGCCGTAGACGACGTTGGAGTAGTAGTCATCCAGAAAGGGCTCCTGCAGGAGCTGGGAAATACTCGGCTGGTCCTGCTGCGCGTGGGCAGCCGCGGACAGCAGCAGGGCGACCAGGATGAGTTGGCGCTGGAACATGGCGGAGACAGCGTAGGAAATAAAAGGAATAAGCTCATTCTATGAAAGCATTAGGGCGAGGGAAAGCCGTGTGACAACTTGTCGCAGTTGCGCCGCTCTGCAAGCATGCGCCCTTCCTTCACCCTGCGGAGAACTGCCATGGCCTTCTGGCTCGCCAAGACCGAACCCGCCGAATGCGGCATCGAGGATTTCGCCCGCGCCCCGGCCACGCCCATTGCCTGGGTGGGCGTGCGCAACTACCAGGCGCGCAATTATCTGCGCGCCATGGCGGTGGGCGACGAGGTGCTGGTCTACCACTCCAGCTGCAGGCTGATCGGCGTGGCGGGAATCGTGCGAGTGACGCGCGCGGCCTATCCCGACCCGTCGCAGTTCGACCCAGCCTCGCCGTACGTCGACCCGAAGAGCCCGCCCGAGGCGCCGCGCTGGAGTGCCGTGGACATGGTCTTCGTGGACCGGCTGCCGCAGCTGCTGAGCCTGGAGGCCATGCGCGCCATGCCGGCATTGGCGCAGATGCCTCTGCTGCAGCGGGGCAATCGCCTGTCGGTACTGCCGGTGACGGCGGCGCAGTTCGAGGCGATCCGGGGAGCGTCTTGAATCCGGCGGTATCGCAGAGCCTGCCCGCTGAGAGCGGCACGGCGGATTCCGTGCGACATCGGTTGTGCCCTGCCGGGGTCCCGTTCAGCGGCATAAGAGACCCGCACCGAGTGAGCCGGGAGACCGCGGCTCCCGGCGCTGCGAGGGCACCCGGGAGGGGTGCGGGTCAGCCGCAGAACGGGGCCCCGGCAGGGCGCGACCGTTGGCACTGAACACAGAGGGGCCGCCGTTCGCGGACAAGCCTGCCCCCCTGTAGAATGCTCACAAATTAACCAATTGTGAGCTGCTTGATGCGTCTGCTTTCTCTGCTCCTGTTTGCCCTGCTGCTCTGGGCCGCGCTGCAGAATGCCCCCACCCCGCCGCAACCTGACGCGACCGAAGTCAGCATTCGCTTCCAGCGCGAGGACTGGCCGCACTGGATCGACGAGGACGGCGATTGTCAGAACACGCGGCAGGAACTGCTCATCCTCAGCAGCCAGGTGCCCGTCACATTCACTAGCGAGCGCGGCTGCACCGTCGCCACCGGCCAGTGGCTGGACCCCTATACCGGCAATACCTACACCCAAGCCAGCGACGTGGACATCGACCACGTGGTGCCCCTGGCCTATGCCCATGCCGCCGGCGGTGCCACCTGGACGCGGGAGCAGCGCGAACGCTTCGCCAATGACCCGCGCAATCTGCTGGTGGTGGACGACGCCGAGAATCAACGCAAGGGGGCGGCGGGGCCGAGCGAGTACCTGCCGCCGGCGGGGTTCCAGCAGGACTATCTGCGCCTCTGGCGCGAGGTCATCAC
>JBEDFR010000019.1:0-6531 GCA_041175045.1 Pseudomonadota bacterium | reverse complement strand
CCCTCAAGAAGAACAAGGCCATGACTACTCCTGCAGACACCCGCACCCCCGGCATGCTGGGCTGGATCGAACGCACCGGCAACAAGCTGCCCGACCCGGTCTTCATCTTTTTCGCGCTCATCGGCGTGTTGATCGTGGTGAGTGTGCTGATGTCCCTGCTGGGCGTCTCGGCCCTGCATCCCACCCAGGTGGATGCCAACGGCAATCCCGTGGTGATCCAGGCCGCCAGCCTGCTGTCCTCGGACAATATCCGCCGCCTGCTGGTGGACATGCCGGCCACCTTCGCCGGCTTCTACCCGCTGGGCTTCGTGCTGCTGGTGATGCTGGGCGCGGGCGTGGCCGAGCGCACCGGGCTGTTCGCCACCGCCATGAGCGCCGCCGTGAAACGCGCCCCCAAGGCCTGGCTGACCCCGGTGGTGGCCTTCGTGGCCATGATGGGCAATCTGGCCTCGGACGCGGCCTACGTGGTGCTGATTCCGCTGGCGGGCGTGCTCTACGCCGCCGCCGGTCGCCACCCCATCGCGGGCATCGCGGCGGCCTTCGCCGGCGTGTCGGGCGGCTTCTCGGCGAATCTGATGCCCGGCCAGCTCGATGCCCTGTTGTTCGGGGTCACCCAGGCCGCCGCGCAGACCATCGACCCGGCCTGGACGGCCAATATCGCCGGCAACTGGTACTTCATCGCCGCCATGCTGATCCTGTTCCTGCCCGTGATCTGGTACCTCACCGACAAGGTGATCGAGCCCCGCCTGGCCCCCCTCTCCGGCCAGAGCGTGAGCAGTACGGCGGGAGTGATCAAGCCGGCGGAAGCGGCCTCGGCGGACGAGCGCCGGGGCCTCGCCCGCGCGGGCTGGGCCTGCCTCGCGGTGGTGCTGGTGTGGGCGGCCCTGTGCTTCATCCCCGGCACGCCACTGATCAATGAAGACGGTGGCGCCGGGCGTCTGCAGCCCTTCTATCAGTCCCTGGTGGCCGCCTTCTTCATCCTGTTCCTGGCCGCCGGCTGGGCCTATGGTTCGGCCACCGGCAGCGTCAAGACACACCGCGACATCGTGCGCATGATGTCCGAGGCCATGGCCGACCTGTCCTACTATCTGGTGCTGGCCTTCGCCGCCGCGCACTTCGTGGCCATGTTCAACTGGTCCAATCTGGGCCTGATCGTCGCGGTGAAGGGTGCGGGCGTGATCAGCGGCACCGAGCTGCCCATGGCGGTGCTGCTGGTGCTGGTGGTGCTCATGACCACCCTGATCAATCTGTTCATCGGCTCGGCCAGCGCCAAGTGGGCGCTGCTGGCGCCCGTGCTGGTGCCCATGCTGATGCTGCTGGGCGTGAGCCCCGAGATGACCACCGCCGCCTATCGCGCCGGCGATGGCGCCACCAACATCATCACGCCGCTGATGCCCTATTTCCCGCTGATCCTGACCTTCTGCCAGCGCTGGCAGAAGGACTTCGGCATCGGCAGCCTGGCGGCCACCATGATCCCGTACTCGCTGTGGCTGCTGGGGGTCGGCACGCTGATGGTCATCGTCTGGGTGGCGCTGGGCCTGCCGCTGGGGCCGGGCGCGAGCGCCGGCTATGCACTCTGACACAGCAACCGACAACCACTGACCGAGGGCTGTCCTGGCGGCAGCCCGGAGGGGAAAGCCCATGAAAGAAGCCGTTATCGTCGCGACTGCCCGCACGCCCATCGGCAAGGCCTATCGCGGGGCCTTCAACAACACTGATGCGCCCACCCTGGGCGGCCATGCCATCCGCGCCGCGCTGCAGCGCTCGGGCCTCGACGCGGCGGAAGTGGACGACGTGATCCTGGGCTGCGCCATGCAGCAGGGCACCACCAGCTACAACATCGGGCGCCTGGCCGCCGTGGCCGCGGGCCTGCCCAACAGCGTCTGCGGCATGAGCCTCGACCGCCAGTGCGCCTCGGGCATGATGGCCATCGCCACGGCCGCCAAGCAGATCCTGGTGGACAACATGCCGGTGGTGATTGGCGGCGGGCTGGAGTCCATCTCCCTCGTGCAGAACGAGCACGCCAACAGTTATCGCACTCAGGATGCCAAGGTGCTGGCGCTCTCCCCCCATGCCTACATGCCCATGCTGCAGACGGCCGAGGTGGTGGCCAGGCGCTACGGCATCAGCCGCGAGGCGCAGGACGCCTACAGCCTGCAGAGCCAGCAGCGCACTGCCGCCGCCCAGGCTGCCGGAAAGTTCGACGACGAGATCGTGCCGCTGGCCTCGCTGAAAGGCGTGATGAACAAGGACACAAAACAGATCAGCTTCGAGAACGTGTTGCTGACCCGCGACGAAGGCAATCGCGCCGACACCAGCCTGGCCGGTCTGCAGGCGCTCAAGCCCGTCATCGAAGGCGGCTGCATCACGGCAGGCAATGCCAGCCAGCTGTCCGACGGCGCCTCCGCCTGTGTGCTGATGAGCAGCAAGCTGGCCGAGCAGCGCGGCCTGAAGCCGCTGGGCGCCTATCGCGGCATGGTGGTGGCGGGCTGCGATCCGGATGAGATGGGCATCGGCCCGGTGTTCGCCATTCCGAAGCTGCTCAAGCGCTTCGACCTGCGCATGGATGACATCGGCCTGTGGGAGCTGAATGAAGCCTTCGCGGTGCAGGTGCTCTACTGCCGCGACCGCCTGGGTATCCCCGATGAGCTGCTGAACGTGAACGGCGGCGCGATTTCCATCGGCCATCCCTACGGCATGAGCGGGGCGCGCATGGTGGGCCATGCGCTCATCGAAGGGCGCCGTCGCGGCGCGAAATACGTGGTGTGCACCATGTGCGTGGGCGGCGGCATGGGCGCGGCGGGGCTGTTCGAGGTGTACTGAGAAAAATGGGGTGAGAGAGAAAAAATGGGGTCAGAGACACTTAATCGTGATTAAGTGTCTCTGACCCCATTTTTTCTCTCTGACCCCATTTTTTCAGCCATTCACCCGCATCACGCTGGTGAAGCCGTTGGTGCCGACATACGCCCAGGTCGCGTCGGCACTGCTGTGGCGATGGTCCACGGCGCGGTACTGCACATACTCGTGATAGGCCGGATTGGGCAGGCCGTTCACCTCGATGCGCTCGCCGGAAAGCCCGGGCAGCAGCGCCATGTCTACCGAGGACTCAGGCACCGAGAACCGCAGCGTGCCATCCCCCCGCTCCACCGTGAACGGCACGCGGTGCTTGCTGCGCGCCAGGCGGTCGAAGCCGGCAAAGATCACCGGAAACATCCTGTCGAAGGTCTCCTGCTGCGCCGGTGTCATGGCCTCGTCGATGTGAATGCGTGTCCAGTTGCCCATCAGGAAGGTCACGAGGAAGCGGATGCCCGTGAGGTCGGCGCCCTCGAAATGGCCTGAACGGATCTCGATCAGGCGGTTGCCATCGCAGCGCAGCTCGGTGGGCAGGCCGAAATTGCAGGGGCAGGGAATCTCGCAGCTGCAGCACTCGGCGAGATCCGCGATCATGCTGAAGCGCTCGCTGGCGCCCAGGCTCAGGGGAGTCACGCCGCTCAGGGCCAGGCCTGTGAGCAGGCCGCCGGTGAAGGCTCGTCGTCTCATGGTGAAGGTTCCTTGTTCTGGGTGTGGAGTGGCCTGCTGCCACTTGCAGGTATTGACGCTCAGCAGGGTATACAGGGACCAGCCATGGAACAAGCCCGTGCGCAGGGGGACCCGGGGGGACCCGTCCGCGCCACCGCCGCTCGACTACATGTGCACATGCATGGGATGCGCCATCTGCACCAAACTGCAGAAAGCACAACGGAGCGCCGCGACTACGGAGCTCCGTTGCAGTGGAGAGACTTGAAGCGCGAACCACAGGTGCGGAATCAAGCTCCCGCAATCAGTTGACAGCCAGTACGTCGCAATCCAGCTTGTCGAGGATCTTCTGGGCGGTGCTGCCCACCAGCACCCCCTGCACCCCGCTGCGCGCAGACACCCCGAGCACCACGATGTCGGCCTTCAGTGCATTGGCCTTCTCGACGATCACGCGTTTGGCGTCACCGCGCTGCACGTGGAAGTGGTTCAGCGCCACGCCAAAGGAGTCCGCCAGCGCGGCAATCTCGCCGCCTGGATGATCTTCCAGGCCGGCCAGCAGATGGCTGAAGTCGGGCCTGGCGGGCACCGCCGCGATCACGTGCAGAGGCAGGCCGGTGAACTCGGCCATTTCGCGGGCGTTCTTCACCACGGCATTGTTCAGGCCCATGTGGCCTTCGTCCTTGGACACGAGGTCCAGCGCCGCCAGGATGACCTTGCCGCTGAAGCTCTTGCGCTCGCGCACCAGCAGCACGGGGGCCGGGCTGTGACGCATGATGGTGAAGTCGGAAGTGCTGTGCAGCAGCCGCTGCAACTTGCCATGACGGAAGGTGGACTTGATCACCAGATCGGCCTCTGCACGCAGGGCTGCTCGGCTGACGGCGGCATACCAGTCGGCTGTCCAGTAGGTGTCCTGCTTCACCTTCAAGCCCTTGGCCTTGTAGGGCGCCACCAGGTCCTTGACCTGTTTCTCCCAGTTCTTCAGCTCGGCCTGCTTGCCGGCCTTGCGGGAAGAGGCATCCAGCATCTGTTCGACGGGTTTGTACACGGCGCTGAAGGCCGTGACACGGGCCTTGCTCCTCTGGGAGACGGCCATGGCGCGCGCCAGAGCTGGCTGATCAGGGCGGGTGGGGTCAATCACGACGAACAGGTTCTTGTACAGACTCATGATGAGGGTCTCGTTTTTGATAGTACATTGATTTATCAGCAATTCTTCGGATTTTGCCGCGGCTTTCACCTGCAGAATAAACGCTAGTGCGGGCGGGTGTCCACCCACGTCGGCGCGTCCCCACAAAGACCTTGATGCAGCGCAAGATGCGCGGAATCAGCCCTGGCACTCCCTGCACAGACCGGTGATCTCGATGGTTTCGTCGTTCACCTGGAAGCCGATGCGCCGGGCGCTGGTGGAGATGCGCGCCGTCAGTTCGGCGTCGTCCAGCTCGGCCACGACGCCGCAGCCCTCACAGATCAGGAACTGACCCTGATGCGGACGCCCCGGCTCGCCGCAGCCGATATAGGCATTGAGTGATTCCAGCCGGTGCACCAGACCGGCTTCCTGCAGGAAGTCCAGCGCGCGGTAGACGGTGGGCGGCGCCGGCCGCTCATGCGTGAGCGCCAGTTGCGCCAGCAGGTCATAGGCCTTCACGGGCTTGTGGGTGGACCACAGCAGCTCGAAGACCGTGCGACGCAGGGGCGTGAAGCGTTCGCCACGCGCGGCACAGACCTTTTCGGCGGCCTGCACGGCATCGGCCACACAGTGGTGATGGTCGTGGTGGACCGGCGCGAAGTCCTGCAGGACGGCGGCGTCGGCCACGGGCACGAACGTGGTGTTCTTGTCGATCATGCGGGAATTCCTGTCGCGGACTTGCAGACACCGAAGCCTGCCAGCAGCAGGCCCCGGTATGCAAGTGCCCGGATGAGCTCAGCGCACCAGCGCCTGTTCCAGTCGGATGCCGATGTACTGGCCTGCGATCATGGCGGCCACGAACAGGAAGATGCCGGGCTCCAGCGAGGCCATGCCCGCCAGGGCAGGCCCGGGACACAGACCGGCCAGGCCCCAGCCGATGCCGAACAGCACGGCGCCGCTGATCAGCGGCATGTCCAGTTTGGTCTTGGTGGGCAGGGAGAACTTGTCGGCCAGCAGCGGATGCGCCTTGCGCGTGATGAGCGGGAAGCCCACCACGGTGACAATCAAGGCGCTGCCCATGACCAGCATGAGCGTGAGGTCCCAGTCACCGGCAACATCGAGGAAACCGATGACGCGTGCGGGATTGATCATCTCGGAGATGCTGAGACCGAGGCCGAAGAGGATGCCGCATATCAAGGCTGCGATGGCTGCTTTCATGACAGGACGTGCCTCATGACAAAGACCGTGATGACGGCGACCACCATGAAGGTGCCCGTCGAGGCGAAGGAGCGCGGCGAGCGGCGCGCGATGCCGCACACCCCGTGACCGGAGGTGCAGCCAGAGCCGAGCCGCGTGCCGATGCCCACCAGCAGCCCGGCTGCGATCAGCAGCGGACCGCCGGCCTGCATCTGCAGCGGCAGTGGCCCGATGAACACCTGGTAAAGCACGGCTCCGAGCACCAGTCCGGCCACGAAGGCCATGCGCCAGGACAAGCCGTCGGCCTTGTTCCAGGTGATGACGCCCGTCAGGATGCCGGCAATGCCGGTGATGCGCCCGAGCAACAGCAGCATCAGCACACTGGAGATGCCGATCAGCGCACCGCCGATCAGGCCTCCGGCCACATTCGGTTCGATCATGGCAAATCCTCCACAGGTTGTTTGCGCCAATGCCGGCATGATCCCACATTGATCGAATAGTAGACAGGTCGGCCCCTGTCCGCCGGCATCCCGTGCTGCGGCTGACCCGCATCCCTGCCGGACACCCATGCCTGCGGGGATGGGACCAGGGCGCAAGCCCGGGGCGCAGGGGGTCAGATTTCAGACCGTTGGCCGCCTGGATGGCGGACACCGCGCCCCCAGGGATGGGTTCACGGCGTGTCTGAAATCTGACCC
>JBEDFR010000018.1:0-7918 GCA_041175045.1 Pseudomonadota bacterium | reverse complement strand
AGGCTGCATCGGACAATGCCTATGGCATCAAGATCCATCCCAAAACAAAAAGGGTGGCCTGAGCCACCCTTCGAAATTCAAACACCACCTACATCGCATTCGCGGTTTCAGTGGTTCGAATGGATTGTCAGCCTGGCGTGCTGGACTTGTCAATTTTCAAATGCTGTATTCCTGAGAAATCTTGAGCAAGAGTACGATCCGCAGCAGCGTTATCTTGACTCTTCGGTATTTCCGGAAAATTGGCGGCGGCTCATTTGTCGTTCCAATCGACACGAAAACTTGATATGTCGATAAATCGCGTTTGTATCTACACGAGGGCAGTGACGAGATATTGATCATCGCTCGGCCCGCCTCACTCCTCCCCCTGAATCACCTCCATCACCGCCGCTGGGTTCCTGTCCACAATCTTCAGCAGCACCCGCGCTGTGCCGCGCGGTGTCCGCAGACCCTGCTCCCAGTGTCGCAGTGTGCCGAGTGGGATGCCGAATGCAGCGCTGAACCGCTCCTGGCTCATGCCGGTTTTCTCGCGAATGGCCTTCACATCGAGTGGCGTGATGCGATGCACCACGGTAGTGGTTTCTTCGCCTTTCGCGTGCGCGATGGCCTCATGCAGGCCGGCAGAAATTCTAGTGAATGCTTTGCCCATTTCTTGATCTCCAATAAATCACCAAGGCACTGACCGCCTTTGCCAATTCGTTTCGCTCTTGCTTCGATAGATTGTCCAAGTGTTCGTGCACCTGCTCTGAAAGCAGGCTGCGTACTGCCCGCTGGAACGATGGTGTCTCTGCAATGGTGATCAGCATCATATACGCCAATGGAGTAGTTATCAAGAGCAAGGATGGGAGAACAACCAGTGTTCGCGGGAGCTCATCGAGGTATGCATCACCAATCCCTGGCAACTGCTTCGAGTATAGGCGCGCTATACCTGTCCGAATGAACCGGCCAGCCAACCGGCCACATGAGCCTTTGAATTTGCGTTTTTCGAGAATCAAAGCTATCTGAATCAATAGGTTGATCCATCTGTCATACGCCCAAGCAACCGGCCAGTCGGATCCCCCATTCCGCCACGAGCAAACGCGATGCCTGCATCGACACCAGAATTTGAATCAGTTGGCCCCGCTCACCCATGCCACCCTTGCATGCTGAGGCGTGGTACTTCCCGGAGCTGGTGCCGGGGGTGTGAGGGGAGGCTATAGCAATTCCTCGCGCGTCGGTAACGTCACTTTGCCGCTGTCGACTTTGGCGATACGTTGGATCGCCTGCACCCCATCATGTCGATCTAATCGACACGAAAACGCGATATGTCGATAAATCGCACTTTTATCTACATGAGGGCATTGACGTGTACACGGGATCGACCTACGCTGGCGAGCAGTGCAAATCGCTAAAGTACCTACATCACGCAGGTTTATGGGACTTTCTATGTGGCACCCCGACCAGCCTTGGAACGATCTCCCTCGCCTGCCACCGGCCGCGGAGCTGGAGACCAAGCCGGTGTTGAAGCAGAACACCCGCTCCCGCGCCGCCCTGGCAGAGCTCAAGCAGGCGGCAGAGCTGATTCCCAACCAAGGCATGCTGATCAACATCATCCCGCTGCTGGAGGCCAGGGACAGCTCGGAAATCGAGAACATTGTTACAACCACAGACAGTCTCTTCCAGTTTGTGGACAGTCCTGACGAGCAGATGGATGCCGCAACACGGGAGGCGCTGAGCTACCGTACCGCGCTTCGCAATGGTTTCGACTCCCTGAAGCGACGCCCGCTTTGCACTGCCACGGCGATTGATATCTGCAGCACCATCAAGTCCACTCACATGGACGTGCGCAAGACCCCGGGCACTAAACTACAGAACAGTGTCACCGGAGAAGTGCTCTACACCCCGCCAGAAGGTGCAGACCATATTCGGGATTTGCTCGCTGACTGGGAGCGCTTTCTGCATGGCGACAGCGAGGAGCTGGACCCGCTGATCCGCATGGCGGTGGGCCATTACCAGTTCGAGGCCATACACCCTTTCAGTGACGGCAATGGCCGCACAGGGCGTGTGCTGAACGGGCTGTACCTGATCGACAAAGGCCTGCTGACGCTGCCAATCCTCTACCTCAGCCGCTATATCATCGCGCACAGGCAGGACTATTACCGCTTGCTGCAGGGGGTTACCCGCGATCAAGCCTGGGAAGAATGGATTTTGTATATCCTGAAGGGGATAGAGGAAACGTCGCAGTGGACCATCGCCAAGATCGCTGCGCTGCGCGAACTGGAAGACCATACACGCCAGTATGTCCAGCACGCCCTGCCAAAGATCTACAGCCACGAACTGGTCGCCATGCTCTTCATCCAGCCGTATTGCCGCATCAGCAATCTGGTGGAAAAAGGAATTGCCAAGCGCCAGACCGCATCCGTCTATCTCAAGCAGCTGGCCGATGCTGGCGTGCTGATTGAGCGGCAGGCAGGCAAGGAAAAATTGTTCATTCACCCCAAGCTGATCACTTTGTTGCGTCAGGACGACAACACCTTCACTCGCTACGTTGGCGAAGGGGTTTGAGAAACAACCACGAGGTAACCCCCCATGCACGAAATCCTCTGCCCCCACTGCCACAAGGCCTTCAAGATCGACGAGGCCGGCTATGCCGACATTCTCAAGCAAGTGCGCGACAAGGACTTCAACGCGCAGCTGCACGAGCGCCTGGAGCTGGCGGCGCAGGACGCGCGCAAGGCCGTCGAGCTGGCCGAGCTGAAGGCCGCCGGGGAGCTGCAGCGCGCGGCGGCAACAAAGGACGCCGAGATTCAGCGGCTGCAGGCCACGCTCGAGGCCAGCGAGGTGGCGCGCAATCTGGCGGTGGCGCAGGCGCTCAGTGCGGTGGAGAAAGAGCGCGACGCGCTGGCGGGCGAGCTGCGCCAGGCGAAGCAGGAGCAGCAGCTGGCGGCGAGTCTGGCACGGGAGAAATTCGCCAATGAGTTGCAACAGGCACTCGGCGCGGTGCAGCGCGAGCGTGATGAGATCAGGAACGCGCTGGAGCGTGCGGCGCTGGAGAAACAGCTGGCGGAAACAGCGCTGCGGGAGAAGTATGAAACCCAGCTGAAGGATCGCGACGAGGCCATAGAACGCCTGCGCGACATGAAGGCGCGGCTGTCCACCAAGATGGTGGGCGAAACCCTGGAGCAGCACTGCGAGACCGAATTCAATCGGCTGCGCGCCACGGCGTTTCCCACGGCGTATTTCGAGAAGGACAACGACGCGCGCTCGGGCAGCAAGGGCGATTTCATCTTCCGCGAACACGACGCGGCGGGCACGGAGATCGTGTCGATCATGTTCGAGATGAAGAACGAGAACGATCATACCGCCACCAAGCAGCGCAACGAGGACTTCCTGAAGGAGCTGGACCGGGATCGCAACGAGAAGGGCTGCGAGTACGCGGTGCTGGTGTCGCTGCTGGAGCCGGACAGCGAGCTGTACAACACGGGCATTGTCGATGTGGGGCATCGCTTCCCGAAGATGTACGTGATCCGTCCGCAGTTCTTCATTCCCATGATCACGCTGCTGCGCAATGCGGCGCTGAACGCGTTGAAGTACAAGACGGAGCTGGCGCTGGCGAAGGCGCAGAGCATCGACATCACCAATTTCGAGAACGAGCTGGAGACGTTCAAGACGGCATTCGCGCGCAACTACGAACTGGCCGCGGGGCACTTCCAGAAGGCCATCGACGAGATCGACAAGTCCATCAGCCATCTGCAGAAAACCAAGGATGCGCTGATCGGCACCGACCGCAATCTGCGCCTGGCCAATGACAAGGCGCAGGACGTGACGATCAAGAAACTGACGCGTGGCAATCCGACGATGAAGGCGAAGTTTGCGGATATCAAGAACGAGCCGGGGGATGAGTGAGGTGGCGCAGTGGAGTGTCTGTTCCTGAGCTTCAGGCAGGGACAGGACGTCCCTGTGGTTCAGCGGCAAGGAGCTAGCGATGCCGCTTGCCAGCACTCACCAGTCAGGACTGGCATCGAACTGGCACAATGCCCGGACTGGTCAACCCCCGGATTGCATGGCACCACTGGTCTGCGCCCCGGTTGCGTGGTCTGCCCCGTCCGCTGCACAAGCATTCCCTGTGCTTTCACTGACAAGGATTCCGCAGCCTTTGCCATCCCCACCCCATTCGCGTAGGCTCCCGCCGCAAACACTGCCTGCAATTCACACAACAAGGAGCCTCATCGTGACCCGACTTGCCCCTCTCGCTCTGCTGCTCTGCGCCCTGCTGCCCGCTTCCTGGGCTGTGGCCCAGACCCCCGCCCAGACCCAGGACTTCGGCCGCGGCCCCGTGCTGGTGGCCGCGCCGGCCAATGCCGCCGAGGCTACGGCCATGCCGCTGATCGTGCTGCTGCACGGCTACACTTCCAGCGGCCAGAGCATCACCAACTACTGGGGCATCGGGCGCCTGGTGGAAGACTACGGCTTCGTGCTGGCCGCGCCGGATGGCCTGCGCGAGGCGGGCGGCAATCAGAACCCGTTCTGGAACGCCACTGATGCCTGCTGCAATTTCGAGAACAATCCGGTGGATGACAGCGCCTATCTGCGCGGCATCATCGACACGCTGATGGATCAGTACGCCATCGACCCGGATCGCGTCTACGTCATGGGCCACTCCAATGGCGGGTTCATGGCACTGCGCATGGCCTACGAGCACTCCGACGTGCTGGCCGCCGTTGTCAGCCTGGCTGGCGCGAATCATCTGGAGCGTCGCGACCCGCCGCCCAACGCCGTGCATGTGCTGCAGATTCACGGCACGGACGACGAGACCATCGCCTTCCAGGGCGGCGAGATTCAGGAGAACCGCTACCCGAGCGCGCGCGGCACGGTCGAGCGCTGGGCGGATTACAACGGCTGCCGTCGTCCGGGCGTGGCGCGCGAAGTGCGCGATCTGGATGCCAGCCTGCCTGGCCATGAGTCGGGCGTGCTGAAGTTCGTGGCGGGCTGCAAGCGTGGCGGCTCGGCCGAGCTGTGGACGATCTCGGGCGGCACCCACACGCCGCCGGTGTCCGAGTCCTGGGGCGCGCAACTGGTCGAGTGGCTGCTGGCGCATCCGAAGCAGCGCTGAGCCGCCCGTGCGCCTCATCCTCGCCCCCATGGAGGGCCTGGCCGACGTGCACCTGCGGCGGCTGATCACGGCCCAGGGCGGCTTCGACTGGAGCGTGTCGGAGTTCGTGCGCGTGGTGGACCGCCTCTACCCCGCCCGCGTGTTCTACGAGATCTGCCCGGAACTCAAGCGCGGCGGCCGCACCGATTCGGGCACGCCGGTGCGCGTGCAGCTGCTGGGCAGCGAGCCGCAGGCCATGGCGGACAATGCCGTGCGCGCCGTCGAACTGGGCTCCTTCGGCATCGACATCAACTTCGGCTGCCCCAGCCGCACCGTGAACCGCCGCAAGGGCGGCGCCGTGATGCTGCAGGAACCCGAGAGCCTTTACCGTGTGGTCAGCGCCGTGCGCGCCGCCGTGCCGGCAGCCGTGGTGGTGTCGGCCAAGATGCGTCTGGGCTATGACGACACTTCCCTGATGCTGGACAACGCCGCCGCCATCGAAGCGGCCGGTGCCACCGAACTCACCGTGCACGCCCGCACCCGCCGCCAGGGCTACGCGCCTCCGGCGCACTGGCACGAACTGGCGCGCATCCGCGAGCACATTCGCATGCCGCTGATCGCCAATGGCGACATCTGTTCGGTGGACGACTATCAGCGCTGCGTGACGGCTGCCGGTACGGTGGATGTGATGCTGGGCCGAGGCGCGGTGCGCATGCCCTCGCTGGCGCGGCAGATTCGCGAAAACACGCCCGTGGACGCGCCCTGGGCCAGCATCGAACCGCTGTTGCGGGACTTCTGGCGCCAGCTCGGCGCGGTGCTTTCGCCGCGGGATCGCATCGGCCGCCTGCGCCAGTGGGTGAACTATCTGCGCCAGCGCCACCCCGAGGCGGAGGTGTTGTGGCTGCAGATCCGGCAGGAGACGGATCTGCAGAGGCTGGAGGGGGTGTTGTGACTCGGATGCATTGATGAATGCCTGGTTCTGCACTAGATCTTTATATAAGCGCTTTGCTAGATTATCAATGAACTTATATAAACGACGCCATGAAGGATCTCGCGTTCATAGGCTCGAGTCAGGAAGACTTGTATTGATCTCGCCCGAAAGCGATACAGAGAGGTTGAACGTCGTGAGCAGAGAAAAGCCAGGCCGCAACATATTCCTTGATCTTGGCTTTGACCCGGCGGAAGCGGCTGTGCTGCAAATGCGGGCGACGCTGATGAGCGACTTGCGTGCCTACATTGAAGCCCAGGGCCTGACTCAGGCAGAAGCAGCACAGCGACTTGGAATTGCTCAATCCAGAGTGTCCGATCTTGTGCGCAGCAAGTGGGAAAAGTTCAGTCTTGAAATGCTCATAACACTCGAAACACGTCTCGGCAGAAAGGTAAGTCTGGAATTGGCAGCGTGACCTCCGACTCTCAGTCCCTGTTCAGCCACATCACCCAGCGCGAACATGCCCTGGCCCGCGCCGACATTCGGGCGAAAGGCTGGAAGCCCGCCCTCGCCGCCAGCCAGCAGCGCCAGGACGCCATGGCGGGCCTGATCGCCTCCACGCTCACGCCGCCGCTGGCCTGCAAGCAGGGCTGCGCGTACTGCTGTCATTACAAGGTGGAGGTGCGCGCGGAAGAGGTGTTCCAGATAGTGGAATTCGTGCGCGCGAAGTTCAGTGCGCCGCGGCAGGAAATGCTGCACGACACTGCCGTGCGCAACGCCGCCACGCTGAGTGCGCTGACGCCGACGCAGCAGCTCTCGGCCAATCTGCCCTGCCCGTTTCTGGAAGGGGGCGCGTGCACCATTTACGCCGTGCGCCCCGCAAGGTGCCGCACCTTCCACGCCACCGATGTGGCGGGCTGCAGGCAAGCCTTCGAAGAGCCGGAGAACCTCAACATTCCGCACTCGCTGGTGCCGGCCTTGCTGCAGACGGGCGAGGCGCATCTGCAGGGCGTACGTGCGGCCTTCGCCGAGGCGGGCTATGACGGCAAGGCCTGCGAGCTCAATGCCGCGCTGGCACGGGCGCTGGCCGATGCCACGCCCAGGCGGCGGTTCGAGAAGGGGAAGAAGGCGTTTGTGTGAGGGGGCTCAGGGGCGTGGATAGTCCCTGGCCGCAACAGCGACCTGCGGAAACGCCAGCAGGAGCTGGCGGTCATGAGTGACCAGCCGTGTATTGAGTGCCAGGGCCATGGAGACGAATTCGCAGTCATAGGCGGAACAGCCTGATTGCGCGGCGAGGCTCAGCACGGATGTCGAGTTGACCGAGTACTCGTTGCCGTCCAGTTGTCGCTCTGCCTGTGCCTGAATCATCAGCGCGGTGTTCATGTCGATCAGCTGCCGACGCAGATAGGTGCTCAGAATGTTGCGGAATTCACTGCGCCAGAGCAGCGGAGCAATCCAGTGTGGATCGCGGTGCAGCAAGGCAACGACGTCCGCCGTGTGCTCCGACGGCAAGTAGAAATACGCAAGGATGTTGGTGTCGACGACGATCATGCACGGCCCTGCTTCCTGGCGAGCGTGATCTCTTCCTCCGTCAGAAGCGGGCCGGCTACGCGACTGCGCAATGCCTCAGCCGCTTCTGCCAGTTGCGCGGCTGAGAGCGCAGATGGCATCAGGGATTTTTCAAGGCAGTGAATCAGTTCGCTGTTGACGCTGCGATGATTGGCTGTGGCAGATTGTTTCAGCATGTCGTAGAGCTTGTCTGGAATATTCTTGATGGTCAGGGATGCCATGAGGGGCGTTCCAAGGTGCAGCGTGGTTGCAATTTGGTGGCATTATGGTGGCACTTTCGCAAGAGCGTCAACGGCCTCACTCTCAGTCCAGACATCTTCCCGCGAACTCACCCACCCCCTCCGCCCCTGGAA
>JBEDFR010000017.1:0-21262 GCA_041175045.1 Pseudomonadota bacterium | reverse complement strand
GGTCGCCATCAGGGACTGATGTATCACACCTACGGCCAGCGTCAGGGGCTGGGTATCGGCGGTCTGCAACAGCATGGCGAGGCGCCCTGGTATGTCGTGGGCAAGGACCTCGTGCGCAATGTCCTGCTGGTGGCCCAGGGCAACGAGCACCCAAGTCTGTTCTCCTCGTCACTGCTGGCCACCCAGCTGGCCTGGATCAATCGTGCCGCGCCCGCCCTGCCGCTGGAGTGCACAGCCAAGATCCGCTACCGTCAGGCCGATCAGGTCTGCCGGGTCGCGGTTGCCGGCGCCGACGCGCCCGCCGACTCCGTTCTGGTGCGCTTCGCCGAGCCGCAGCGCGCCGTGACACCGGGGCAGACGATCGTGTTCTATCAGGATGACATCTGTCTGGGAGGGGCCGTCATTGCAGAATACTTCCGCTAGGTTCACCGAATGGGAATACCGCAACATCGCGCTGGCGGTGGTGGCTCAATGCGCGCAGCTGGTGCACGGCCTCGCCACCACCGGTCAGGCCGATCCGCGCCAGGTCAACGCCTGCATAGCCCCCCTGCTGGTGCTCGATTCGGAATCCGTGGATGAGATCTATCCCGACGTCGGAGCCTTCAGCAGCGGCCTGCAGGCCCTGCAACACTCACTCAGCAACGAAGGCGTCAAGGAGTTCGCCGAACCCATCAAGTACGTGCTGGGCATGACGGTATTGCAACAGCAGCTGATGGCCGTGCCCGCCATGCAGGCGCAGATCCGGCAACGTCTGCAGATTCGCCACTCCCTGCTGGCAGACAAGTCAGCGCACAATGCAGAACCCGCCAATCAAGGCGACTCCGACTACTACGATTTTGCCGTGCTGGCAGCGCTCTACCAGGACACCATCAGTCGTCTTGCGATGCGCATCCACGTCAAGGGCACGCCCGAACATCTGCGCAAGCAGGAGGTGGCCGACAAGATTCGCGCCCTGCTGCTGGCAGGCATCCGCTCGGCGCTGCTGTGGCACCAGCTCGGCGGCCGGCGCTGGCACCTCTTCATTTACAAGAAGCGCATCCGCGAATGCGTGGCACAGATCCGGCGCAGCCTGATCAGCGTGCATTGAGCACACCCCCTATTCCAGACTCAGACCATTAGCAGGACGACACCATGACAGGACTCCCCCTCAGCGATCTCACGGCCATTTCGCCCGTCGACGGCCGCTACCGCAGCAAGGCCGCTGCCCTCAGTGACTATTTCAGCGAATTCGCCCTGATCCGCTATCGTGTGATCGTGGAAATCCGCTGGCTGCAGCGCCTGACCGCCCTGCCGCAGATCAAGGAGGCACCGCCCCTGGGCGAGGCTGGCAATGCCCTGCTGGAGGCGATCATCACTGGGTTCAGCCTCGCCGATGCCCAGCGCGTGAAGCAGATCGAGGCCACGACCAATCACGATGTCAAGGCCGTGGAATACTTCCTCAAAGAAAAGGTGCAGAGCCAGCCGGCACTGGCCGCGCAGATGGAGTTCGTGCACTTCGCCTGCACCTCCGAGGACATCAACAACCTGTCCTATGCCCTGATGCTGCGCGATGGCCGCGACAGCGTGATCCTGCCGCTGATGCGTCAACTCATCGACACCCTGCGGGCACTCGCCCATGAACATGCCGCCCAGCCCCAGCTCTCGCGCACCCACGGCCAGACAGCCTCGCCCACCACCGTCGGCAAGGAGATCGCCAATGTGGTGGCGCGTCTGGAGCGCCAGTATGCGCAGATCCGCGACAGCGAGATTCTGGGCAAGATCAACGGCGCCGTGGGCAATTACAACGCCCACCTCAGTGCCTACCCCGACGTGGACTGGCAGAGCAATGCCCGCAGCTTCGTCGAATCCCTGGGGTTGACCTGGAATCCCTACACCACGCAGATCGAACCGCACGACTATATCGCCGAGCTGTTCGGCGCCATCGGCCGCTTCAACACCATTCTGATCGACCTCGACCGGGATCTGTGGGGTTACATCTCGCTGGGCTATTTCAAGCAGAAGACCATTGCCGGCGAAGTGGGCTCCTCCACCATGCCGCACAAGGTCAACCCCATCGACTTCGAGAATTCCGAGGGCAATCTGGGCATCGCCAATGCCGTCATGCAGCACATGGCGGAAAAGCTGCCGATCTCGCGCTGGCAGCGCGATCTGACGGACTCCACCGTGCTGCGCAACATCGGCGTCGGCCTGGCCCACAGCGTGATTGCCTACCATGCCACGCTCAAGGGCCTCGGCAAGCTGTCGGTGAACCCGGCCGCACTGTTGGCCGATCTCGACGACAGCTGGGAAGTGCTGGCCGAACCGATTCAGACGGTGATGCGCCGCTTCAATGTCGAGCAGCCCTACGAAAAGCTGAAAGCCCTGACCCGTGGCCAGCGCATGACCCAGCAGGTGCTGGCCGATTTCGTCGAGGCCCTGGAGATTCCCGAGGAAGGCAAGGTTCTGCTGCGCGCCCTGCGGCCGGAGAACTACATCGGGAATGCCGTGGAACAGGCCCGCAAGGTATGAGGTCCTGGCTGCTGCCCGCGAACTTCGACCGCGAACGCTTCTTGAGCGAATACTGGCAGAAGAAGCCGCTGCTGATTCGCGGCGACGGCCGCTTCAGCGACCCGATCAGTCCCGATGAACTGGCAGGACTGGCCTGCGAGGCGGTCGTGGAGTCACGCCTGGTGCTCAGCGATGCGCAGGGCAGCCGCTGGGAACTGCGCCATGGCCCCTTCACCGAGCGCGACTTCGCGCAGCTGCCGTCCACACACTGGAGCCTGCTGGTGCAGGCTGTGGACCAGTGGCACGACGGGGTGCGCAGCCTGCTGCGCGAGTTCGATTTCATCCCGCGCTGGCGCATCGACGACGTGATGATCAGCTTCGCCAGCGAGGGCGGCGGCGTCGGGCCGCATTTCGACTACTACGACGTGTTTCTGATCCAGGGGCTTGGACGCAAGCGCTGGCGCCTGGGCGGACACGTGGACAGCGGCAGCCCTGTGCTACCGGACACGCCCCTGCGTCTGCTACAGGACTTGCACACCGAAGAAGACTGGATCGTCGAGCCCGGCGACATTCTCTACCTGCCGCCCAACCTGGCGCATCATGGCGTGGCGATCGGCGACAGCGTGACCTACTCCATTGGTTTCCGCACTCCCTCAGTAGCGGAAATCCTCGAGGAGCTTGGCGCGGCGCTGGCCCGGGAGCTGCCGCCCGATCTGCGTTATGTCGACACTCATCCCCGCATGCCGGCTCACGCAGGCGAGCTGACTGCCGACGTGGCCGAGCAATTGGCTCGGCTGCTGCAGACACACTGGCAGGATCGGGGTCGATTGCTACGCTGGTTCGGGTGCCGCATGACCAGCCCGAAATACCCGGAACTGAGCAATGCCAGCGCAGAACCCCTGAGCTGCAATGAGTTGATGGCTGAGCTGGACGCAGGCGAAGTGCTGCAGCGCAACCCGGCCTCACGCCTGGCCTGGTCGCGCAATGACGACGGTGCCGAGCTTTACGCCGACGGTCATCTGCTGCCATGCTCGCCGGCACTGCTGCCCCTGCTGCCTGCCCTGTGTGACCCGTTCACCGAGCCGCTGGACTGGCTGGAAGCCTGGCTTGCCAGCGCCGAAGGCAGACAGCTGATCACGGATCTGTTCAATCACGGCTGCCTGTATCTAGCCGACGACGAGGATGACTGACCCTGCCACAGTCCAGCCACGAGACCTGCACCATGCCCAAGCCGCTGACGCCACTGCTTCGCCACCTGCTGACCACGCTGTTGGTCGCGGCCGCCTGTGTCGCGGGGCATGTCCTTGCCCAGACCGGCGATCCCACGCAGCAGGCTGTGGTGGAAATCGTCCGTCTGCAGCACCGGGACCCGGACACCCTCCGTCAGGCGCTCGAGCCCGTACTCGACCCGCGCGGGGCCATCAGCCAGATCGACAACAACCTGATCATCAGCACCTCGCGCGCGAATTTGCAGCAGTTGCAGCCCCTTATCGAGACTCTGGACGTCCCGCTGCGCCAGCTGCGCCTGAGCGTCGATTTCGCTTACAGGCCGGGAACGCCTGGGGTCCTCAATGAAAACAACGACATGAGGGCTGCCACGACGGTGGGACCGCCGTATAACCGCCTTCAGAATATCGTGCTGACAGAGGGGGAATACGCCTACTTCAACCTTTTCGAGAGCAGCGCTCGGACAAGCACTAACATCGACAGCTTGAACCTGCAGTTGCAACAGGACCTGGAGCGCAACGCCCAAAGCGTGAGCGTGACGGCAGAGGTACTGGGCGACCGCGCACTGCTGGAATTGCGCGCCACCCGCGACGCGCCTGGAACCGATGGCAGTGTGCGCAGCGAGCTGGTCAGCACCACCTGGCATATTGGCTTGAATGGCTGGTACGTGGTGTTTGATCCCGCTCAGGCACCATTCCCGCCAGGCTCCGCGCAGATCCCCGCGATGCGCGCGCAGGCACTGGCCGTGCAGATCGAGTTGCTGCCCTGATGCGCAACTCTCACTTGCTCGCGCTGCCCTATTCCCCGGACAGCACGCTGCTGCTGCGGCAGCTGGCCTCCCTGCCAGGCCTGGTGTTCCTCGACAGCGGCTGGCAGAGCGATGCCCCACTGCCCCATGCCGGCGCCCGCCACGACATTCTGAGTGCCCTGCCCGTAGCGGTGCTGGACTGCCCGCAGCCCGCGCGACGCACGACTCCCAGCGTGTTCCAGAACGACGCCCTGTTCGCAGATCTGCAGGCGCTGTTGCGGCAGCACGCCCCCGAACAGCCGTTGCCGACCGATCTGCGTGAACTGCCATTCAGCGGCGGCGCGCTCGGCTATCTGGGCTATGACGGCCATGCCCATTTCGGCATCCATGACTGGGCCATCGTGGTGGACCATCACCGGCGCCGCAGCCTGCTGATCGTTCTGCCAGGTTGTGCCCCGCAGACCGTTGCGCGCGTGCAGCAGTGCCTGGCACAGCCACTGCCCGAATGGCCGGACTTCGCACTGATAGCTCCCTTCACCGCCAATTTCACGCCCGAGAGCTATGCCGAAGCCTTCGCGCAGGTGCAGCACTACATCCAGGCCGGTGACTGCTATCAGGTGAATCTGGCCCAGTGCTTCACGGCCCCCTGCCGGGGTGATCCCCTGGGCGCCTATCTGCAGCTGCGCCGCAGTATCCACGCTCCCTTCTCGGTGTATCTGCAGGACGACGAGCGGACGCTGCTGAGTTTTTCACCCGAACGTTTTCTTCAGGTGCGCGACGGCGAAGTGCGCACGCAGCCCATCAAGGGCACGCGTCGACGCGCTGCCGACCCACAGCAGGATGCCGCGCTGGCCGCACAATTGCGCAGCAGCGAAAAAGACCGAGCGGAAAATCTGATGATCGTGGACTTGCTGCGCAATGATCTGGGCGCGGTGTGCGACACGGGTTCAGTGCAGGTGGATGCATTGTTCGAACTGCAGAGCTTCAGCAACGTGCATCACCTGGTGAGCAGCATCCGCGGCCGCTTGCCGGCGGGCACTTCGCCGTTGGAATTGCTGCGCTGCTGCTTCCCTGGCGGCTCCATCACCGGTGCGCCCAAGCAGCGCGCCATGCAGATCATCGCGGAACTGGAGCCGGCTTCACGCCGCATCTATTGCGGCACGGCGGGTTACATCGGTTTCGACGGCAGGATGGACACCAACATCCTGATTCGCTCCCTGCTGTGGGAAGCGGATCAGATGCACTGCTGGGGCGGAGGCGGCCTGGTGGCTGACTCCGTGTGTGCGCAGGAATATCAAGAGTGCTTTGACAAGATAAACAACATTATCAATATTTTGAAGTAATGTATGGAGGTAATGGATTACATTTTGATCTGGCGTGGACTGCCCTTGATGAACGCCTGACGCAGCTCGTCGTACTCGGTCACAGCAGCGAACTGCGGGAATTCCGCAATCACATTCGCCGGTGCGCGGAACAGCACACCCAGATCGGCCTCGGACAACATGCTGGTGTCGTTGTAGGAATCCCCTGCTGCCATGACGTGGTAATTCAGGTCGTGGAAGGCCTTCACTGCCTGGCGCTTCGGATCGCGCTGACGCAGTTTGTAATCCACCACCATGCCCTGGTCGTCGGTGATGAGACGGTGGCAGAACAGCGTCGGGAAGCCGAGCTGTCGCATCAGCGGCTGGGAGAATTCATAAAAGGTGTCAGAGAGAATGACCACCTGGAAACGCTCGCGCAGCCAGTCCACGAACTCGCGGGCACCCGGCATGGGGCTCATGGTGGCGATGACCGCCTGGATGTCGGGCAGCCCGAGACCGTGCTCGGCCAGAATCCTGAGGCGCTGCTTCATCAGCACATCGTAGTCGGGAATGTCCCGGGTGGTAGCGCGCAGGGCACTGATGCCGGTTTTCTCGGCAAAGCCGATCCAGATTTCCGGAACCAGCACTCCTTCCAGATCAAGACACACGACTTCCAACGCCATTCCCCTTCGCCCAAGGCTGAAATTCAAAGAGGCGCCAATTTACCCACATCACCTGTGGCTTGCAAGGCGACACCAGCGACCGCCCCGTTTACCACCTCAGGCAAATCGGGGAGAATGCCCAGCCATGACAAGGCCTCTGTTGCACGCGCTCCCACCCCTGCCATCACGTGATCCACTTTATGATAAATGCCAACCAAGTCTCTGAATTGAATTTGAAATTCCAATCCTTGGAGCCGCGCGAAATCCTGCGCCACATCTTGCCGGAGGTCCCTGCGATTGCGGTGTCCTTCAGCGGCGCCGAGGATGTTGCCCTCGTGCACATGGCGTGGAAACTGCGTCGCGACATCAAGGTGTTCAGCCTGGATACCGGACGTCTGCATCCGGAGACGCTGCGCTTCATCGAACAGGTACGCACACTCTACAAGCTGGATCTGGAGATCATGAGTCCGAATGCCGAGGCGGTGCAGCGCCTGACGCGCGAAAAGGGGCTGTTCAGCTTCTACACCGATGGCCACGAGGAATGCTGCGGTGTGCGCAAGATCGAGCCGCTGCGCCGCCAGCTCGCCGGCCTGGATGCCTGGATCACCGGGCAGCGCCGCGACCAGAGCCCCACGCGCGCGCAAGTGCCGGTGGCGCAGCTGGACAAGACCTTCTCCACCCCGGACAAACCGCTGCTCAAGTTCAACCCCCTGGCGAACTGGAGCTCGAAGCAGGTCTGGGATTACATCCGGATGCTGGAAATACCCTTCAACCCGCTGCACGAGCGTGGCTTCATCAGCATCGGCTGCGAGCCCTGCACCCGTGCCATCGGGCCCAACCAGCACGAGCGCGAAGGCCGCTGGTGGTGGGAGGAAGCCACTGCCAGGGAGTGCGGCCTGCACAAGGGCAACGTGATCGGCAGCGACCGCGCCTCAGACTGAGCCAGCCTGGCGCAGCACCGGAATCGGCACACTGGCGAACAACGCATCCAGTTCATGCTGGGATGACGTGGCGATGGCCTTGCGGATCAAGGCCGGCTGCAGATGCGGCGCGAACATGCCGATGAAATCCACCATGTAAGCCCGCAGAATGGCACCGCGGCGAAAGCCGATGCGCGTCAGGCTGTAGTCGAACAGATGGCTGACGTCCACCGCCACGAGATCGGCATCCTTTTGCGCGTCCACGGCCATGCTGGCCACGATGCCGATACCCACTCCCAGTCGCACATAGGTCTTGATGACATCGGCATCCGCTGCGGTCACCACCACATGGGGCTGCAGGTCATGGGCGCGAAAGGCATCGTCCAGCTTGGCGCGGCCGGTGAAGCCAGAGACATAGGTCACGATGGGATAACGCGCGATGTCGGCATGGGTGAGGCGCTCGACTGCCAGCAGGGGATGGCCCTGCGGCAGCAGCAACACACGATTCCAGCGATAGCAGGGCATCATGATCAGATCGCCCACCAGCTCCATGGCCTCGGTGGCGATGGCGAAGTCGGCCGCGCCACGAGCCGCCATCTCCGCGATCTGCAGCGGCGTGCCCTGATGCATGTGCAGGGACACGGCCGGGTACTGAGTGACGAAGCGGCTGATGATGGCCGGCAGCACATAGCGGGACTGGGTATGGGTGGTGGCGATGGACAGGCTGCCCGTGCGCTCGTCGGTGAACTCCCGGGCGATGGTGCGGATATTGTCCAGCTTGAGCAGCACGGCGCCGGCTTCCTCCAGAATGCGCTCACCAGCCTGGGTCAGTCCGGTCAGATGCTTGCCGTTGCGCACGAAGATCTGCACCCCCAGTTCATCCTCCAGCTGCATGATCTGCTTGCTGACACCCGGCTGCGAGGTGAAAAGTGCCTGCGCTGCCGCCGACACATTCATGCCGTGGCGGGCCACTTCCCACACATAGCGCAACTGCTGCAGCTTCATGTCGGCTCCTGCGTTGATGCGGGCGGCTGATTTGCCACACCACTCGGCACATGCCCCGTGGCCACATGATGACGGGCCGAATCGCAGTGTGATTGCTGATCGTCGAAAAACACGTCGGCATCGTAGGCCTGCAGGAAGGCGCCCTTGTCGCGCCCGCCGAGGAACAGGGACTCGTCGATGCGGATGTTCCAGGCACGCAGGGTCTTCACGACACGCTCATGGGCTGGCGCCGAGCGCGCGGTCACCAGGCAGGTGCGGATGGGGGATTCCCCGGGCGGGAACGCCATCTGCAGGCGCTGCAGCGCCGCCAGAAAGGGCTTGAACGGGCCTCCGGAGAGCGGCTGATTGGCGGCTTTCTGCTCACTTGCAGCGAAAGCCGCCAGCCCGTTGGCCTTGTAGATGCGCTCGGCTTCATCCGAGAACAGCACGGCGTCACCATCAAAGGCGAACTTTAGCCGCCCCTGGGGCCGTGTGGTCACGCGCGACGGCAGGATGGTGGCAGCGGCCACGCCCTGCTCCAGCGCGTGGCGGACATCACTGCCGTCTGTGGACAGGAAGAGGTGAACATGGAACGGGGCGATGTAGCGATAGGGGCTCTCACCACCACTGAAGGCGGCGCGGGTGATGCCCAGGCCGTAGTGGCTGATGGAATTGAAGATGCGCAGCCCGGTGTCGGCGCTGTTGCGAGACAACAGGATCACCTCGACGCGCTGCTCTGGAAGCAGCTCGTTGAGGGCAAGCAGCTTGTTCACCAGCACGAAGGCATCGCCGGGCTCCAGGGGCTCGTCCTCGTGGGCGATCTGGTAACGCTGATACGCCTCCAGCCCCTCCTGCTCGAAGACACGGTGACTCTCTTCGAGCTTGAACAGGGCTCGAGACGAGATCGCAATAACGAGCTGATCTGGAAGCGCGGGACTTGGGGTTTCTGACATTGTTGACTTCCTGAAGCAAAGCGGGAGGCAGAAGCGCAGCTGAGTATAGTGCAATGATCCAGCCTGAAAACACGCTCCTGCCCTGATCCATCGCCAGGACCGAGTACTCGGTCGCCGATTCTTTATGCCAGAGGACACGCAATACCCAGGCCCTTGATGCCGCAGTAGCCATTGGGATTGCGGGCCAGATACTGCTGATGGTAATCCTCTGCATAATAAAACACATTCAACATCTTGATTTCAGTGGTTATAGCGCCAAATCCAGCAGCCTCCAGAACAGTCTGCACCCGCTGTGCTCCTGCCTGTGCCTGGGCCAGTTCCTCGGCGCTGCCGACGTAAATCGCGGACCGGTATTGCGTGCCCCTGTCATTGCCCTGTCGCATGCCCTGGGTCGGGTCATGCGACTCCCAGAACACCTCCTGCAGGCGTTGGCGACTGATCTGCTGCGGGTCGTAGAAGACGATTACCACTTCCGTGTGACCGGTGCGGCCGCTGCAGACCTCTTCGTAGGTAGGATTGGGGGTGACTCCCCCGGCATAGCCCACAGCGGTGCTGTACACCCCCTGCAGGCGCCAGAACACGCGCTCGGCGCCCCAGAAGCAACCCATGCCGAAGACGATCTGCTGCACAGATTCAGGCAATGGCGGCTGATAGGGCCGCCCGTGCACCACGTGACAGTTGCTGACGGGCATCGGCGTGCTGCGACCCGGCAGGGCCGAGGCGGCATCGGGCAGTGTCGTCGGTTTGGCAAACAGCATGGCAATCCTCCTTCTTGAACGCTCTGAACGTAGCCTCGCGCGAGGGGTGCCGGCCACGCTGGCCGGGGCCTTCGGCTTGAATGCACAGGGCAGTTGGGGCATGATCGCGCCTTCCGTAAAACCAGGCCAGGCGCCTGTCTTGCCGCCCCCACGACCCGCGCAGTATACGTTACGCCACTCGCCCCACACTGGACTTGAAAAGGACCGACGCATGATCTCTGCACTGATGAGCAACTACGGCAATCCCGATCTGGAATTCGAGCGTGGCGAAGGCACCTGGCTGTACACCCCGGGCGGCGAGCGCTACCTCGACTTCACCACGGGCATCGCGGTGAACTGCCTCGGCCACTGCCACCCCGCACTGGTCAGGGCGCTGCAGGAGCAGTCCACACGCATCTGGCACAGCTCCAACCTGTTCCGCATTCCCCAGACGGAAAAACTGGCCCGACGTCTGGTCGACCACACCTTCGCCGACCGCGTCTTCTTCAGCAATTCTGGCACCGAGGCCGTCGAGGCCGGCTTCAAGATGATGCGCCGTTACCACTACAGTCGTGGCGACGCCCAGCGCGTGCGCATCATTTCACTGACCAGCTCCTTCCACGGCCGCACGCTGGCGCCCATCGCCGCCTGCCGCAATCCCGTGCACATCGAGGGCTTCCTGACGGGCGATCCGGGCTTCGACCAGGTGCCCTTCGGCGACATCGGGGCCCTGCGTGCGGCCATCACGCCAGCCACGGCAGGCGTGATCGTGGAGCCGATCCAGGGAGAAGGCGGCATTCGCCTGACGCCCTTCGACTACCTGCGTCAGGTGCGCCAGTTGTGTGACGAACAGGGCATTCTGTTGATGTATGACGAAGTGCAGTCGGGCATGGGCCGCTCAGGCTATCTGTATGCCTACATGGCCTCGGGGGTTGCACCGGACCTGCTGGCCTCGGCGAAGGGTCTGGGCGGGGGATTCCCCATCGGCGCCTGCCTGTCCACCGAGCGCGTCGCCGCTCCCATGGTGGCCGGCACGCACGGCAGTACCTTTGGTGGCAATCCACTGGCCACGGCCGTGGGCAATGCCGTGCTGGACGAGCTGCTGGCACCGGGTTTCCTGGACAGTGCCATGCGTGGCGCCGCCCGCCTGCGCGCCGGTCTCGCCGCTCTGATCACACGCTATCCCGGCGTGATTTCCGAGCAGACTGGCCTTGGCTACATGATCGGACTGAAGTGCGTGATCAACAACGGCGATTTCATCCACGCCCTGATGGACGAGCGCATGCTGGTGGTCAAGGCGGGGGGAAATTCCGTGCGTCTGCTGCCGCCCCTGAACGTCAGCGCTGATGAGATCGAGATCGCCCTGGCATCGCTGCAGCGCGCCTGCGAGAAACTGGCGACGGCCGCTGACAGCCCGCAGCCCCGGGCGTCAGGCTACCAGCCACCGTCCTGGTAATCCTTCCAGGCCTCGTAGCCACCGTCCAGACTGCAGGCCTGCTCGAAGCCCTGCTCGGAGAAATAGGCCGCCGCGCCCTGACTGGCATTGCCGTGATAACAGCAGACAATCAGCGGCCTGCTACGATCACTAGTGGCGACGAATTCGTCGACAGTGTCGGCGGTAATGTGCACGGCGCCGTCGATACTGCCAGCGGCAAAGGAATGGGCATCGCGGATATCCACCACGCGAGCGCCCTCGGACAGCAGCCTGGCGGCCTGTTCTGCACTGATTCTGATCACACTCATGCGTGCCTCCTGTGTCTGTTGCGTGCCTTGGCGGCCCCTCACAAAAGCCTTACCATGCCGGCGTCACCTTTCAACGAGCTTCGTCATGTCTGCCAGCAACGCTTCCTTCCTGATCTGGAACCAGGTGCTCTTCGCCGCCGAGACCATTGAGGCCACTCCCCAGGCCGAGGCGCGTCAGGTCGCGCTGGAAAAGCTGGCGACGCTGGCAGTGGCCTTCGGGGAAGAGGCCGATCCGGTGGAGAATTTCGAAGCCTTCGTGATGCTGCGCCTGTGCGCTGCTCTGCAGCGCTGCGTGCAACCGGAAGCAGACGCTCCAGCGGAGCACTGAATGCCCCTTCCTAGTCCAGGACAATATCGCCGAACTGCGTCACCACCGGGTGTGGCGACTTCAGCCTGACCCGCTCCGGGTCGAGCGACGTGTCCTGGGGACGGATCACCCAGGTCGTCTTCAAGCCAGCCTGTGCCGCCGCATCCAGTTCCGCACGATCATCGGCAATGTACATCACCCGCGCAGCTGGCAAGGCAATGGCCTCGGCAATCCTGGCATAGGACGCGGGATCATCCTTGGGGCCAAGCGTGGAATCGTAGTGGCCGGAGAACAGAAGGCGCATGTCGCCCTCGGTGGAATAGCGATAGAACAGCTGCTGTGCCTTCACCGACTCGTGGGAGTACACGTACAGATTGCGCTCCTGCTGCTGCCAGCGCTGCAGCACCTCGGGTACATCCGGGTACACGTGCGCCTGGAACATGCCCTGCTTGTAGGCTTTCTCCCAGACCATGCCCTGCAGGGTCTTGAGTTCGGTGACGGGCTCCTCGTCGCGGATCCACTGCTGCAGCGCGCGGATGAGACCCTCGAGATTGTGCAGCGGGATGTGTGTCCTGTCGCTGAGCCTGACCAGCGCGCGCATGACGTCGCGCTCCTCCTGGTGCTCACGAACAAATGCGGCGATGTGTTTCAGGGAATAAGGCATGAGCACATCATGATGGAACCCCGTACCGGCGGTGGTCCCGTCAATGTCTGTGACAATGGCGGCAATCTTCATCAAGTCTCCGAACGCAAACAGCTGTCTTCAATGGCATCCTTTGTGAGCCTGCAGACGCAGGCAAGCAGAAATCGCGCCACACCCCCGAAAGGGCGGCGGATTATAGCCCGATCTCACTCGACCCTGCACACCAGCCCTTTCAGATAAAGGCTCTCGGGGAATGGCAGTCCTACCGGGTGATCGGCCGCCTGGTGCATGTAGTGCAGAATCTGCCCGCCGCGTCCGGCATCCAGCACGGCATCGGCCGTGATCTTCTGGAACAGTGGCAGGTCGATGGCTCCCGAACACGAGAACGTGAACAACAGGCCGCCCGGCCGCAGCAGGGAGACCCCCTGCAGTGCGATGTCCTTGTACGCTCGAGCCGCACGTTGGAACTGGGCCTTGGTCTCGGCAAACTTGGGCGGGTCCAGTACCACGATATCGAAGCGCTCGCCGCCCTGTTTCAGCTCGCGCAGATACTCGAAGGCATTGGCACAGTGCAGCGCGTAACGCGCCGGCTCAAAACCGTTGCGCTGGAAATTCGCCTGTGCAAGCTCAAGCGAGGGTGCCGAGGAATCTACATTGAGCACATGGCTCGCCCCGCCCTGCAGCGCCGCAATGCCAAAACCACCGGTATAGGCAAAACAGTTCAACACTCGCTGCCCGGCCGACATGCGGCGCAGCAGCTCCCGATTGTCGTACTGGTCCAGGTAGAAGCCCGTCTTGTGCCCGTGCGCAATGCTCAAGCCGTAGATGCGGCCGTTCTCGGTGATTTCCACCAGCGCCGGCGGTTCCTCGCCCCACAGCAGCCCCTGGGAGGGAGCCAACCCTTCACGCTGGCGCACACTGGCCTCGGAGCGTTCATAGATGCCGCGGCATGGCACGAGGCGCTGCAGCGCAGCGACAATCTCGGCCTTCCAGGCATCCACACCAGTGCACTGGAACTGGCACACGAGGAAATCCCCGTAACGGTCCACGACCAGGCCGGGCAGTTCATCGGCCTCGCCGTAGACCAGGCGACAACCGGTGCGCTGTGGATCGACCAGCAGCGCGCGGCGGCGCTCGACGGCCGCCGCCAGGCGCCGTGCGAAGAACTCGGCGTCGATGCGCTCATCGCCGGCAAAGCTCCACATGCGGGCGCGGATCTGGGAGCTGGGGGACCAGGCTGCGAGGCCCAGAACACGGCCGTCCGCAGCGAGCACGCGCACGGTCTCCCCCGGGGTGGCAGAGCCCGCCAGGCGGTCGATGGCGCCGGAGAATATCCAGGGGTGGCGGCGCAGGAGGGAGGACTCCCGGCCCTTGTTCAGATGCAGTGTTTTCATGGGCGGCGTCGACGTGGTGAGCTTGGGTGAACGGTGCTGGTGGAAGAACGTGCGTGCAAGGCGCAGGGCGGCTGGCAGACCTGGTGACGATTCTACCCGCTTTGCCCATCGGCACCTAGGCGCCGCGCCAGCACATGCTGGTAGCGCCCCAGCGCCCGGTAGGGCTCCTGACGGGACAGTTCCAGTTCCAGAGCCAGCAACTGCGCCTCGGGCATGGCACGCCCCTGCGGGGTCAGCAGCAGATCATGGAAGACGCGAATGCCGCTGTGACACAGCCGATGCCAGCCGCCCGCTTCCAGCCAGCGCAGCACCTCGTTCGGCTCCAGTGGACGCGTGGGCGTGAGACTGCCGGCACTGGGCACGAAGTCGGCGTCCAGGATCGGCGGGCGGCGTCCGCGCAGCAGATTCTTCATGATGAGACCGTGGCGATTGTAGAAGCTCAGCGACAGCAGGCCGTCGCAGCGCACCAGGGTGCGCAGGGCCTGCAGCAGGCCGGGCTGATCGGCTACCCATTCGAGCACGGAATGGCACAGCACCAGATCCCAGGGCTCGTGCTCCCCCGCGGCCACCTCGGCGGCAAGCGTCTGAATGGAGCAGTGCCGCCACTGCACGGTGTCAAGTTGCAGGGCCGCGGCCTGCTCGCGCGCCAGATTCAGCATTGCCTCGGAGATGTCGCACAGGGTCAGGGCATGGCCACAGGCAGCGATCTGCAGGCCGAACTGGCCCTGGCCGCCTCCTGCATCCAGCACCCGCAGTGGCCTGTCAGCGGCCGGGCTCAGCGCCTGCGGCAGCACCTCGCCAAGGTCGCGGCGCAGCACGGCCAGACGCACGGCACCCTTCAGCCCGCCATAGACATTGCGTGCGAAACGCAGCGCCAGATCGTCGAAATTGCGGTCAGTGTCGACACTGACCGGCGTGCGTCGACGATCGGGACTGCTCAATTCACCACGGCTCCGGTGGCATCCAGTTCGACAATCGGATAGCCCAGCTGCGCCAGCTCCTCGGCAATCACCGCCTTGTCCCCCACCACCAGCAGGATCATGCGCTCGAAGGGCAGCCGCTCCCGCGCGAGCGTGTTGATCTCGTCGCGGCTGATGGTGTCGATGATGCGGCTCTGCTCCTCCACGAAGCCGGCCGGCAGGCCGTATTCGATGATGCGGCCCAGGAATCCGGCCTTCTGCGTGGGCGTCTCGAAATTCAGCGCATCGCGCTGCCCCACGGCGGCACGGGTGAAGGCCAGTTCCGCGTCGGTGATGCCACTGTCACGAAAGCGCGTGATCTCGTAGACGAACTGGCGCACCGAATCCGCCGTGCTGTCCATGCGCACGCTGGCGGCAGCGGTGAACGGGCCGGGAATACTGGTGCTGGAGAAGCCGCTGCGGGCGCCGTAGGTGTAGCCCTTGTTCTCACGCAGGTTCAGGTTGATGCGGCTGCTGAAGGCGCCGCCCAGCACATAATTCATCAACGAGGACTTGAAGTAGTCCCCCGTGGCGTCCCAGGGCATGTCGGTGACATAGCCGATGCGGATCTCGGACTGTGCCGCACCGGGCTTGTCCACCAGGTACAAGGTATTGCCGGCATGCTCGGGCAGCGGCGGCTGCGGCCGCAGTGCCGGGGCCTCGCGCGGCAAGGCATCCAGGAAGCCCAGGGCCGGCACCAGCGTGGCCTCGTCCACATCCCCTACCGCCACGATCTGCAGTGCGCCGGTGGCCAGGGCCTGCTGACGGAAAGCCTCGACATCCGCCAGCGTCAGGGCCTCCAGGGTCTCGACGCTGCCGTTCACCGGCGTGGCAAAGGCGTGTTCCTGGCCGTGCAGCAAACCGTCGAAAACCAGATCGGCAATGGCATTGGGCTGCTCGCGGTTAGCCTGCAGGGACTCGATCTGCTGGCGGCGCAGGCGATCCAGATCAGCCTGCGTGAACGCCGGCTGCAGCAGACGCTGCTCCAGCAGGGCCAGGGTTGGTGCGAGATTGCGGCTCAGCGCATTGACGCTGACCTGCAGATTCTCCCGCGCAGCCGTCACGCTGATACGGCTGCCCAGTCTCTGCAGTTGCGCCTCGAAGGCCTCGGCACTCCACTGCTGCGTGCCCTCGTTGAGCAGGCTGGCTGTCAATCGTGCCAGCCCCCAGGTGCGTTCGTCGTTGAGCAGATGGCCACCTCGGAACACAAGACCCAGGGTCACACTGGGAATCTCGTCGCTCTGGGTGCCAATGATCTGCGCGCCATTGGCCAGTGTCTGCTGCCAGAATGGGGGCACTTCCACCAGCGGTGTCTGCCCCGCCCCCGGCCGCAGGCTGCGGTCGAAGCTGTCGCTCACCGGGCGCGGCTCCAGATCATCCAGATCGGATGACGTCACGCGCAGCGCCGGCGTGGGCACGTAGGAATCGGGCTGGCTGGGCACGGCGCCCTCGTCGCGGGTCAAAACGCTCAGCACCACTGCGGGCTTGTCCTTGAGGTACTGAGTGAACACCCGCAGCACGTCCTCCCTGGTCAGCGCGCGGAGGGCCTCCAGCTCCTGTGGCAGAAAATTCGGGTTGTCCAGCAGATAGTCGTAGAGCGCCAGCCGCGAGGCCTTGCCCTGTACGCTCTCCAGCGTATTGATCAGACTCGCCTCCGTCTGTCCCTTGAAGGTCTCCAGGTGCTCGTCAGTAATGTCCTCGGCGTCGAAGTCGGCCAGGATCGCGCGCATATCGGCCTCGAACTGTGCCAGATCGGCACCGGGGAACGGCTGCACCTCCAGGCTGAACATGCCACCCAATTCCTGCGAACCGTTCGAGGCACTAGCATCGAGCGCCCGATTACTCAACACGAACTGCTGATAGAACAGGGACTTGCGGCCTTCTCCCAGAATGCTCGCGAGGGCCTGCAGCGGCACCCTGTCGGGGTGGGAGTAAGGCACGCTGGGGAAGGCCATCACCAGCAGCGGGAAGCGCACGTTCTGATCCACGTAGGACACATGGCGGTCGGCCTCCAGCACCACTGGCTGGGGCACGGCCCGCTCCACGGCGGGGCCCGTGGGGATGCTGCCGAAATACTTGTCGATCATGGCCAGGGTAGCGGACTCGTCGAGATTGCCCGCGACGATCAGGGTGGCATTGTTGGGGCCGTACCAGCGCAGGAAGAAGTGGCGCAGATCGTCGAGGGTGGCGGCGTCGAGGTCCGCCGGATACCCGATGACGGGCCAGGAATACGGATGACCCGTGGGATACATGGCCGCAATCAGGCTCTCGTAGACCCGGCCGTAGGGGCGATTTTCCACATTCTGTCCGCGCTCGTTCTTCACCGTGTCGCGCTGGATCTCGAACTTCTCCTGCGTAACGGCCTCCAGCAGGAAACCCATGCGGTCAGCCTCGAGCCAGAGGATGGTCTCGAGCTGGTTGGACGGCACTGTCTGGAAGTAGTTGGTGCGGTCGGTGCTGGTGGACCCGTTGAGCGTGCCACCCGCCTCGGTGACGATCTGGAAATGGGCGTCGTCGCCGACATTGGCAGAACCCTGGAACATCATGTGCTCGAAGAAATGCGCGAAGCCGGAGCGCTGGGGCTCCTCGCGGGCGGAGCCGACGTGGTAGGTGATGTTGACATGGACCAGGGGGTCGGAATCGTCCTCGTGCAGCAGCACGGTCAGGCCGTTGGGATGCACGTACTTGCGGTAGGGAATCAGAATCTCGTCGCCCTGCCGCGCAATGGTTTCCGCGAGAGTCCAAGGACTGGCGGCGACAATCTCAGTGCCCGCGGGAGCTGTGACACGGTCGTCGCTCCCGGGATCGGAGCAAGCGGACAGCACGACAAACAAGGCAAGCGGGAGGGCAATACGCATCATGGTGACCTCGACGATGGACTGGCGCGGTTTATAGCCTGTCGCTCAGAAAAACACCAGCCGCGCTTCTGCTGCCAGTCCTTCACGGGGGGGCACCGATTCGGGTCGGACAGCGGGGCTGTGGTCCAGGGCCACGCGTTGAGTCCGTCCATCGAGCGTTTATACGCCGCCGCGAAGCCCGGCGCCCACCCAGACCCCTACTGCACAGGCCCCGGGCGCAGCACC
Source organism: Pseudomonadota bacterium (assembly GCA_041175045.1). Lineage (GTDB taxonomy): Bacteria > Pseudomonadota > Gammaproteobacteria > Pseudomonadales > Pseudohongiellaceae > UBA5078. The sequence goes on along the minus strand of JBEDFR010000017.1, from coordinate 3,114 downwards.
AGCCACAGGGCCAGTACGGTGAGGGCGGTGCCAAACAGCGTCGTCACGGTGATCGGTTCCGCGAACAGCGCCCAGGCCATCAGCGCCGTGACCGGTGGTGTCAGGTACATGTACGCGGACACCTGGGTTGCCTCCCCGTCCCGAATCATGATGAACAGCAGCGAGATTGCCCCGATCGAGAGCGCGAAGATCGACCACAGCAAGGCCGCCACCAACGAGGGCTGCCAGTCCACCTCCCGCGTCTCCAAGGCAAACATCAGCGGCAGGCACACCAGGGCCGAGGCCCCGAACTGCAGCACCGAGCCAGCTCGCAGATCGAACTGCGGACAGAAACGCTTCTGATACACGGTGCCCGTCGTGATGCTGAACAAGGCCAGCACACACAGCAGCAGGCTCGTCGCGGTGAGCCCGATCAGCGAGAACTTGGCCATGACCACCAGGCCCACGCCGCCCAACCCGGCCAGCAGCCCCAGCCATTGCCGCCCACTCACCCGCTCCGCGACCATGGCGCCCAGCCAGGCAGTCAGGATCGGCTGCAGCCCCACGATCAAGGCCGCGAGACTCGCCGACATGCCCAGCTTGATGGCCGTCCAGACTCCCCCCAGATAGCCCGCCTGCAGCAGCACCCCGGCCAGCGCGATATGCGCCATCTGCCGCGGCGCCGGCCACTGCACCCGCGCCAGCAGGCACAGCGGCAGCATGATTGCCAGCACGCCACTGAAGCGCAGAAACAGGAAGGTCATAGGCTCGGCATGGGGCATGCCGTAGCGCGCCACGATGAAGCCGGAGCTCCAGATGAAGACGAAGACGAAGGGAATCAGACGCCGCAGCAGCAAGGACATGAAGCATGCTCAGAAAAGGAGGTATCCAATCGAGTGGCACAGGCAACCAGACGCGAGTGCCAAACCGCGATCTCAGGCAAACATGGCATGATGGATTCTGCAGTAATGGGCACAGCCCGTCAGCCCGGGCCAGGGCAGCATCAAACGCGCCACGGGTACTTCGAGGCACCATTGGCTGAACGGTCCCTTGTCGGTAAAGCGCGCCATGAACAATGCCTTGTCGAGCCATGGGTCCATGCGTTCGAGCATGCCGCCGGAGAGAATCAGTCCGCCGCGACTGCCCGTGCCCAGGGCGATATCACCGCACACGGCGCCCAGAATTCCGCTGAAGTCATGCAGGCTCTGCAGCGCCAGAGGATCACCCTGCGCCGCCTCCGCCACGATCTGCGGCGCGCGCAGCGCTCGTTCGCTTCCCAGCAGACATGAATTTGCCCAATACAGATTGGCAAGCCCCGGGCCGGATAGCAGGTGCTCGACACTGATGCGCGGGTAGCGCCGCCAGAGTTGGCCGAGCAGCGCCAGTTCGTGGGGATTACCCGGGGCGAAGCCCACGTGGCCGGGCTCGGACTCCAGCACTTCGCCTTGCGCCGTCAGTGTCGCCGCCCCAAAGCCAGTGCCGGGCCCGACGATGCTGCGCGTGGCGCCCGAAACCGGCCACATGGCAGGCACGGTGGGTCGCTGCCACCACTGCAGCAGCTCGGCAGACAGCGCGGGCGCGACGCCCGGGGGGTGGGCCGACAGACACCAGGCCTGCGCGGAGAAATCATTGAGGACAGCCACCGGAACGCCGAGCCGGGCCTGCCATGCAAGGCGGCTGAACTGCCACGGAAGGTTGGTCAGGCGAATCACGTCGTGGTGCACAGAGGCCGCCACTGCCAAGACCACTCCGACAATGTGAGTATCACCAAGCGTTTGCTGAGCCAGTCGGTAAGCCTCGAAAACGTCGTCGAAACTCGCAAATGCCGCACACTCGTAGACAGCGATACCTTGCAAGTGCGAACTCCCGGGCTCGACCCAGGCGAAACGCGCGTGGGTGCCGCCGATGTCGCCCAGAAGAACGACGTGAGGCGGGGCTACGGCGTCAGGCACAGCGTTCTCCTCCTGTGTTGGGGTACCGCAGGGTCCACAGATCCGAGCCTGATGCACTCAAGCTGCGTTGCTCCCTATCCATGTTGCGTGCTTTTGGTGTCTGCATTCTGCCCTGTTTGCGTGACAGGACGCCACACGGGGCGAGTGATCAGAATTCAAACTATGATTGCTTGCTTATGATAAGCAGGATTACTATAAGCAGCATCATGAACAAGCACTTCGACAAGAGCCTCGGCTTCGCCATCCACGATGTCGCCCGCCTGCTGCGCTGGAGTTTCGACCGCCAGTCCGCCCATCTCGGGCTGACCCGGGCGCAGTGGTCCGTGCTGGCCCATCTGAGCCGGCGCGACGGCGTGCAGCAGAAGGATCTGGCGCAGGTGATGGACATCACGCCCATCACGCTGGCGCGTCATCTCGACCGCCTGGAGGTGGATGCCTGGATCGAACGCCGTGATGACCCGGACGACCGCCGCGCCAAGCGCGTGTTTCTCAATGCCAAGGCCCGCCCGATGCTGGAGGCGCTGAGCGGCCTGGGTCAGAAGGTGCGCGCCACCGCCCTGCAAGGCATCAGCCCCGAAGAGGAGGCGCAGTTCATGGCCGTGCTGCTGCGCATCCGCGAAAACCTGGCCGCCGCCGGCCACGACTGTGACACCCCCCGCTACGCTGCAGACCACGAGGACATCGACCCATGAAAACGCTGAAGACCCTGACCCTGTTGTTGCTTGTCCCGGCAGCCATCGCCGGCGTCTCGCTGTGGGTGTATCTGCAGGGAGGCCGCTTCGTGAGCACCGACAACGCCTATCTGAAGTCCGACATCGTCGCCATCAGCAGCGAGATCTCGGGCCGTGTGGTGGAAGTGGTCCCGCGCGAGAACGAGCGCGTCAGCGCCGGGGAGCTGCTGTTCCGCATCGACGACGAGCCCTACCGCATCGCCCTGGCCAGGGCGGAGGCGGCGCTGAGCCATGTCGCCAGCAGCATCGAAGGCGAGAAGGCCGATTACCGCAACGCGCTGCTGCTGGTCAGCAATGCCCGCACCGACGTCGATTTCCGCCAGCGCGAACTGGACCGCATCCGCCAGCTGGTGCAGACCCGTGCCCTGCCCGCCGCCCAGCTGGACCAGGCCGAATACGCCTGGCAGAGCGCCGTCAATGCCATGCAGGCACGGCAACAGGGCCTGGAAGCC
>JBEDFR010000016.1:0-10062 GCA_041175045.1 Pseudomonadota bacterium | reverse complement strand
CTGGGCTGCGGCGACCGCCTGGGCGTGCCGCACCAGCTCGGCGCCAAGACCACTGCGCTGCCGCTTCGGTGCCACGAGCACCATTTCCAGCCACAGATGATCCGGTTTCTCCAGAATGCTGCAGGCGCCGACGTCTTCGCCTGCGTCGTGCAGGATCACGAAGCTGCCGGGCGGCAGATTGTCCAGAAAAGCGTGTTGCTGGAACAACTCGTTCCAGCCCCAGGTGTGTTCGATGTAGTGCTGCATCGTCTGCTTGAACGTGGCATAGAGCCAGTCCATGTCCGAGCGTGCCGCTTTGCGCAGGCGCAACCGGGTCATGAGTCCGGCCCCGCTTCCTGCGACGGTTCCAGTGGACGCTTCCAGCCCAGATGTCGTTCGATGGCGCTGATCATGGCGCCGGCGACATCCTTGCCCGTGACCTCCTCGATATCCTCGAGGCCGGGCGTTGAATTGACCTCGAGCAGCAGGGGACCGCGTCGCGAGCGGATCACGTCGACGCCCGCCACCTTGAGGCCGAGCACGCCCACTGCCTTGACCGCCAGGCGCTTTTCGGCCGCGGTCAGCTTGACGGAGGAAGAGGTGACGCTGCGCTGGGTACTGGAACGGAAATCCCCCGGTATGCTCGCGCGCTGCATGGCGGCCACCACCTTGCCATCCACCACGAACAGCCGCATATGCCGGCCTTCCGCTTCCTGAATGTATTCCTGCACCAGCAGGTTCGCCTGCAGCGACTTGAAGGCGTTGATCAGGCTCTCGCCGGCCTTGCGGGTTTCCGCCAGCACGACTCCCCGCCCTTGTGTCCCTTCCAGCAGTTTCACCACCAGGGGGGCACCATTGACCATGTCGATCAGTTCGCCGGTTTCAATGGGACTGTCGGCGATGCCCGACACGGGGATACTCAGGCCATGACGCAGCAGCACCTGCAGGGCATAGAGTTCGTCGCGCGAGCTGCCAATGGCCTCTGCCGAATTCAGGCAAAAGACGCCGATGCTCTCGAACTGTCGAACCAGGGCGCAGCCATAAAAGGTGAGCTCGGGCCGAATGCGGGGGATGACGGCGTCCAGGGCGTTAAGGATGCGCCCGCCGCGGTAGTGCACTTCGGGTGTGTCCGCATCGAGCTTCATGTAGCACTGCTTGATGTCGTAGAAATACAGGTGGTGACCACGTTCCTTGCCGACCTCCATCAGCCGGCGATTGCTCGGCAAGTCCGGGTTGCTGGCCAGCAGTCCGATGTGCAGCCCGGAGCGTTCGCGGGCGTGATCTGCATACTGGGCCTGCAGCTGTTCATGCGCAATCTCGCCGCCGAGAAACGCGGCGGCCGGGTCCACCAGCACGCGGCCCACCATGGCCTCACGGCCCAGCAACATGCGATAGCCCATGGAGTCGCGGTTGGTCAGCGTCAGTTCGATGTCCCAGCGCTGGCCGTCATGCTGCAGCGAGGTGCGGATTACGTAGCGCTTTTCGGTGACACCGCTGGAACTTTTTACCAGTCGTCTGTCGATGACAGGCGCCTCGCCTTGCACGATAGTGCGTCGATTGTGCTGCAGAGGATGTACCTCGAAGCTGACCCAGAGGCTGTCACCGCGCTTGAAGGACTTGATGTTGAAGGCATGCAGGGCGGAGGTGCGGGCCCCGGAATCCACCCGCACCTTGATGGCCGGAATGCCCAGATCAGGAAGGGCGCACCATTCCTCGCTGCCGATGATCGTCCGGGGCTCAGGAGTGCTCACGGCGATCCTTGCAGCGTGCGACGAGGCCGTTGGTCGAGCCGTCGAAGGTCGTGCAGGGCTGGTCACTGCGCAGCGCGCCATACAAACGCTCGCCCAGTTGCTTGCCGAGTTCGACGCCCCACTGATCGAAGGCGTTGAGCTGCCAGATTACGCTTTCCACGAACACCTTGTGCTCATAGAGCGCGATGAGACTGCCCAGCGTTCTGGCACTGAGTTCGGGCAGCAGCAGCGTGTTGCTGGGTTTGTTGCCGACGATGCACTTGTGGCGCGCCAACACGCGGGCACTGGTTTCGTCGCGGCCCTGAGCCAGTAGTTCTGCCAGCGCCTCGTCTTCGCTCTTGCCCTGCATGAGTGCCTGGCTCTGGCTGAAGCAGTTGGCCAGCAGATGGGCGTGCTGGTCCTGATCATCCTGGTACAGCGTGCGCACGATGCCGATGAAGTCGGCCGGGATCAGATGGGTACCCTGGTGCAGCAGCTGATGAAAGGAGTGCTGGCCATTGGTGCCGGCGCTGCCCCAGACCACCGGGCCGCTGGCGCAGCGCAGGGCGTTGCCGTGATGATCGACACGCTTGCCCAGGCTCTCCATCTCAAGTTGCTGCAGGAAGGCCGGAAACAGATGCAGGGCCTGGCTATAAGGCAGGATCGCCTGGCTGGATGCGCCGCAGAAATTGGTATGCCACACGGCCAGCAGGCCCATGATCACCGGCATGTTGGCTGCCAGCGGCGCATCGCGGAAGTGCTGATCCATCAGGCTGGCACCTTCCAGCAGCGCGCGAAACTGCGCCATGCCGCAGGCCAGCGCGATGGGCAGGCCGATGGCGGACCACAGCGAATAGCGTCCGCCCACCCAGTCCCACAGCGGGAAGATATTGTCCGGATCGATGCCGAAGGCCTGTGCCTTGGGCACATTCGCGGAGACCGCGACAAAGTGCCGGGACACCCTGCTTTCGTCGCCGCCGTTCTGGAGATACCAGCGCCGTGCCAACGCGGCGTTCTGATGGGTTTCCAGCGTCGAGAAGGACTTGGACGCGATGATGAACAGCGTGGTCTGCGGATCGGCCTGCGCGAGCGTGCTGCGCATGTGGGCCGGATCGACATTCGAAACGAAGTGTGTGCGCAACTGCGGCATGTGCCAGTACCGCAGTGCTTCCGTCACCATGGCCGGGCCAAGGTCGGATCCGCCAATGCCGATGTTGATCACGGTCGTGATGGCTTTGTCGGTATACCCCTTCCACTGGCCGCTGTGCACCCGTGCGACGAAGGCTTCCATGCGCTCGAGGGTCGCCGCGACAGCAGCGTTGTAGCGCGGGTCAGCCTCGGGCAGCGGCGTGCGCAGGGCCACATGCAGCACCTCGCGGTTCTCCGTGTTGTTCAGGCGCTCGCCGCGATACATGGCGCGGATGGCGTCGCTCAGGCCGCACTCGCGCGCCAGTTCGAGAAGCAGGTCGCGGGTCTCCCTGGTCAGCAGGTTCTTGGAGTAGTCCAGGAACACGGTGTCGGTGTTGAGGCTGAAGTGCTCGAAGCGTTGTGGGTCGTCGCAGAACAGTTGGGAGAGTGTGGTGCCGGCGGAGTGCAGACTGAGGTAGTGGGTTTCGAGTTTCTGCCAGAGTCTGCTACGGCCGGGATTCGTCATTGCGCTGTCTGTCTCGGTGCTGAGGGGGTGCGTATCGAGGGTAAGCTAGCGCATTATGCGGGGTCGTTCAATCAAGCCGGGAGCGTGAAACGCGGCTTCGGCGCGCAGAAAAAGGCGTTGCTCGACCGCAGAAGGATTGGTAGTATGCGCGCCCTGAACGTCTCTGACGTCATGTTCGAAATGCCGCTATAGCTCAGCTGTGGTAGAGCAACTGACTTGTAATCAGTAGGTCCCGGGTTCGACTCCTGGTGGCGGCACCACTACTCCAAGGCATCGCAGATGCCTTTTTTTTCGCCCGCAAATCCGTCTTGCGCATCCTTCTCGCAGCGTTACAATCCAGCCGGCACTCCGGAGGAACTCATGCCTGGCCGCCGCTTTGATCTGATCCTGTTCGCCTTGCTGGCAGCGTATTGGCCACTCGGCCTGCACGCGCAATCCAGCCTCGAAAGCGTGCGCATCACCAGTCGCATGGATCTGAATTCCATTCTCATCAGTGGCGTGGACATTGTCTTCTTCTATGACGACAGCATCGCCGGCACCGAGCCCATGACGGCTTACAGCTGGTATTCCCGCAAGCGCCAGTTGCGCGAGACCCAGGGCGAGCACTTCGATATTGTCAACACTGTGATTCCACAGGGTTTCGATTCTGCCACGCCCACCTTGCCGTCACGCCATCGCGAGGCAGTGCGGGTGCTCGTGTTCAGCGAGCATCAGAACCCCCAGTCGGCCGCCTTCAATATCACGACCATGACGAATGTGCTGATCGAGATCGATCAATTCGGGCTACTCGTCTCGGAACGCTAAACTTTCACCGCCCGTGCGATTGTGCGAAGGCTGGCGCTGCATTACCCTTCGCCACGACAACATCAATCGTCGATTCAAGGGGGTAGGCCATGCAACGTCGCATCTGGCTCGAGATCGTCAGCATTATCACACTTGCGGCGCCCGTGAGCGCGCTCGCCCAGTCCACTTCAGCCGAGGGTGTCTACGTTGCCCCGCGCAACGAATGGGGGCAGCCGGATCTGCGCGGTGTGTGGAATTTCAGTTCCAACACGCCGCTGGAGAGACCTGCCCGCTATGCCGACCAGGAATTTCTCAGTGACGACGACGTGGCGCGCATCCGCGCCGAGGCGCTTGATGACATAGCGCGCTCCGACGGTAATTCCTCGCAGGGAGGCGTAGGCGGTTACAACCAGTTTTGGATTGAAGGGCTGCCGCTGGAAGACAACCGACGCACTTCGCTCATCATCGATCCGCCCAACGGTCGCTTGCCAGCTCGGGTGCAGGGCGCGCCGGTAGCTTTCGGCGGACTGGGTCCTGATATCGAGGGGGAGAGACCCGTGCGCTTTACCGTCGGCGGCATCGGCAAGGATGGCCCGGAAGACCGTGGTCTGTCCGAACGCTGCCTGATGGGATTCAATTCCGTGCCGCCCTTCATGCCCAGCATGTACAACAACAATGTACAGCTGTTCCAGAACGGCGACCACTTCGTGATCTTCAACGAAATGATTCATGAAGCGCGCATCGTGCCCATCGACGGCCGCCCCCATCTGCCGGATGACGTCGCTCAGTGGACGGGCGATTCCCGCGGCTACTGGGACGGCGACACGCTGGTGGTGGAAACAAGGAACTTCACCGACAAGACACAGAGCTTTCGCGGCACTGGCATCTCCAAGAACATGCATCTGATCGAGCGCTTCACCCGCGTAGCCGACGACGAAGTGCACTACGTGTTCACCGTCAATGACCCACAATCGTTTGTCGCACCAGTGACCGTTCTGGTGCCGATGCACAAGACCGAAGACGAGCTGTATGAATACGCCTGTCACGAAGGCAACTATGGCATGGTGAACATACTGCGTGGTGCCCGGGTGGAAGAAGGCACCTGGGTGGATTCCGGCAGCCACTAACATCCTACAAGAAGGACGTCCATGAAGACGATCACGAAGAACACCGCACTGTGTCTGACCGCTCTTGCCCTGCTTGCCTCACTGCCTGCAACGGCCCAGAACGGCGATATCCCCCGCACGCCGGATGGCAAACCGGACTTCAACGGCATCTGGCAGGCGCTTGGCACGGCGCACTGGGACCTGCAGACCCACGCGTCGCGCCCCGGTCCCGTCGTCGAAATGGGCGCGCTGGCCGCCATCCCCGGTGGCATGGGCGTGGTGCAGGGCGGGTCGATTCCCTACCGCCCTGAGGCGCTGCAGACGAAGCTGGAGAATCAGGCCGACTGGCTGGCACGCGACCCAATTGTGAAGTGTTATCTGCCTGGTGTCCCGCGCGCAACCTACCTGCCTTACCCCTTCCAGATTTTCCAGGCTCCGGACACCACGCTGATTACCTATGAGTTTGCCGGGGCCGACCGCATGGTCTACATGGATCAGCCGGACTATGTGTCCCAGGTGGACAGCTGGATGGGCCACAACATCGGCCACTGGGAGGGCGATACCTTCGTCATCACGGTGACGGGGCAGATGCCCGACACCTGGTTCGACAGTGCCGGCAACTGGCACAGCTCACAGCTGGTGGTGGAGGAGCGTTACACCCTGATGGGGGCCAATCACATCCAGTACGAGGCGACGATCACTGACCCGGAGGTCTATACCGAACCGTGGAAGATCAGCATGCCTCTCTACCGCCGGCTCGACCCTGGCATGCAGCTGATCGAATTCAAGTGCGTGGAGTATGTCGAGGAACTGCTCTACGGTCAGTACCGCAAACCCGTCGCCGAGTAGCCTGCCCGTCTGCGCGTGCAGATGTCACAGCTCTTGCTGCCTCCTGGGCAATCCGTCGTTTTCAACTCAAGGAGACCCTCCATGCGACTGCTCTTCCTGTTTCTGCTGCTCAGTGCCCTGGGCAGTACTCTGCACGCCCAATCGATTGAAGATGAAGCGGTTGCCTGGCTGCAGGAGTTCATCAAGGTGGACACCATCAACCCGCCCGGCAACGAGTACCGCGCCGTCGAGTTCTATGCGCGGATCTTCGAGGAAGAGGGCATTGCCTACGAGACGGCCGAAAGCGCACCAGGACGAGGCAATATCTGGGCGCGTCTGGAGGGGGGCGACGAGCCTGCCCTGATCCTGTTGCAGCACACCGACGTGGTGCCGGCAGAAATGGAGTACTGGACGATCGACCCGCTCTCCGGCGAAATTCGCGAAGGCTATATTCTGGGGCGTGGTGCCCGTGACATGAAGGGAACAGGCATCTCCCATCTGGCAGCCTTCCTGAGTCTGCACCGAGAAGGGCTGCCCCTGAATCGCGATGTGGTGTTCCTGGCCACGGCGGATGAAGAGGCGGGTGGCGAATTTGGCGTCGGCTGGCTGATCGAGAATCGTCCCGAGATATTCGAGGGCGCCGGTCTGCTGCTCAATGAAGGCGGCAGCGGCAGCCGTTCGGGTGATGACATCGTTTTCGGCGTCGAAGTGACGCAGAAAGTGCCGGTGTGGCTGAGGCTTACGGCTGTTGACGTCCCAGGCCACGGGTCCTCGCCGCGCACCACCAGTTCGGTGACACGCATTGTCGACGCGCTGTCCATCCTGCGCGAGAACCCTTTCCCGCCGCGCGTGGTCGGTCCGGTGGATACCTATTTCAAGGGTCTGGCCGAGGGGCGCGACGATGACTGGGGCGCGGCCTTCAGCAATATGGCGCTGGCAGTGCAGGACCCGGATTTCCTGACCCGCCTGCAGGAAGACAATCCAGGCCGCCATGCGCTGATCCGCGACACCTGTTCCATGACCCGCCTGAGTGGGTCGTCCAAGATCAACGTGGTGCCGCCCGAAGCCTGGGCCGAACTGGACTGCCGCATCCTGCCAGATCGTCCGTCCGAGGTGTTCGTGTCCGAGCTGGAGGCGCTGATTGCCCCGACGGGGGTTGAGGTCGAGGTGATCATGGCCTTCACGCCCGCTATCTCCGAGACCACCTCGCGCCTGTTCACGGCCATCGAGCGCGTCACGCGCGAACTGCACCCGGGTTCCCGCGTGCTGCCCTCCGTGAGCACGGGCTTCACCGACAGCCACTTCACGCGCGACCAGGGCATCGTCAGCTATGGTTTCGACCCGATCATCACCGAAGTGGGCGAAGCCACCGGCGTGCATGGCAATGACGAGCGCATCCCGGTGGATGCCTTCCGTCGTGGCGTCAGTGACATGCGCGCTATCGTGCGTGACGTGGTCTTCGATTGAAGCAAGGCGCGATCAAGGCGCTGGGAGTGCCGGCGCCCGGCGCGCCAGCGTCGCCTGTTCATAGGCATAGGCGATGCCGAGGAGGGTGGGTTCGGCGTATTGCCGGCCCGTGAAGGAGATGCCGATGGGGAAGCCATCCAGGTATCCGGCCGGCACGGTGATATTGGGATAGCCCGACACCGCCGCGAGGCTGGCGCTGGAGACATAGCCCTCGGTCTTGTCGCCGCTGGGGTCCACCGGCCAGCCGATGCTGTTGGTCGGGGCCACCAGGGCGTCCAGCGCCAGGTCCTGCATGACGCTGTTGATACTGCTCTGGCTGAAGGCCTTGCTGTAGCCCAGAGCACTCAGATACGCCTGATCGCCCAGATTCGTCGTGTCCTGCGCCTGCAGGAACAACTCCTGCCCGAAGTGCGGCATCACCGTGGTGGCATTCGCCTCGTTCCACGCAATCAGGTCCCGCAGGCTCTGCAGGCTGCCGCCGCGCTCGTACAGATAATTCTCCACATCGTTCTTGAACTCGAACAACAGCACCTGGGTCTCCGCACTCGAAAAACTGCGCGCCGCATTGATGGCGATGTCGAAGACTTCCGCGCCGGCGTCACGCAGCACCTGCAACTGGGTTTCCATCAGCGCATCCAGGGCGGCATCGCGGCCGAAGGTCTGGCGCATCACGCCGATGCGCTTGCCCTGCAGGGCGTCCTCGCGCAGGAAGGCGGTGTAGTCCAGGGGAGTGCGAGTGCGCAGATTGGAGGTGATCAGATCGTCAATGTCTTCGGCCACCAGCGCGTTGAGCAGCAGCGCGGCATCGCGCACCGAACGCGCCATGGGGCCGGCGGTGTCCTGGCTGTGGGCGATGGGGATGATGCCCGCACGCGAAATCAGGCCCAGCGAGGGCTTGAGGCCCACCAGGCTGTTGTGCGCTGAAGGGCAGACGATGGAGCCATCGGTTTCCGTGCCCACGGCCAGCACGGCGAAGTCGGCGGCCACGGCGACCGCCGAGCCGGAGCTGGAGCCGCAGGGCGTGCGTTCCAGGTCATAGGGATTGCGGGTCTGGCCGCCGCGGCTGGACCAGCCGCTGGAGGCGCTGGTGGAGCGGAAGTTCGCCCACTCGCTCATGTTGGTCTTGCCCAGGATGACGGCGCCGGCTGCGCGCAGGCGGCTGACCAGGAAGGCATCGCGCTGTGGCGCAGGCGCATCGAGCAGCGCCAGGCTGCCGGCCGTGGTGTGCATCTGGTCGGCGGTGTCGATGTTGTCCTTGAGCAGCACCGGGATTCCATGCAAGGGCGAGCGCACTGTGCCTGCCGCGCGCTCGGCATCCAGGGCCGCGGCGATGCTCAGAGCCTCGGGATTGACTTCCAGCACGGCGTGCAGCTGGGGGTCCAGTCGTGCGATGCGCGCGAGGTAATGTTCCGTGAGGGCGACAGCTGTGAGGCTGCCCTCGCTCATGGCGGCCTGCAGGCTGCTGACGTCGGCCTGCTCCAGCACGCTGCCCGGGCGGCCCTGCGGACTGCGGCAGGCGCTGATGGTGACAATCAGGCAGAGTGCCAGCAGCGTGCGGAGCAGGATGGACGACGACAGGCGGATGGGATGCGGCATTCGGGGCATGGCTGGCAGAGTCCGGAAGAGAGCTTGGCCGGAGTCTATGCAAATTCCAGAGCCGACTCCAGCGTGGCGGGCAGTGTTATCATCCGCCGCGACCTGGGTGCAGCAGCGAGGCAGGAACCCCATGCAGACATTCTTTGTGGACATGGCCGTGCGGGATTACGAATGTGATCTGCAGGGCGTGGTGAACAACGCCGTTTATCAGCACTATGCCGAACACGCGCGCCATGAATTTCTGAAGTCCCGTGGCGTGGACTTCGCCGCCTTGACCGCCACGGGTGTGCACGTGATGGTGATCCGCGCCGAGCTTGACTATCTGCGCTCGCTGCGCAGCGGCGATGGATTCCGCGTGACCGTGCAGACCGAACGCGTGTCGCGACTGCGCATGGCTTTCATGCAGACCATCACACTGCTGAGTGACGGCACGCCAATATTGAATGCCAGGTTCATTGTGGCGGCGGTGAATGCAAAGAGGCGTCCGTGCTTTCCGCCGGAGTTGGAAGTCTTGCTGTAGGAGCGGGCCTTCCCGCGAACAGACAGTGCTGGAAAAGTGCCTCCGTCTCGATCACTGCCGTCATCTTGGTGTCAAGCAACTGCCGTCTTTCTGCCATTTCCCTGTCGCACACATTCCCTAAGCTTGGCTCCAAACCGTGCCACGAAGCACACTTCGTGGCAATCATAGCTCGCTGCCCTCCGTGGTCAACCTGCCGGAGAATGAAACGCGACTGGGCTCCTCCGGTGCACGCGGTGACAACGCCAACATCAATCTGCGCAGCATGGGCGCCACCGCCACTCTGGTGCTGGTGAAAGGTCATCGCATGGTCATCAACCCGATGACGGCCGGCCTCTCGCAGGCCGTGAACGTCAACCAGCTTCCTACCCAGGGCGTGGAGCGCATTGACGTGACGGACAC
>JBEDFR010000015.1:0-20244 GCA_041175045.1 Pseudomonadota bacterium | reverse complement strand
CCAGGCGTATCGAGTTCGGTGAGAGCGCCCGCAGTCAGAGTCGACTCAATCCGCTGCACTGCTTCAATCAGTTCTGGCACCGGCTCAGTCTCGACCCGTTTCCGCGGCCTGTGGCGCATTTCCGCCACAACGCCGACCTGGCCTATTCCCATCTGCAGGATCTGGCCCGCACCGCCGAACTCGAGGGCGACGTGCTGCTGGCCGTGCCCGGGAGTTTTTCCCGCACCCAGCTCGGCATCCTGCTCGGCCTGATCAAGAGCAGCCCGCTGCGCGCTGTGGGGATCGTGGACAGCAGCCTGGCCGCCGCGCTGGCCCGGCCGGTGCAGGACAGCCTGATCCATGTCGACCTGCAGCTGCACCAGGTCGTGCTGACACGGCTGCAGCGCCAGGGTGAGGAGATCGTGCGCGAGAACGTCGCCCTGGTGCCGGGCACGGGCTGGGTCAATCTGAGCGACAGTCTGCTGCAGCTGTTCACCCAGGCCTTCATCGCCCAGTGCCGCTTCAACCCCCAGCACAATGCCGAATCCGAGCAGAAGCTGCTCGATGCGCTGCCGTTCTGGCTGCTGCAAGAGGGCGATTCGGTGCAGGAGCTGGGCACGCGCGACGAAGAGGATGCCCGGCCCACCCTGCAGATCCGTCTGGAACACAAGGGCACGGTGCATCAGGCCCGCCTGCCGCGCAGCAGCCTGCAGCAGCGTCTGCAGCCCTTCTTCCACAAGATCGTGCAGCAGATCGCCGCGCTGGACCCGCAGGGAGAGAGTAGCCTGCTGCTTTCCGAGCGGGTGCAGACACTGCCGGGGCTGGCCGATTATCTGCTCAGCCAGGTCGGTGGCGGCGTGCGCGGCACCGTCAGTCATGATGAACACACCATCGCGCGCATCTGCCGGGAGTATGGCAGCGCGCTGATCAGCCCTGCCGACACCGTCGCTCATGTCACCCGACTGCGTGTCGCCACTCTCGGCCCGAGGGCTCAGGCCCCCGCCGTGCAGCTGCCGCAGCCGACCCATCTGCTGCTGGCCCACGAGGCGCGACGTCTGCGCGACGATCTGCAGCTGCTGGTGGACGAGGCCGGCGCCATGCAGCTGCCGCGCCCCGGCCAGCACCCGGTGCCAGGGCTGCGCCTGCTGGGCACGATCGTGCGCGAGGACGGCCACTTCGCCGTGCACGCGCTGCAGGGGCTGCAGATCAACGGCCAGCCCCTGCGCGGCGCCCACCGCCTGGCGCTGGGCGATCGCCTGCTGTCGGCGGAGGGTCGCCTGCTCTGTGATGTGATCCGGGTGAGGGAGCACGATGAGTAGAAAGCGACGCGGCGCCTTCAGCCCCATGAGCCTGGCCTTCCTCGACGTGATGTCCTGTGGCTTCGGCGCCGTCGTGCTCATCTTCCTCATTCTCGACCACCAGCTCAGCGAACAGTCGCGGCCCACCGACGTGGACACCTCGGCCGAGGTCCGCCTGCTGGAGGAAGAGATCCGCATCGGTGAGGAAAACCTGGTGCGCGCGCGCAATACGCTGGCCGAAATCGATCTGGAAGTGGTCGAGGCCCAGGGCCTGGCCGACCGCATCCAGGACGAGATCAACAGCTTCCTGGCCCAGCTTGCTGCATTGGAGAACACCGTCGCCAGTGAGGAAGCGCTGGAGCAGCTGCGCGCCGACATCCGCTCGCTGGAGGAAGAATTGTTGCGCCTGCAGGCCAGCGCGGTGGAGCAGACGGGTTCCAGTGCACGGGCCTTCGTGGGCGAGGGCGACCGGCAATACCTGACGGGCATGTTTCTGGGCGGCAACCGCGTGCTCATCCTCATCGACACCTCCGCCAGCATGCTGGACGAAACGCTGGTGAACATCCTGCGTACCCGCAACATGGCCGACGAGAACAAGCGCAATGCCGAAAAGTGGCAGCGGGCTGTGCGCACGGTGGAGTGGATCAGCAGTCAGATGCCAGTGGCGAGTCAGTACCAGATCTATGGTTTCAACACCGCGGTGACGCCGGCCATTGCCGGCACGCAAGGCACCTGGCTTGAGGTGGCCGAACGCGATCAGCTCAATGCCGCCATCGACAGCGTCAAGCAGATAGTGCCCGCCAATGGCACCAATCTGGCTGAGGTATTCCAGGCTGCCGCACAGCTGTCGCCGCCGCCGGACAATATCTATCTGATCACCGATGGCCTGCCGACCCTCTCCAGCGTGGCCTCGAATGACACCCTGGTGACACCGGCAGAACGGCTTGAACTTTTCGAGGACGCGGTGGACTATCTGCCCAACCGTGTTCCCGTGAACGTGATTCTTCTGCCCCTGGAAGGCGACCCGGCCGCCACCGCTGCCTACTGGCAGCTGGCGCAGATCAGCAGGGGCTCGTTCCTCAGTCCAGCACGAGATTGGCCCTGATGCCCAGACGACGCAACGACTCCGATACCGATGCCTCGAGCATCGCCTTCCTCGACGTGATCTCCTGCGGATTCGGCGCCATGATCCTCTTGCTGCTCATCACCGACAGCACTCCGCCCGCGTCCATCGAAGCTGCCCTGGTACCGCAGCAGGCTCCGATCCTTGACCTGCAGCAGCAATTGTTCGAAATCCGCGGCGAGACCACGGTGGTGAATCGCGACCTCAACGCCAAGCGCGAACAGCTCTCGGCGTATCAGGAGCGCATTGCCAATCTGCAGCGCGAGCTGTACGCCGTGCAGGGTCGCTACAACAGCTCCACCAGCATCGCCGACGAACGCGTGGTCGAGGCTCAGCGCCTGGCCAGTGCCAAGCAGTCCCTCACCGCCGAAATGGAACGTCTGCTGGGGCAGGAGTTCACGCGACGCAACAATCTGGTGGGCGGCATTCCGGTGGACAGCGAGTACATCATCTTCGTCATCGACACCTCGGGCAGCATGTTCCAGAACGCCTGGCCCAAACTGCTGCAGACGATCAACGACACGCTGGATGTCTACCCCGAGGTCAAGGGCATCCAGGTCATGAACGACATGGGCGACTACATGTTCGATTCCTTCCGTGGCCAGTGGATCGGCGACACGCCCGAGCAGCGTGCCGTCATCATGCGCACCCTGCGCAACTGGAACCCTTTCAGCAACAGCAGCCCGGTGGAAGGCGTCACCGCGGCCATCAACACCTATTACCAGCCCGACCGCAAGATCAGCATCTACGTGATGGGTGACGATTTCCAGCAGGGCGGGTCCGTGACCCAGGTGCTGCGCACCATCGACCGGCTCAATGCCAAGGACGCCGACGGCAATCCCATGGTGCGCATTCATGCGGTGGGTTTTCCGGTCATCTTCGCGCTGGAACCGCGCTATCATCAGAGCGCCTACCGCTTCGCCAACCTCATGCGTGAAATGACCCAGCGCAATGGCGGCACCTTTGTAGGATTGAACAGTTTCGAATAGACCTTCACCACGACGAAGTTCGTCAAGAGAGGCACGATGTTCGCAGTCACGGGGAACAGGAACGACGTAAGCGCGCGCTCCTTGCGGGCACTGCTGCTGGTGGGCGCGCTGGGGCTGTTGAGCGCCTGCGGAGCCAGTTCGCTGGTCGTGGAAGGCAGTTATCCCACGCCGGCGGTGCGCAAGATTCCGCTCTCTCTAGGTCTGTATCTGCACGAGGACCTGCGCAATTTCCTCTACATCGAGTACACCGAGACCGGCGCGGAAGAGTACCGGGTCTCCAGCGGTCAGACCCACGTGCAGCTGTTCAGCAACCTGTTGCCGGCCATGTTCGAGCGCGTGCAGGTGCTGGCGTCCGTGGAGGACGCTGCTGCCGCCGGCGTCGATGCGGTGTTCGCGCCGAGCATCGAGGAATTCCAGCTCGCCCTGCCACAGAAGACGCGGCTGGATTCCTACGAGGTCTGGGTGAAGTACAACATGCGTCTGCTCGGCCCTGATGGTGCGTATATCGCGGACTGGGTGCTGACCTCGTATGGCAAGACGCCCATGGAAGGCCTGCTCAGTGTCGAGGGCGGCATCAACGAGGCTACCGTGAGTGCGCTGCGTGACCTGGCCTCGAATTTCACGCTGAGTTTTGGCGCTGTTCCCGAAGTGCGGGACTGGCTGGCGACGAAGCAGGCCGTCGTGGGCAATCAGTAGCGTTTTATGGTGACACACGGATCCGCCCCCGGAGGCGGACAGGAGGTGGCTGTGAGTACTCACGATTTCATTCGCCGGCGGTTTCCGCTCGGGCTGTTGGGAGTGCTGCTGTCGAGCTGCACCACGACCACTGTCGATGAATTCCGCCAGGCCGAAACCGGCATCGAATCCCACGAGGCCATCGTGATTCTCGGACGCCGTCAGGGCAGCACCTACGAAACGCGGGAAGAATTCGTCAATTGTGTGGGCGAACGCGTGTCCCGCGGCAGTGGCGCCATCCGCGTGATCCCCGAGAAGGAATTTGTCGACTCCCTGTTTCCCTGGTTCGAACCGCGCACGGCGCCCCTGCGCACCAGTGACCTGCAGGCCCTGATGGAAGAGCCCCTGGTGGCCAACAAGATCGAGGAATACGGCGTGCGCTACATCGTCTGGGTCGACGGTCAGACCGAGACCACCAACCGCTCCGGTTCCATCTCCTGCGCTGTGGGCCCCGGCGGCGGGGGCTGCTTCGGCTTCGGCTCGTGGGAGGATGATTCCAATTTCGATGCCCGTGTCTGGGACGTGTCGTCCTTTGCCAATGTGGGCACCATCAGCACGGATGCCACCGGGCAGTCTTACCTGCCAGCCGTGGTGGTCCCCATTCCTCTGATCGCACGGGTGGAAGCCAATGCCTGCAGCAGCCTGGCCACGCAGTTGCAGCAATTCGTCAACGGCGATTGATCGTCACAGCAGCAGGTGAGTCATGAACACATCCTTCCCCGCCACGCGCCGTCTCCGTGCCCTCAGCCTCGTGCTGGCGGGCCTCTTCGTGCTGGAATCCTGTGCCGTCAACCCGGCGACCGGCCAAGGCAATCTGGTCATGATATCCGAGAGACGTGAGCGGGAGATCGGCCTGGAAGAGCACAACAAGGTCATGCAGACCATGCCCGTGCTGCAGGACCCGGCGCTCACCGCCTACGTCAACGAGGTCGGACAACGCCTGGCGGCGGTGAGTCACCGGCCCGATCTGAGCTTCACCTTCACCGTCATCGACAGCCCCGAGATCAACGCCTTCGCGCTGCCCGGCGGCTATGTCTACATCAACCGCGGGCTCATGGCCTATCTGAACTCCGAGGCGGAACTGGCCGCCGTGCTGGGGCACGAGATCGGCCACATCACGGCACGTCACGCCGTGCAGCAGCAGTCCAGCGGGCGACTGGCCAATATCGCCACCGGCGTGGGCGGCATCGTGGCGGCTGTCGCCACGGGCAGCGGCTACATCGGCTCGCAGATCATGGACATCGGCTCTGTCTGGGCACAGGCCGGGCTGAGCGGCTTCGGGCGCGAACACGAGCTGGAAGCCGACACGCTGGGCGCCGAGTACGTGCTGAAGGCCGGCTACGACCCGCAGGCCGTGATCAAGGTGGTGACGGTGCTGAAGAATCAGGAGGACTTCAACACCAAGGTGGCGAACCAGCAGCCGAGTTACCACGGCCTCTTCGCCACGCACCCGCGCAATGACACACGACTGCAGGAGGCCATCGCCAGCGTGGGCGCCTTGCCCGAGTCTGCCGCCACCTTGCTGGATGACACACGTTTTCGCGCCGAAATGGACGGGCTGGTGGTCGGCGAGAGCCAGGCCACCACGGGCACCGAGGCCCGCAATCGCTATTACCAGACACTGCTGGGTTACACCATGGTGTTCCCGGACGGCTGGACGCTGAGCGAGACGCCGACCACGGTGTCCGGCAGCAGTGCCGAGGGCACGGCCAGCCTGCGTGTGGAGGTGCAGCGCATGCAGGAGAACAAGGAGCCACGCCTGTTCATCCGCGACACGCTGGGCATCACCAATCTGCAGAAATCCGAACCGCTGGAGCAGTTCCGCCTGCAGGGCTACACCGGCACCACTGAGAAGGACGGCCGCCTGCAACGCGTTGCCGTGATCTACATGGGGCCGCGTGTCTTCACGTTTACTGGCGAGATCGGCAATGCCGCCCAGGCCGACGCGCTGGATGCCCAGCTGCTCGCCGCCATCCGCAGTTTCCGCGCCATCCAGGCCAACGAGCGCTTCGCGGGCAACGAGAGCCGTCTGCGCTATGTGCAGGTGGGCGACGGTTTCAGCTGGGCGGCGCTGGCGCGCATCAGCCCGGTGGGCAATTACCCGGAAGAAACGCTGCGGCTGCTCAATGGCTATTACCCGACGGGGAATCCGGAGACGGGGAGCTGGATCAAGATAGTGGAGTAGCCCGTAAACCGGGGTCAGAGACACTTTTCTTCAAGGAAAAGTGTCTCTGACCCCGGTATCGCCGACCCCGGTTTCGGGCTCCTCACACCAGCGTTTCCCAGCGCGCATACAGCGCGTCGAGCTGATCCTGCAGCGTGGCGAGATCCTTCAGCTTCGCATCGATCTGGACCTGTGGCTGGCTGTAGAAGCCCGGGTCGGCAATCGCCTCGCTCAGTGTGGTGATTCTTGACTCAAGCTTCTCGATCTCCTTTGTCACGTGGTCGAGTTCCTTCTGCTGCTTGAAGCTCGGCTTGGCCGCAGCCGGTGCAGGCGAAGCCGCTGGTGCTTTCACCACCGGCGCAGCCGCCGCCCTGGTCGCCTTCTCTTCGTCCATGAACGACACCAGGCGCCCGCCCTGATTCACCCAGTCCTCGTAGCCGCCCACGTATTCGCGCACCACGCCATTGCCTTCGAAGGCGATGCTGCTGGTGACCACATTGTCGAGGAAGCGGCGATCGTGACTCACCAGCAGAATGGTGCCGCTGAACTCCAGCAGGATCTCCTCCAGCAGCTCCAGCGTTTCCATGTCCAGGTCATTGGTGGGCTCGTCCAGCACGATCAGATTGGCCGGCTTGCTGAACAGCTTGGCCAGGATCAGCCGGTTCTGTTCACCGCCCGACAATGACTTCACCGGCTGGCGTGTGCGCGCCGGGGCGAACAGGAAGTCCTGCAGATAACTGATGACATGGCGCTGCTTGCCGTTGATCTCGATGAACTCGCGGCCCTCGCACAGATTGTCGATGACCGACTTTTCCAGCTCCAGCTGATTGCGCAGCTGGTCGAAGTAGAGCAGTTCCAGATTGGTGCCGATCTTCACCTCGCCTTCGTCAGGGGTCAGGTCGCCCAGCAGTATCTTCAGCAGGGTGGTCTTGCCCGTGCCATTGGCGCCGATGAAGCCGATGCGGTCTCCGCGCATGATGCGCGTGGAGAAATTGCGGATCAGCGTGCGACCGCCAAAGCTGTGCGTGATCTTCGTGGCCTCGATGACGATCTTGCCCGAGGTGCTGGCTGTTTCGAGTTCGAAGCGCGCCTTGCCGGTGTGTTCGCGGCGGGCCTTGCGTTCCTCGCGCATTCGTTCCAAAGCGCGCACACGGCCCTCGTTGCGCGTGCGTCGCGCCTTGATGCCGGTGCGGATCCATTTCTCTTCCTCGGCCAGCTTCTTGTCGAACTCGCTGTTGAATTTCTCTTCCGCTTCCAGCTGCTGATCGCGGAACACCAGGAAGCTGGCGTAATCGTAGTCCCAGCAGCGCAGCTTGCCGCGATCCACCTCGATGATGCGATTGGTGATGCGCTGCAGGAACGCGCGGTCGTGGCTGATCACCAGCACCGCGCCATGGAAGGCATTGAGATATTTTTCCAGCCATTCGATGGTGGGAATATCGAGATGGTTGGTGGGCTCGTCGAGCAGCAGCATGTCCGGTTCGCACACCAGTGCACGCCCCAGCGCGGCGCGCCGGCGACTGCCGCCGGAGAGGTGACGCATCAAGGTGTCAGGTGGCAGTTTCAGGCTGTCGATCACGCTCTCGATGCGATGCTGGAAGGCCCAGCCGTCGCAGGCCTCGATCTGCTTCTGCAGCTCGGCCATGCGCTCCATGACCCGCGTGTCGCTCCAGTCCGGGCTCTCAGCGTCCGTATGCGTCATGGCGTGATAGCGACGCAGCAGGTCGCCCAGTTCATCGAGACCGCCGGCCACATACTCATAGACGGTTTCGTCACTCAGGGCCGGCAGGTTCTGATCCAGATAGGCCACGCGCAGGCCGCCGGCTTTCCACAATTCCCCGCCATCGGGCAGGGCATGACCGCACAGAAGCTTCATGAAACTCGACTTGCCGGCGCCGTTCTGACCCAGAATGCCGATGCGCTCCCCCTTGTGAATGGTGAGATCGACCCCGTCGAGCAGCGGCCGGTCGCCATAGGCGAGCGTGAGATTGGTGAGTCGGTACAGCAGCATGAAGACATCCAGAGGAGTGAGGGCGGGGACTGGCGCGGGTTGTAATTGATGTCGCGCAGTATAAACTTGTTGCCACTTTCAGGACAGCGACAGACCGGGTGGGGGACAGACCATGTGCTTCGTGACAGGCTCGACGACACTGGCCAGAGCGCCGGGCACCCCAGTCGATCTGGCTGGCCTGCTGGCTGCACTGTGTGCCACCGGGCACCTGGCCGAGGATGCGGCGCAGACACTGCCTTGCCAGGCGTCGCGACCGTGTGGCCCTGTGCAAACCCGTACTCGCCTGGCTCGCCGAACAGGCAGCGCAGAGGTATTGCCGCATCGACCCGGCAAAGATCGACGTGGCCCAGATCACGCAGGCGGTGTCCCATGCCTTCACGCAGCGCCAGGGCATTCTACAGTCTCGATACTGTGCAGCAGAGGCTGGAGCTGGGCAATATCAAGGACCCGGAAGCGAATGACCAGCACTTCGTCAGCATCGTCGACTGGCTGCTGCAGTACACCTTCGACCAGTGCGCCAGTGACAGCCCCCTCGAGCCGCGCAGCGAGAAAGAGAACGTACGATTCAAAACGAATGGTGGACTGACGATGCGCAGCTCCGGTGGCGAAGAGATCGAGCTGCGTCTCTCGACATGGACCGTAGCCGTCGGCGAGGACCTCGCCTGCTGGCCGACTATCATCGGCCACCGCTACAGCGTCGTCATCAGCACGGAGCCCACGCGCTGTGGCAAGACCACCACGACGCAACATCGCACGCGGAAGCAGCTCGCCACTGACAACGTGATTCCCATGATGCAGACGCTGCAGCGTTGTGTCGGCATCAGGTCTGATCTGCCGAAACTGCGGCAGCAAGCCGGCAAGCAAGGCTTGCACCGCCTGCGTCTGAGCGGGGCGAAGAAAGTGGCCGCAATGCTGACCACGGTGAGCGACGTCCTGCGCGTGGTGGGTGTCGGCGACAGCTGACAGGATTCGCCGCCGCCCGCCACCCCTTACGCATCGCAACAATCAGGAAACTAGAGAACACCATGCTGGATTTCACGCTCTTCCCGCCTGTCATCGCGCCGATTCTGGAACGCTACTGGCAACGTCTGTGTGATGCCGAAGCCAGCGCTGCCGAGCCGCGCCTGTGCACACTGGCGCAGCAGGACCGGGCGTTCGGCCGCCAGCTGCTGCAGTTGTGGAGTGCCAGTGACTACGCCGCCACGCTGTGCGTGCAGACGCCGGGCCTGCTGCTCGATCTCATCGCCCGCGGCGAACTGGCGCGCTCCGACAAACAGGATCATCACGCGGAACTCGCGGCCCGCCTGCGCGTGCTCGACGGCGTCGGCACGGCGGAGCAGGACGCGGCGCTGAAGCGGGAGCTGCGGCGCTATCAGCAGGGGCAGATGCTGCGGATACTCTGGCGGGACGTGTGCGTGCAGGCCGACGTGCGGCAGATCTGCGCCGAGATCTCCAGCCTCGCAGCCGCTCAGCTCGACAACGCGCTGCACGTGCTGCACGGCTGGGCAGTGCGGCAGTGGGGCGAGCCTGTCGGCGAGCGCAGTGGCATGCCGCAGCAGCTGATCGTGCTCGGCATGGGCAAGCTCGGGGCGCACGAACTCAATCTGTCCTCGGACATCGACTTGATCTTCGCCTTCCCCGAAGTCGGCGAGACCCGTCGCAGCAACGGTGAGCCCCTGCACAATCAGCAGTTCTTCATGCGCCTGGGGCAGCGCCTGATCGACGCGCTGGATACCGTCACCAGCGACGGCTTCGTCAACCGTGTCGACATGCGACTGCGGCCCTATGGCAGTGAGGGCGCCCTGGTGTGCAGCTTCGACGCCATGGAGAACTACTATCAGAGCCAGGGGCGCGACTGGGAGCGCTACGCCCTGATCAAGGCCCGCGTGGTCGCGGGCGACCTGGCACAGGGGCAGGACCTGCTGCAGCGTCTGCGCCCCTTCGTGTATCGCCGCTATCTCGATTTCTCGGCCTTTGACGCGCTGCGCGACATGAAACGGCAGATCAACAAGCAGGTGCGGCGCAAGGGTCTGGCCACCGACATCAAGCTCGGGCCGGGCGGCATCCGCGAGGTGGAATTCATCGTTCAGGCCCTGCAGCTGGTGCACGGCGGGCGTGACCGCCGCCTGCAGGAAGTCTCGCTGTACAAGGCCATGGCCGTGCTCTGCGACAACGCCTACCTGCCGGCGCAGGCCGTCGGCGAGCTGCGTGACGCCTATGCTTTTCTGCGCTCGCTCGAACACAAGCTGCAGGGCCTGGCCAACAAGCAGACACAGCAGCTGGTGAGTGACGTGGTGGAGCAGCAGCGCGTGGCGCTGGCCATGGGCTTCGCCGACTGGCCGGCGCTGCTCGCCGCGCTCGATGTGCAGCGTGCCCGCGTCCGGCTGCATTTCGCGGCCGTGATCCATGCCGAAGACGACGACAAGCCGGCAGCCCAGCCGCTGGAGGACACCGACTGGGGCAATCTGTGGCGCGAGGAGATGAGCCGCAGCGCTGCCGAAGCCTTCCTGCGCCAGCACGCTTTCGAGACACCGGAGCAAACCGTCAGCCAGATCGAGGCGTTTCGCCGCGACAAGCACTTCCTGCTGCTGCCGGCCGAGAGTCGGCAACGCTTCGAGCGCTTCATGCCGGTGTTGCTGCACGCCGTCGCCCATTCGGGAACGCCCAGTCTGGCCTTCGAGCGCGTGCTGGTGCTGATCAGCGCAGTGAGTCGACGCACGGCCTATCTGGTGCTGCTGCTGGAGAACGCTCACGCCCTGCGCGAGGTGGTGCAGCTGTGCGCCGCCAGCCCCTTTGTCACCGAGTTTCTCAGCAAGCATCCGGTGCTGCTGGATGAACTGCTCGACGGCATCGACCAGCCGCCGGTGAAGCAGGTGCTGCAGGCAGAACTCGCCCAGCAGCTGCTGCGCATAGAGGCCGAGAATTTCGAGGAGCAGATGGAGACTCTGCGCTACTTCAAGCAGTCCCACACCCTGCAGGTAGCGGCCGCACAGATCAGCGGCCGGCTGACCGTGATGAAGGTCAGTGACTACCTCACCTTCACCGCCGAGGCCATCCTGGAGCAGGTGCTGGCACTGAGCTGGCAGTTCCTGGTGCGCAAGCATGGCTATCCGCGCAACACCCAGGGTCTGCATGGTGAGATGGATTTTGTCGTCATCGGCTACGGCAAGCTCGGTGGCATCGAGTTGAGCTATATCTCCGATCTTGACCTGGTGTTCCTGCACGACGGCGCGCTGGATCAGGACACCGAGGCCGGGCAGGGGCAGCGCAGCATCAACAGCCGGGAGTTCTACACCCGGCTGGCGCAGCGCGTGATCATGATGCTGGGCACCTACACCGTGTCGGGCAAGCTCTACGAAGTGGACATGCGCCTGCGGCCCTCGGGCGAGTCCGGCCTGCTGGTCAGCTCCATGGAGGCCTTCGCCTCTTACGAGCGCGACGAGGCCTGGACCTGGGAGCATCAGGCCCTGGTGCGGGCGCGCGCGGTGGCGGGCAGCAAGCCGCTGCAGCAGCACTTCGACCGCCTGCGTGCGCAGACCCTGGGCAAGCTGCGCGACCGCCTGGCCCTGGCGCGGGAAGTCACGGCCATGCGCCAGCGCATGCGTGACGAGTTCGCGAAGAAGCCGGCAGCCGAGCGGGAGAAACTCTCGTTCATCATCAAGCAGGGGCGGGGCGGCATCGTCGACATCGAGTTCATGGTGCAGTACCTGGTGCTGGCCCATGGGGCCGAGTATCCCACTTTGTTGACCTGGCCCGACAATGTGCGCATCCTGGAGACGGCCCATGACTGCGGCCTGCTGAGCGTGGCGCAGTTCCGCCTGCTCACCGATGCCTATCTCGCGCTGCGCTCGTCCCTGCATCAGTTCGCGCTGGAACATCGCGACGCCGAGGAAGCTCCCCACAGTCTGGCGCAGTACCAGCGCGCCGTGGCCGAGGTCTGGGACGCGCTGTTCGCCGACGTGGTGGGCGTATGAGTCGTCGCATTCTGATTGTGGGCCCTTCCTGGGTGGGCGACATGGTGATGGCCCAGGCGCTGTTCATCAGTCTGCAGCAGGACGCCCGCGCCGCCGGCACCGAGCTGGCCATCGACGTGCTGGCGCCGGCCTGGAGTCGACCGCTGCTGGAACGCATGCCCCAGGTGCGGCGCGCCATTGACCTGCCATTCCAGCACGGCGAACTGAATCTCGCCGGACGCTATCGCCTTGGGCATTCGCTGCGCAAGCAGGGCTACGAGCAGGCGATCGTGCTGCCCAATTCCTTCAAGTCCGCGTTGCTCACCCTGTTCGTGCGCGCTGCGCGGCGCACTGGCTGGCGCGGCGAGGCGCGCGGCCTGCTGCTCAACGATGTGCGCGATCTGGACCGCCAGGCCCTGCCGCTGATGGTGCAGCGCTTCGTGGCACTGGGGCGTGCGGCCGGCGCGCCCTTGCCCGAGCCGCTGCCGCGACCGCAGCTGGTGACGCGGGCGCAGGATGTCGCCGCCGCACTGCACGCGCTCGGGCTGAGCCAGGAGCGGCCGGTGCTGGTGATCTGCCCCGGCGCCGAGTTCGGCGATGCCAAACAGTGGCCCGCCGAGCACTATGCCGCCGTCTGTGCCCAGCGCATCGCGGCCGGCTGGCAGGTCTGGACCCTGGGCTCGGCAAAGGATGCCGCCGTGGCGGCGCACATCCGCGCGCTGCTGCCGGATGCCGCCCAGGCGCACTGGCATGACCTCACCGGGCGTACCTCGCTGGCCCAGGCCATCGATGTGATGGCGCTGGCCACCGCCGTGCTGAGCAATGATTCCGGCCTGATGCACATCGCCGCCGCCCTTGGCCGCCCGATCGTGGCGCTGTACGGCTCGACCTCGGCCGACTTTACGCCGCCCCTGGCGGATAACGTACAATTGCTGGCCATCGACCTGGCCTGCCGCCCCTGTTTCAAACGCACCTGCCCGCTGCAGCACAAACGCTGTCTCGTGGACCTCTCGCCCACCCTGGCGCTGAGCGCGCTGGAACAGGTCGTGGCCGCCGCCAGCACCACTCCAGTCACCTCTGCCGGGGAGCCCAACGCAACTTGCGCGTCCTGATCGTCAAGGTCTCCTCCCTGGGAGACATCATCCATACCCTGCCCGCCGTGACCGACGCCTGGCATGCCGACCGCCGCCTGCGCTTCGACTGGGTGGTGGAGGAAAGTTTCGCGGAAGTGCCGACCTGGCATCCGGCGGTGGAACGCGTGATTCCCGTCGCCCTGCGGCGCTGGCGTCACAACGTGCCAGCTGCCCTGCGCAGTGGCGAGTTCGCAGCCTTTCGCCGCAATCTCAAGCAGGAGCATTACGATGTGGTGATCGACGCCCAGGGCCTGATCAAGAGCGGCATCATCAGCCGCCTCGCCCGCGGCCTCACCGTGGGCTTGAGCGACAGCACGGCACGCGAGCCCCTGGCCACGCTGTTCTACAACAAGGTCTACTCGGTGCCGACGGATCAGCATGCAGTCCTGCGCGTGCGCGAACTGTTCTCGCGGGCTCTCAACTACAGCATTGTCACCAGCGAACCCTCACAGGTTGACTATGGTCTGGACCTGCGGCGTCTGGACCTGCAGCCCAACGACACGCCCAGGGGTGTGCTGCTTTTCCTGCATGG
Source organism: Pseudomonadota bacterium (assembly GCA_041175045.1). Taxonomy (GTDB): domain Bacteria; phylum Pseudomonadota; class Gammaproteobacteria; order Pseudomonadales; family Pseudohongiellaceae; genus UBA5078. The sequence goes on along the minus strand of JBEDFR010000015.1, from coordinate 6,327 downwards.
CACCACCTGGCCCACCAAGCACTGGCCACTGCCGTATTGGCAGGAACTGGCCCGGCTGGTCACCCGGGCCGGTTACAGCGTGCGTCTGCCCTGGGGCAGCCCTGCCGAGCAGCAGCGCGCGCACCAGATTGCCCAGGACCTGCCCGGCGTGAGTGTGCTGGAGCGTCAGAGCCTCACGGGGCTGGCCCGGCACATTGCGCTGGCGGACGGCGTGGTGGCCGTAGACACCGGACTCGGCCATCTGGCGGCGGCTCTTGCCACGCCCACGGTGTCGCTCTATGGTCCTACCAATCCGGGGCTGTCAGGCACCTTCGGCCGCGCTCAGCTGCATCTTGCCTCCACGCTGGCCTGCGCGCCCTGCATGAGCAAGCAGTGTCGCTACAGCGGCCCTGAGCTGGGTGTCGAACCGGCCTGTTACAGCAGTCAACCGCCCGCCGCCGTGTTCGCCGCGCTGCAGGCCCTGATCGCGCAGAATGCCGCGGCCGTGAAGGTGCGGCCATGAAGCTGGCCTTCGTCATCTACGGCTATTTTCCCTATGGCGGGCAACAGCGTGATTTGCTGCGCGTGGCCCTGGCCTGTGCCGAGCGTGGCCACGAGATCGACGTCTACACCATGAAATGGGAGGGCGAGATCCCCCTCGCCCTGCGGGTGCACCTGCTGGACATCCGTGCCTGGCGCAACCACGCGCGCTATGAGCGTTTCGTGAAGTCCGTGCAGGCGCAGTTGCTGCAGGCCCCCGTGGACGCCGTCATCGGTTTCAACAAGATGCCGGGGCTGGACGTCTATTTCGCCGCTGACCCATGCTTCGCCGAGCGTGCCTTGAAGGAACGAGCCTTCTATTACCGCTTCACCCCGCGCTACCGGCATTTTCTGCGCTTCGAGCAGGCCGTGTTCGGCGCCGATGCGCAGACCCGTGCCCTGCTGCTCTCGCCCCTGCAGCGCCAGCAGTTCCTGCGGCACTACCCGCAGTGCGGCGCGCGCCTGCACGATATTCCGCCCGGCATTGCCCGGGATCGTCAGGCGCCGGAGAACGCCGCGCAGATCCGGGCACAATGGCGTGCCGAGTTCGGCCTGGATGCCGGGCATCTGGCCGTGCTGCAGATCGGCTCCGGCTTCGTGGTGAAGGGGGTGGATCGCTCGCTGCGCGCACTCGCCTCGCTGCCCCCGGCCGTGCGCAAGCGCGTGCGCTATTTCCTCGTGGGCCAGGACAAGCCCGAGCGCTTTCAGCGCATGGCCCGCACGCTGGGCCTGCTGGCGCAGTGCGTGTTCCTGAGCGGGCGCGACGACGTGCCGCGCTTCCTGCTCGGTGCCGATCTGCTGCTGCATCCGGCCTACAGCGAGAGTGCTGGCTATGTGCTGCTCGAAGCAGTGGTGGCAGGGCTGCCGGTGCTCACCACCGACACCTGTGGCTACGCATTCCATGTGTTGAACTCCGGTGCGGGACAGGTCTGCGAGTCACCGTTCAGTCAGGACGATCTCAATGGCCGACTGCTGCACATGCTCACCAGCAGCGAGCGCGTGCTGTGGCAGCGCAGCGGCATTGACTACGGGCGCCGCGAGGATCTGTACAGCATGCCGCAGCGGGTGGCGCAGATGATCGAGCAGGTCGCGCAGGCGCGCACTGCCGGGCGAGGTGCCGCATGACCCTTTATCTGCGCGAGGACTTCGCCCGCGCGTGGCAGGGCCAGGACCCATTTCTTGCCGTGCAGGCTCTGCAGGGTGTGCTCTACCGCCAGGTGGAAAGCCGCCGCACGCTGCGCTTCGAGCTGAACGGCCGCGCCTATTTCGCCAAGATCCATCTGGGCGTGGGCTGGGGCGAGATCCTGAAGAATCTGCTGAGCCTGCGGCTGCCGATTCTGGGCGCGCGCAATGAATGGCAGGCAATCCAGCGCCTGCGCGAACTCGGTGTGGCCAGCATGACGGCGGTGGCCTATGGCGAGCGCGGCTGGAACCCGGCGCGCCGGCTCTCCTTCATCGTCACCGAGGCGCTGGAAGATACCATCAGCCTGGAGGACTATTGCGCACGCTGGCCGCAGCAGCGTCCGCCGTTGGCGCGCAAGTGGCAGCTCATCGAAGCGCTGGCCCGCATCAGTCGTCAACTGCACGAACACGGCATCTGCCATCGTGACTACTACCTCTGTCATTTCCTGCTGCACGATGCTGCACGGTTCGAGGCAGGCGCCGCACCGACGCTCTCGTTGATCGACCTGCATCGTGCGCTGATCGATGCAGCGCTGCCGCGCCGCTGGATCGTCAAGGATATGGCGGGTCTGTATTTCTCGGCCCTGCACATCGGGCTGAACCGGCAGGATTTCCTGCGCTTCGTGCGCGTGTACTCCGGCCGTCCGGTGCGTGACGCGCTGCGCGAGCAGGCCTCATTCTGGAACGAGGTGCAGCGCAAGGCGCTGCAGCTGGACAGCAGGATCAATCACTGAGATGCCCAGGCCATGAACAGTCTCGACACCCATGATCTGTTTGCCCAGGGGCGGGAGCTGGCGCTGCCGGCCACACTGGAAGTCTGTCTTGCGGAAACACCCGAGAAGGTGGACACGCTCGTTCTGCTGCAGACCTTCCGCGTGCTGCCGGGCAAGCGTGTTGTGGCCCTGGCGCGCTGGAAGGACGATCTGGCCGTGGTGAAGATCTTCATTGCCCGCAGCCGCTGGGAGCAGCATGTGCAGCGCGAGGTCGAGGGCATCGGTCTGCTGCTTGATGCCGGTCTGCCCACGCCGGCCCTGCTGGGCTCGGGGCAGTGTCTGGATGGCGAGAGCGGCTTCGTACTGCTGGAGTATCTGGCCGAAAGCGACAGCGTGCGCGAGCGCTGGGACAGCAGTGACGAACCCGGCCGCAAGGCACTGTTGTGCGATGTAGTGACGCTGATCGCGCGCTGTCATGCCCACGGTCTGCTGCAGAAGGACATGCATCTGGACAATTTTCTGCTGCAGGGCAATGCGCTGGCCCTGCTGGATGCGGCCGCGCTGGAACAGCACGCCGGCGATGCCGAGGGTGTCGACAATGTGAACTCCCTGCGCAATCTGGCCCTGTTCTTCGCCCAGTTCCCTCTGAGCAATGATCCCGTGGTGCCGGCACTCTACGAGCATTACCGTGCCCTGCGCCCCGGTGCCCAGATCAGTGCCGATGCCAGTGTGCTCACCGCGCTGCTGCACAAGAAGCGCATGGCGCGACTCAAGCTGGTGTGGCAGAAGCTGTTCCGCGAGACCAGTGCGAATGTGTGCGAGCAGGATGTCGGACACTTTCTGGTACGCCGGCGCGAACTGTCCACGCCAGGCTGGCAGCGCTTCATCGCCGACCCGGATGCGGCGATGGCCGGTGGCGTGATGCTCAAGGACGGCAATTCCTCCACGGTGGTGCAGCTGCGGATCGACGGCCGAGCTGTCGTCGTCAAGCGCTACAACCTCAAGACCTGGTGGCATGTCGTGAAACGCTTGTTCATGCCCACGCGCGCGGCGCGCAGCTGGCGCAATGCTCACATGCTGGAGTTGCTGGGCATTGCCACGCCGGCGCCGCTGTTGCTGCTCGAACGGCGCTGGGGTCCGCTGCGCCGCGAGGCCTGGTACGTCACTGAGCACGTGGCGGGCGAGGAGGTGCAGACGCTGCTGCTGCAGACGCCTGTCGACACGCCGCAGTGGCAGGCACTGCTCGGGCAGTGCCGCACGCTGTTCAGTGCGCTGCGGGCCTACGGCATCGTGCACGGCGACACCAAGCTCACGAATTTTCTGCTGGCCGACGGCGCGTTGCAGGTGCTGGACCTGGACGCCATGCGCCACGAGAGTGACGCGCGGCGCTTGCGTCGTGCCAGCGAGAGCGACATCGCACGCTTCGCGCGCAACTTCACGCCCGGCACGCCGCAACACAAGGCGGTGCAGGCGATGCTCAGTGAAATGCTGCAGGACACCGAACACGACATACAGTCGCAAGACAAAGGGGCATGATGGCACACATTACGCTGGGACTCTGGGGCGCGCTCGGTCATGACGCCTCGGCCGCACTGTTCATGGACGGCGAGCTGGTGGCAGCAGTCGAAGAAGAACGATTGGTTCGCCGCAAGCATGCCAAGGGCTGCATGCCGCGCGAGTCGGCGCGCTACTGCATCCGGGCGGCGAAAATCAAGCCGCGCGATATTGACACCGTGGCCATCCCCTGGGCGCCCATCTCGATCTTCAGCCGCGCACGCTGGCACTATGCCAAGCGGCACTGGTATGCCCCCGACCGTGCACTGGACGCGCTGTTCAACGGCAATCGCCGTTACCGCCGCCACCTGCAGGAAATCCGTTCGCTGCTGGACGAGCTGCGCATCCCCTGGGACAAGGTGAAACTGGTGCCCGTCCAGCATCAACTCGCCCATGCCGCCAGTGCGTACTACATGAGCGGCTTCATGGACAGGACGGCAATTCTTACCATCGACATGAAGGGCGAGTACGCCTCGATGTTTCTCGGCTACGGCGAGAACGGCCGCATCACGCGCATCAAGGAATTTCACGACCCGGATTCGCTGGCCGGCATGTACGGCGCCATCACCGATTATCTCGGCTTCGACATGCTCGATGGTGACGCCAAGGTGATGGGCATGGCGGCCCATGGGGACCCGGACAAGTACGATCTCTCGCCGCTGGTGCAATGCGATGGCAAGCGCTTCGAGGTGAACACGCAGTTGATTGCCACCGTCGGCTTGCGCCGCTTCAAGTACAAGAATCGCGGTCACTTCTACAGCCGCAAGCTGATCGAGTGGCTGGGCCCGCGCCGCGCCGGCGAACTGATTCAGGACCCTTACGTCCACTATGCCGCCGGGGTGCAGAAACTCTACGAAGAGTGCACCGTGCGCCTGGTGGCGCATTATCTAGCCGACATCATCAAGGGCAACGGGCGTCTGGTATTCGCCGGCACCGGCGCCATGAACATCAAGCTCAACCAGCATCTGGCGGCACTGCCCTGGGTGAAGGAACTTTATGTGCCCGTGGCGCCCGGCGATGCCGGCACGGCGATCGGCGCGGCGGCTTACGCCCAGGCGGCGCAGAAGGTGCCAGTGCAGGCGCGACGCAACCCCTATCTCGGCCCGCGCTACACCACCGAGCGCTGTGTGCGCGCCTGCGAGCGCCATCGCGACAAGCCCGTCATCGAGATTCTGCAGAACCCGGCGCGCAGGGCGGCACAACTGCTGGGCGAGGGCAAACTGGTCGGCTGGTTCCAGAACCGCATGGAATTCGGTCCGCGGGCGCTGGGCAATCGCAGCATCCTGGCCAATCCCTTCTTCCCTGGCGCGATCGAAGACGTCAACCGCAAGATCAAGTTCCGCGAGGGCTGGCGGTCGTTCTCGCCGGCACTGCTCGACACCCTGGCGCCGGAGTTTCTGCAGACGCCGCACCCGGCCGACTACATGAGCCTGAGTGTCGACGTGACGCCGCAGTGGCAGGCGCGCGTGCCCGGACTGGTGTATCAGGACGGCACGGCGCGTGCGCAGGTGGTGAGCCGGGCCGGTAATCCGCGTTTCCATCGCCTGCTGCGTGAGTTCGAGAAGATCAGCGGCCACGGTATCGTGCTGAATACCTCGCTGAACCGCCCGGGCGAGGCCCTGGTGTGTTCACCGGAAGATGCGCTGAATCTGTTCTTCGGCTCGGATCTGGAATACCTGATCATGCAGCGGGTGCTGGTGACCAAGCGGCCGGAGCCGGACTGGGAACGCTGAGGCTCAGCGGGCGAGGCGCTGATAGATGGCGAAGTCCGGCTGGCCGTCCGGGGCGCCGTCGCGCTGCGGGAATGCCGCCAGCTGCGCCAGTTGGCCCGCATTGACGCGCTGTTCCAGCCACTGCCGCATGCCGCGGTCCAGACTCATGGCCAGCAGCGTGCCGGGTGCGGCTGTGTCGGCCAGCGACGGCGCCACGTAGCGATACACCTTGTCGTAGTCCGCCACCATCCCGCTGTAGTAAGCCACGTAGTTGCTGTTGGTCAGCAACACCGCCCCCGGGGCCGCCTGCTCGCGCAGCCAGGCGCTGGCCTGCTCCAGAGAGTGCTTGGAGCGCCCGAAGCTGATGTGGGCGTCCACCGCGCAGAACAGCAGCAGGAACAGGGCCGTGCCGCGCAGCAGCCGCGCGCGTGGCTGCGTGGGCAGGCGTTCGATGGCGGCATCCAGCACCAGGGGCAGCAGCGGCAGCAGCAACACGCAGAACAGCAGGGTGTAGCGCGTGGAGAGAAAGCGGGTCAGCAGCAGAAAACCCAGCAGCACGCCGAAGGCAATCAGGGCATTGAACAGCAGGGGACGCAGGGCCCGGTCGCGCAGCGGCAGGCTGCCCGTGCGCCAGCCGTAGTACAGCA
>JBEDFR010000014.1:0-14088 GCA_041175045.1 Pseudomonadota bacterium | reverse complement strand
CCCAGCGGAAGGTATTGGGCTCGCGGTAGGACCAGAGCGTTTCGCCAGTAGCGGGATCCATGGCCACCACATGACGACGCGGACCGGCCACGGTGAACAGCTTGCCATCGACATAACTCGGGGTCGCGCGACCACTGCCGGCGTCAAAGCTGGCGCCGTCCCAGACCCAGGCTGTCTTCAGTTCACCGAAATTTTCTGGCGTGATATTGGTGGCGGGAGTGGATCGGGTGTGATGCGCATTGCCGCCCAGGTGCGTCCATTCAACGCTGTCCTGTGCAAGGGAGACGGTGGCAACTCCCAGCAGCAGCGCTGCCTGCATCAGGGTAGCGAGCGTGCCGGAAGGCGCGCGGAAATTTCGGCTTGGAACGCTCCGGACTGTGTCCGGACCTGCTTGCTCCGTTGTCATTGTTGTTGTCCTCGATGAGCAGATGGAAACCGGATGGTTTGCCAGGGAAGAGTAGCGCCGTGGATCTGGCATGTCCACGCCGAATCCGAGCAAAGACCAGGAATTGAACGCTCGGTCAGCGCCTCAGAACTTCTCGATGTGCGAGCTCGCCACACTGCCGAGAATTGTCACCAGCTCCTCCAGGCTGGCCTGCATATGTTCGCGGAACTGCCAGGGGGTATTGATCACAATCATGCCTGAACCATGCATTCCGAATTCCTCGCCCTGGGGCGCCACGCGCAGCTCAAGTTGCAACATATCCGGCAGATTCTCTCGCGAAAGCGCAGCGCACAGCCATCGACTGTGATCACGCTCGCGCGCCAGCAGCGGGTACCACAATGCCAGGATGCCAACCGGCCAGCGTCGCTGCAGTTTGACCAGCGTACCGTGCGCGCGCTGGTAGTCCTTCTTGTCTTCGTATGAGGGGTCCATCAGCGCCATGCCGCGCCGCGGTTCGGGCGGGGTGAGAGCCAGCAGCCCTTCGAAGGCATCGCGCAGATGCAGACGGACGCGGCGATCCTGTCCCAGTCTCTCCTGCAGAGATATCTGCTCGGTGGGGTGCAGCTCCAGAACATGCAGCCTGTCATGCTCACGCAGCTCACCCTGAATCAGAATTGGCGATCCGGGGTAGTGCCGCAGGCGCTGGTCAGGATTGCACGCTCGCACACGCGCGATGTAGTGCGTCAGCAGAGGATCGCGAGGGCGGGCAGACCACAGCGGAAGGATGCCGGACGCGTACTCGCGATTGGTCTGCGCATGGGCATTGAACAGATCGTACAGTCCGGCGCCGCCGTGAGAATCAATGCAGGTGAAGGGCTTGTCCTTGGCCGCCAGCTTTTCCAGCAGACCCAGCAGCACGAGATGCTTGAGCACGTCGGCATGATTGCCGGCGTGAAAGCCGTGGCGATAGCTGAGCATGTCAATCTCCCGAGCCGGGAGTCCGCACCCCGGCGGACTCCCGGCTTCTGGTCAGGCGAGACGGATGTCGGGCAGTCCGTGCTTGTTGGCAAAGTTGGGATTGGGCGACAGCAGGGAACCGATCACCATGCCAATGGCGCTCATCAGCAGTCCGACCAGCTGCGGCTCAAACGGCACGTCTGGAATGAAGATCTCGAGGAACAACCAGCTGCCTAGCCCCATAATCATGGACAGCGTCGCTCCGAGATTGCTGGCACGCGACCAGAACAAGCCGGCGGCGAGAGGCACGAACACGCCGGCGAGGGTGATGCGGTACGCGTTCTCCACCATCGCATGGATGTCGGCGTTGGATAGCACGGCGTTCGCTACCACCAGCAGCGTGAAGCCGAACACGGTGTAGCGGGTGTAGCGCAGGAGCTGCTCGTCGGTCATGTCAGGCTTGAAGTTCTTCAGCACGTTCTCGGTGAAGGTAACAGACGGCGCCAGCAGCGTGCCGGACGCGGTGCTCATGATCACGGATAGCAGCGCTCCGAAGAACACGGCCTGCAGCCAGAAGGGCATGTACATCGTCACGAAGGTCGGCAGCACCAGCTGGGAATCCTCTTCCATCAGCCGACTGGTCAGCTCGGGGTCGACAAGACTCGCGCTGTAGGCCAGGTAAAGAGGGACGGCAGCGAAAAAGAAGTAGGCCACCCCGCCAGCCGTCGTCGCCCATACGGCGACAGTTTCGTTCTTGGAGGTGTTGACGCGCTGAAACACGTCCTGCTGCGGAATCGATCCCAGGGCCATCGTGAAGAGCGCTGCCATCCATCCCAGCATGTCCACCAGATCCAGCGTGGGCAGCCAGTTGAATTTGCCCTCCGCTGCCGCCTGACTGATGACGGTGTTCATGCCGCCGGCCATCTCGCTGGCGCTGCCGGTCACCAGCAGCAGTCCGATGACGATCACGATCATCTGCACGCAGGTAGTGACCGCCACCGACCACATTCCGCCGAACAGCGTGTATGCCAGCACCACGGCAGCACCGATGATCATTCCCTGCGTCATGGTGACAGTGCCATCGGACAGGACATTGAACACCAGGCCCAATGCTGTGACCTGTGCCGACACCCAGCCCAGGTAGGAGAGGACGATGCAGGTCGAAAGCACGAGTTCGGTCTTCTTGTTGTAACGCAAGTGAAAGAAGTCACCGAGCGTCATCAGCTTCAGGCGATACAGCGGCAGGGCGAAGATCAGGCCGAAGAGCACCAGACAGGTGGCGGCGCCGAGCGGGTCAGAAATCAGGCCGCGAAACCCCTCCTCCAGGAAGGTGGCCGAGATCCCCAGCACGGTCTCCGCACCGAACCACGTGGCGAATACCATGGCCATGACCATGAACATGGGCAGGCTGCGGCCCGCGGTAATATAGTCACTGGCAGAGTGGACCTTGCGGGAGGCGACGAGTCCTATGGCAATCGAGATGACGAGATAGACGACAACAAGTGCTAGCAGCATGATGGCTCCCGGTCAGTGGTGGACAGTGCGATCGCATGATAGGAAAACTCGCCGCAAAAATCATCGCGAAGTTTAATTGCGGGGACTGCGGTGCCCGGAACCACTTTCTGTGCTAGTGTAGGAACCAGTCAAATCAAGCCGATACAGAGACTTACGTGGTCATCAACTTATACCGCAAGATCAAGCGCAGCATTCAGGAAGATGGCTTGATCGTCAGCAGCTCCGGCTTTCTGGTGCGCTCCATGGTAGGCAAGATCGACTTCGACCGCCCCTTGCGCATTCTGGAGATTGGCAGCGGCAAGGGGCCGTTCACGCGAGAGATCATTCGCCGCATGTCGCCCGATTCCCAGCTCGACGTGTGCGAGATCAAGACCGAGTACAACCTCTGGATCGAGGAGCTGATCGCCCGCAACCCCGACAAGCACGTCACGCTCTATAACGGCTGCGTCACCAGGTTGCTGGACAAGCCGGCCCACTACGATGTCATTGTCTCGTCCCTGCCACTCAAGAACTTCGAACGCATGAATGATCAGAACGCCTTCCTCAATCGCGTCATCGAGGGCTTCCGTTTCGCCCTGAAGGATGGCGGCATTTATCTTCAGTACCAGTATTTCCTCAGCAACAAGGCGGACATCGAACGCATCTTCGGCAAGCGGATGGACGACGTGGACTTCGTGCCACTGAACATCCTGCCGGCCTTTGTCTACAGCATGACCAAGTGATCCACCCGCCATGAGCAAGCACAGTCCGGATCGCCCTGTTCCCGCGTCGCAGCACGCGTTCTTCGTCAGTTGCTCCAAGGGCATCGAGTCCCTGCTGGAAGCCGAACTGCGCAGCTTCGGCATCGCGGCCATCAAGCCAGGCGTGGCGGGTCTGCATTGCACGGCAAGCCTCGAGTCGGCCTACCGCATCCTCGTGTTCTCGCGCCTGTGCAACCGGGTAATTCTGCTGCTAGCGGAAGGCCCGGTGCAGAGCGCCGACGATTTGTATGCCGCCACCCGCGTGGTGGACTGGCGTGACCACCTGCGGCCCGGACACTCGCTGTCCATCAGCGCGGCCGGTGCCACGCAGCAGCTGATCCACACTCAGTTCATCGCCCAGAAGGTCAAGGACGCGATTGTCGACCAGTTCCGCGAGCACGGCCTCGCGCGCCCGAACGTCGATCGAGAGCACCCGGACCTGCTGATCCACGCGGTGATCAAGAAGGACCGCCTCAACCTGGGCATCGATCTGGCCGGCATCAGCCTGCACCGACGCCATTACCGCACAGAACAGGGTGAGGCTCCACTGAAGGAGACGCTCGCGGCCGCCCTGATGACGCGCGCGCACTGGCCGCGCCCTGACCTGCCGCACGCCGTCCTGTGCGATCCGATGTGTGGCTCGGGCACACTGCTGATCGAAGGCCTGCTGATGGCGCTCGATATCGCGCCAGGTCTGCTCCGCGGGGACGCCCTCACGGTGTGGCCACATCACCGCCCGGCCGCGATGACCGCCTTGCTGGAGGAAGCGCAGGAGCGCAAGGCGCGCGGCGCCTCCTGGCAGGGCAAGGCCTGGGGCAGTGACAGCGACGAGCGCGCCATCGCCATTGCCCGGCGCAATGCCCGGCGGGCAGGCGTCGAGTCGCTGCTGGAGCTGCAGACCTGCCCGGTGCAGTCACTGCACCTGCCGTCACCGCCAACCCTGGTGATCTGCAACCCTCCGTATGCGGAGCGCCTGGGCGAACAGACAGAAGTCGAGCTGCTCTATCAGGACCTTGGCGCCTTTCTGCGCCGCGAGGCCATGGGGGCAGACGCCGCCATCTTCACGACCCGCCCGGAGTGGGGAAAGCTGCTCGGCATTCACAGTCACAAGCAATACGCGCTGTTCAACGGCGCCCTGCCGGCGAAGCTGCTGCTCATGCGCGTCGATGCCGGCAGCATTTACCAGAAGCACAACGATACGGTGTCACACGAGCCTTCAGAGCAGACCGGCACTGCCCGCTCTGCGCCTGCGGCCCAGCCGCTGGACGCTGGCGCGCAGATGCTGGCCAATCGCCTGCGCAAGAATCTCAAGACCCTCGGTCGTTGGGCCAGGCAGCAAGGTCACTCCTGCTACCGCCTCTATGACGCCGACATGCCAGAGTACGCCTTCGCCATCGACTGCTATGGCAGCCATGTCCACATGCAGGAGTACAAGGCGCCGGTCAGCGTGAACGAGGAAGACTCCGCGCTGCGCCGCCGTCAGGCCTGGCTGGCGTTGTGCCAGGTGATGCAGCAGGAACTGGGAATCCCGGCGAAAAACATCGTGCTGAAAGTACGGGAGCGTCAGCGCGGCAAGGAGCAGTACCGCCCGACACAGAAGGAAGGCGAGGACCTCGAGGTCAGCGAAGGCTCGGCGCGATTCATCGTCAATCTCGAACGCTACCTGGACACTGGTCTGTTTCTGGACCACCGCCCCATCCGGCACTGGATCGGGGAACATGCCCGCGGCACGCGCTTCCTGAATCTGTTCTGCTACACCGCTACCGCCACCGTGCATGCGGCACTGGGCGGGGCCGCGCATACCACCAGCGTGGACATGTCACGCAGCTATCTGCAATGGGCCTCGCGCAACTTCGCTCTGAACGGCCTGGACACGCGACGGCATGTGCTTGTGCAGCAGGACTGCATGAAGTTTCTCGAGGAATGCCGGGAACAGTACGATCTGATCTTTCTCGATCCGCCCACCTTCTCCAATTCCAAGAACACGGAGAACGTGCTGGACATCCAGCGCGACCATGTCGCCCTGATCGAGCAATGCATGCGCTTGCTGCCCCCCGACGGGCTGCTGATCTTCTCGAACAACCACCGCCGCTTCCGGCTGGATGACGCTGTCGGCCAGCGCTACCGCGTGCAGGACTGCACAGCGGCGAGCCTGGACAAGGACTTCGAGCGCAACCCCCGTATCCATCAGACGTGGTTCATCCGTCATTGAAGGCAGCCTGACGCCTGGTCGAAGAATTCTCGTGCAGGATGATTGCGTCAGCGCGGCAGCCTGTTTACTCTGGCGCTCCATAACAAAAAAAGCACGAGGGAACACCCGATGCGCACAGTCTCATTCTCCAAGCACCGCACCTCCTTACTAAGCGCCCTGCTGCTGGCGGCAGTCGCTGCACCGCTGGGCCTTCCTGGTGATGTCAACGCACAAGGCCCCGGCGACCGTGTCGTCAATATCCTGGATGAACCGCGGCATCGCACCATGCATGTCGATGGCGATATCCGCCTCCTCGATGTACAGATCAATCCGGGCGACCAGACGCTCTACCACACGCACGACGCCGCAATCATGTACACCTTCATCAGCTCTGGCGAAGGCCCTTCCGGCGGGCGCGTGACCAGCAACACCGACTACGTGAACGAGAATTTCACGCACCAGGTGAGCAATGAAGGCCCCGGGTTGTTCCGCATCATCGCGCTGACCAATTACGGTCCCGCCATGCCGGCACTCGACACCGACCGCCCCGACGGCATCGCCGCAGAACCGCAGCTGGAAAACCCCTGGTTCAGGTCCTACCGCCTGACCTTGGCCCCGGGAGAAACCACACCGCCTCAGACTCACCACAATCCCACTCTGGTGGTACAGGTGACAGACGGTCTCACCCATGTCAGCCGGGCCGACGGCATCACCGCAGAGTTGACGGCCATGGGCAGCTGGGCCTGGCGCAATCCACACGCGCCTTTCCAGGTCACCAACAAGGGCAGCGCGCCCGTTGACATCGTGATCAACGAAGCCCGACGCGCCATGTAAGCGCGCGCCGGCCTCGCCACCACCCACGCATTGTCAGTGCAGCAGCAGGCCGGCCTCGGTGCCGGCCTGTGAATCTGACGGGAGAGATCATGCAGACATTCCGCAAGACCATTCTGTTCACCGATACCGACGGCCGCGCCCGCTTCCGTACCGAAGAAATTCCCCTGCCGGAAGGCACCCCCGAAGCGCGCCTGTCGCGCCTGTTTGCAGCCCAGGCGCTGCAGCTGCGCGAAAGTCCCGTCGGATTCCGCAGCAGCATGCACTGCACCACGTCACCGCAATGGCTGTTCGTGCTCAGTGGCGCCATGGAAATCGGTCTGGCGGACGGCAGCACGCGGATCTTCCATGCCGGCGAGCACTTCTACTCGGCCGATCTGCTGCCGGCCGGGGCGGTGTTCGATCCGACCGTGCACGGGCACTGGAGTCGTCAGGTAGGAGACGTTCCGCTGGTCACGCTTTTCGTGAAGGACTAGCGTCCGTCGTCTGTTGCATAAGCTCGATGTGAAGTGTCCGCGTGATGCGGTCGTGCAGAGCATGGCGCGCCTCGGGCGTATCGCTGGTGTGAACGAGATAACCCGCATCCTGACCGAGACCTTTACGCTCATCGATGACATCACCGGGCTTGACCTTGATGCGAAACTCCTGAATTCCCTGTTCATCAAGCACCCGAGCCTTGCCATGTACGGCCCTCACGGTGCCAGCGCCGGGATGCAGCACTTCCGCTGCGGCGTAGCAAACCGGCCGTTCCGGAAAACTGAAAGACTCACCCAGCTCCATCGCCAGAAATGCCCGCCATGGATTGAAATCCCAGGCGTGCTGCAGCGCATTCATGATATAGCCTCCCGGCGGGCGCAGGGCGATCTCACCGAACAATGGGCCTTTTGCCGTGAGATAGACCTCCAGATGCGTCATGCCCCAGCTGATGCCCAGCGCCCCAATGCAACGCTCGTTCAATGCCAGCAGCGTTCGCTCCAGATCAGGATCAAATGACGCCGGCACGAAGTTGGAATGTCCCTTGCTGTGATAGGACGTGATATTGGTGAAGCAGATACGGCCGCGGTCGATGAAAGACTCGATACTGGCTTCGGGCGCATCAATAAAACGTTCCAGAATCGCTTTGCCGTGGCGGCCGGGCACGTACTCCTCGACACACCGCAGCAACTGCATCCCCTTGCCACCGGAAGACTTGCGGAACTTGCGCACGACCGGCGAGCCCAGCGTGGCAAACACAGAGGCCGGATCGAGATCGGGGCAGTCGCCCAGAAAGCGCGTCATGGGGATGCCGAATCCCGCCAGATGCTTCTTCATCAGCAATTTGTCACGACAGCGGGTGCCGGTCAGCGTGCCGGAGACCCGCGCGCCGAGCTGGCGTCGGGATACAGACGCTGCGACAACGCCCGACTCGGTCCCGGCGATGACGTGCGAGAAATGCTGATCGGGAAACGAGGCGCGAATCTGCTCACGGATTCTTTCAGGGGACTGCCATAGTGGAGCCACCAGATTGAACTGGGAGGCTGCCACGGTAAAAAGGGGTTTTTCCTGCCAGAGAGAAAAGGAGATACCACGCTCAAGCAGCGCGTCGATCAACCCGCGCCTTGGGCCTATCACCAATACACGATACTGTGTCATGACAAGAGGGAGCCGCTGCGGGCGGAAAGTCCGTCAGTCGCTCCGTGTTTCCTTCTTGACCTTCTTCGCGACCTTCTTTTCTTTCTGCGTAAGAGCAGGCTTCTTTTTCACTTCCTTGCGGGCATTGCGTTCTTTGGACATGAGGCTTCTCCGGATGGACGCTGGGGCGGGAGGTGAACTGCCCGGGCACTGTGACACGCCCGGGCGAGTGTTTCAATCAGCGCTTGACGCGTGACTTGTATTCGCCTGTACGGGTGTCGATCTCGACGAAATCACCAATCTCGCAGAACGCAGACACGCTCATTTCCTTGCCGCTCTTCAATCGAGCAGTCTTCATGACCTTGCCGGATGTATCACCGCGGGCAGAAGGCTCGGTGTAGACGATCTCGCGCACGATGGTATTGGGCAGGTCGATGGAGATTACCTTGCCGTTGTAGAACACGGCGTTGCAGACATCTTCCATACCGTCTTCGATATAGTCGATCACATTGTCGAGGTCGTCCTTCTCGATCTCGATTTGCTCGTAGTCTGTGTCGACAAACACGTACATCGGGTCGGCGAAGTAGGAGTAGGTCACTTCCTTCTGCTCCAGAATGACCATCTCGAACTTGTCGTCGGCCTTGTACACCGTCTCGGTCTGCATGCCGTTGAGCAGGTTCTTGAGCTTCATTTTGCAGATCGCGGTGTTGCGGCCCGACTTGGTGAATTCGCTCTTCTGCACTTTCCAGGGTGAACCGCCGATCATGATGACCTGGCCGGCTCGAACTTCTTGCGCTGTTTTCATGGGTAGATACTCAAGTGTGTAAAGGGTAATGCGGGCATTACCGGGTGTTGACCTTGCGCTGTCAGCGCGACTGACTGCGACAGAACCGCAGCAGGCTCGTCGCCAGATCCGGCATTTCTGCCAGGTGCTGCTGCCATTTCCCGGCCCGCTCGCGCAGCTGGGAAAGTTGTGGGCGCAGATGATGCCACAGTTCGCCGCAATCTTCACCCTGATTCCAGAACCGCATGAACTGCCCGAGAGCCAGTACTGACGCCGCCTCCAGGGCATCGCAGGATGGCATATGCGCCTGCTGCAACCGCAGAAATGCCTCGAGTTTCTGCAGATGAACCCGCTCCTCTTGCGGATAAATATGCCAGAGCATAGGCCGGGCGGCCCACTGCGCCCGTACGAACGAATCTTCCCCCCGCACAGCGTTGAAATCGCACAGACTCAGCAGTTCGTCATATTCGTCCTGTGCTATGAAGGGGATCACGAGGACCTGCAGTTCCCCACAGCAGACAAGCTCACCAACCTGGAGGGGCTGCTCGAAAAACGCTGCAACGCTCGCCAGACTGCGCCCCTGCGACACCAGCAGCAGCGAAGGTACGCGGTCGTTCGCCAGTGCCTGCAGCCAGCTGGCAATGGCGGCTGTCTCATAGCTGAAGAGCGAGATGAGCAACGTGTCCGGCGCGAGTGTGTCGGCCACCCCCGGGTGCCAGCGACGCAGCAATCGGCGCCTACCCTCGGACACATTCCGCTGCCAGTGGGCATGACGCTGCAGCAACTCAGCCTCGCGCAGCAGCCCGCCGGTCTCAGGCGTGAAGCCAGGAAAAAAAAACGTCTTTCGAACAGGATTCGAGTGAGCTGCCGCGCCGGGTAGTTGCAGCAGCGACGCAAGCAGATGATGCTCCGCCACCCAGGGCTCGGAACTCAGATACTCCAGATTGACCCAAATCGGCAGTCGCCCCACCTGCCCCATCGCCTTGAGCAGCGATGGTGGCAGATGGCAGGCGAACGCCTCTATCAGCAAGTCGCTCTGCAGCACCTCGGCATGATCCCGGATGGCGGTCGACCAGCACTGGACGTCCACGCCCTCACAGACTGCTGGAAAGTCGGGATAGCCCTGACTGGCTATAAAATATTTCGCCTCTGCAACTTGATCCACCCATAGCGTCACGCGCAGGCCATGCTCGCGTGTCAACTGGCGAGCAAGACGCCAGCAAACACCGATATCGCCGAAGTTGTCGACGATGGCGCAGAAGATGGCGCATTGCAGAGGCTGTTCAGACATCAGAGGTCTCGGCGAGGGGCTTGCGGGACGCGGCGCAGGAGCCGGGTACGGCAGAATAGCGCAGCCTTTGATAGAAGGAAATTGCGCCCCTTTAGTGGCCCAAGTGTGTGATTTTCTCGGCAGTTCCTCACAGCCGGCCGAAGTCTTCGGCTGGCTTTTGCAGGGCAGTTGGATTATCCTGCCGCTCCACTTCTTCTCCTGTGCAGACCTGGGACCATGAAACAAAGCGCCATCAAAGCCAACGCCGCCTCCTCCTCGACCAAGACCAGCACCACCAACAAAACCAGCCGATCACACACCTACGTTTACAACTTCGGTCGTCAGACAGACGGAAATGCCAGCATGCGCGAACTGCTGGGCGGCAAGGGCGCAAACCTCGCCGAAATGGCGGCGATTGGCCTGCCAGTGCCCCCGGGTTTCACCATCAGCACGGAAGTGTGCACCTATTTCTACGCCCATGATCGCAGCTACCCCCGCGCACTGGCAGGCGATGTGAAAACCGCCATCGGGCTGGTGGAAACACAGATGAAGAAGACCTTCGGGGGCAAGGAGAATCCCCTGCTCGTATCCGTTCGCTCCGGTGCCAGGGATTCCATGCCCGGCATGATGGACACCATCCTCAATCTCGGCCTGAACGACGTCACCGTCGAGGGCCTGGCAAACACTTCCGGCAATCCACGGTTTGCCTGGGATTGCTACCGCCGCTTCATCCAGATGTATGGCGACGTCGTGATGGGCGTGCAGGCTGCGGATGAAGAGTCACACGATCCCTTCCACGAACTGCTGGATGGTTTGAAGAAGTCACTCGGCAAGTCGCAGGACAGCGACCTGAATGCGGCTGACCTGCAGGCGTTGGTTTCCCAGTATAAGGAACTGATCCGCAAGCGTACCGGCAAGGCATTCCCGCAGGATGTGTACGAACAGCTTTGGGGCGCAATCGGTGCCGTGTTCGGCTCCTGGAAGAACGAGCGTGCCATTCTCTACCGCCAGCAGTACGGCATTCCTGCCGAGTGGGGCACAGCCGTCAACGTGCAGGCCATGGTGTTCGGCAATGCAGGGGATGACAGCGCCACCGGCGTGGCCTTCACGCGCGACCCAGCCAATGGCGAGAAGTCCTTCTACGGTGAATACCTCGTGAACGCCCAGGGCGAAGACGTGGTGGCGGGTGTCCGCACGCCGAAGCCGATTGCCGCCATGGAGAGAGAGCTGCCGGAAAGCTTCGCGGCGCTGGAAAAGGTCCGCACCAAACTCGAAAAGCACTTCAAGGACATGCAGGACTTCGAGTTCACCATCGAGAAGGGCCGCCTGTTCATGCTGCAGACGCGCAACGGCAAGCGCACGGGCCTGGCGGCCATTCGTATCGCCGTCGAAATGGTGAAGGAAAAACTGATGGATCAACGCACGGCGCTGCTGAAGATCCCGGCCGAGTCGGTCGATTCCCTGCTGGTGCCGATTTTCGACACCAAATCGCAGAAGGAAGCACAGATGATCGGCAAGGGTCTTCCCGCCGGTCCGGGCGCTGCGACAGGTCGTATCGCCTTCACGGCGGCAGCCGCAGAGATTGAATCCCGCAAGGGCAACAAGGTCGTAC
Source organism: Pseudomonadota bacterium (assembly GCA_041175045.1). Lineage (GTDB taxonomy): Bacteria > Pseudomonadota > Gammaproteobacteria > Pseudomonadales > Pseudohongiellaceae > UBA5078. Next base: position 2,192 of record JBEDFR010000014.1, on the reverse strand, counting down.
TCTGCCGCACAGAAACGTCCCCGGACGATCTCAAGGGCATGCTGTACTCCCAGGGCATTCTGACCACCCGTGGTGGAGTGTCCTCCCATGCGGCACTGGTTGCACGACAGCTGGGCAAAGTCTGCGTCTGCGGCGCCGGGGAAGTCACCATCAATTACGAGAAGCGCACCCTGAGCGCCGGCGGCGTCGTGCTGCAGGAAGGTGATTACATCTCCATCAACGGCACGACCGGCGCGATCTACAAGGGACTGATCGAGAGCGCGGATTCCGAAGTAAAGCGCGTGCTCGAAGGCTCCATGAAGCCCGAGAAGAGCTACACCTACGAGTTGTTCCAGACAGTCATGGAGTGGTCTGACAAGCACCGTCGCCTGCGCATCCGCACCAATGCCGACACGCCCGCAATGGCCGAAACCGCGGTGGCCTATGGCGCGGAAGGCATCGGACTGTGCCGCACGGAGCACATGTTCTTCGAGGGCGATCGCATCGACTACATGCGCCAGATGATTCTGGCAGTGGACCAGGTACAGCGTCAGGAAGCGCTCAAGAAGCTCCTTCCCTTCCAGCGCAAGGACTTCGTCGGTCTGTTCAAGGCCATGGCCGGACGCCCCGTGACGATTCGCCTGCTCGACCCGCCCCTGCACGAGTTCCTGCCACAGGACGACGCCGTGCGTCGTCAGCTGGCTGACAAACTGGGCCTGCCACTGGAGTTCGTCATCGAGCGTATCAAGGCCCTGCATGAAGAGAACCCGATGCTTGGCTGCCGTGGCTGCCGTCTTGGCATCCTTTACCCGGAAATTACCGAGATGCAGGTCCGTGCCGTGTTCGAAGCGGCAGCCACTGTCATGACGGCGAAGAATCCGGTGGCAGTGAATCCTGAGATCATGATTCCGCTGGTGGGCTTCAAGCAGGAGCTGGCGGACCAGCTGGCCATCGTTCATCGCGTGGCCAAGGAAGTCATGGAGAAAAACGGCATCGAGATCGACTACATCGTCGGAACGATGGTGGAAGTGCCGCGCGCTGCCATCACCGCCGAGGAGATCGCCGTGCAGGCGCAATTCTTCAGCTTTGGCACCAACGACTTGACCCAGACCACACTGGGTCTCTCGCGTGATGACATGGGCCTGTTTTACGACGAGTATCAGCGTAAGGAAATCTACAACAAGAATCCCTTCGCCAGTCTGGATCAGACCGGCGTCGGCAAGCTGATGCAGTTCGCCGTCGAGAACGGGCGCAAGTCGCGTCCGGATCTGAAGCTGGGCATTTGCGGCGAGCACGCCGGTGATCCGGACTCCATCGAGTTCTGCCACCGCCTCGGCCTGCACTATGTGAGCTGCTCACCACCCCGCGTGCCAATCGCCCGCCTGGCTGCCGCCCAGGCTGCACTGCGCGAGAAGAAATAAGCCTTGAATGAAAAAGGGGGTCAGAGACACGAAAATTCCATGTCTCTGACCCCTTTTTCGTTGTGGCGCTGCAAGCTCAACCCGCGATGCCGTTCCAGTTCGCAGCCAGATGCTCTGCCGTTCGCCACGCAAGAGCCTGTGCCGTTAGAGTCGGATTGCGCGCCCCGCTCGTGCCCATGACTGACGCGCCGAGTATGCCCAGGTTCTTCACCTCGTGCGCGAAGCCGAAGCGATCCGTCACATTGGTCGCCGGATTGTCGCCCATGCGCGTGCCACCATAGGCGTGCGTGGAGGTGCCCATGCCCGTGCCCAGCGGTGTGCGGATGATCTGCACGGCACCAGCCGCCCTGTACCACTGTTCCATCTTTTCCTGGGTGAAGGCCGCGATGCGCTTCTCGTTGTCACGGAACTCTGCAGTGATGCGGATCACGGGCAAGCCCAACCTGTCCTTCACCAGCGGATCAAGATCCAGGTAGTTGCCCCGGTAAGGCAGCGTCGTTTTCTGGATGTACGACGTGTTGGTACGGTCGGCATTCTCTCGAATGAACGCCTTCCACTGCGCGCCCCAGTTCGGTACCAGATCGAAGGTAGACATCTTGGCAGCCGAGATGGGCTTGCGATCGGTATGCACCCAGAGATTGCCACCACCGATGAAGTCAAGGCCGCTGTGATCGAAATTGTCATCGGCCCACTCGTCGATGGCGACGCCCTGAGCTGGCAACCCGTACCAGTTGTTAAGGTTGCGCGGAAACAGCGCTATCACCGGTGCACCCTGATGATGACTCAGATAGT
>JBEDFR010000013.1:0-2542 GCA_041175045.1 Pseudomonadota bacterium | reverse complement strand
GGCAGGCGGAGATCACCACCCACGTCGACCTCAACAACTGGGCACAGCTGGATATCAAGACCACCAAGGGCCACGAGACCAGCACCATCAACTACCAGGTAGACCTGATCCTGCCGCTCTCGCGCTGGGTCAACAGCCGCTTCATGCTGAGCTACTACAACGGTTATGGGGAAGCGCTGATCAGCTACAACCGCAAGACGACGAGCCTGCGAGCGGGTTTCCACTTCCCGCTGGGCTTCTGAGGAGCAAGCAAACGGAAACGGTTGTAAGCCCCGCGGCGCCCGCATTACCCTTGCCACCCGTCTGACCAGCACAACAACAGGAGACTCCCGATGCCCGCCCCGTTCCGCAAGACTCTTCTCGCCCTGCTGCTGGGTGGCTTCGGCAGCACCGCCTGCGCCGCCCCCGGCACCCTCGCCTTCGTGGGCGGTCGCCTGATCGACGGCACCGGCGCCCCCGCCATCGAGGACGCGGTGCTGGTGAGTACCGACGGCCGCATCGTGGCTGTGGGGCCGGCGGCCAGCACGCCGATTCCCGAGGGAGCACAGCGCGTCGATGTCAGCGGCAAGACGCTGATTCCCGGCCTGATCAACGCCCACGGCCATGTCGGCGACGTGCTCGGTCTGGAAACCGGTCACTACGATCGCGGCAATGTGCTGCGTCAGCTGGACCTGTATGCGCGCTACGGGGTGACCACGGTGAACAGTCTGGGCGATGACCAGTACGAGGGCTTCGAGATCCGTAACGACACCAATCCGCTGTATATCAACCACGCACGCCTGCTGGTGGCCGGGCCGGTGCTGGCACCCGAGACGGTCGAGCAGGCCGTGCGGGCCGTGAACGGAGTGGCGGACCAGAGCGCCAACTTCATCAAGATCCGCGTGGACGACAATCTGGGCCGCACCGCGAAGATGGCGCCGGAGATCTACCGCGCGATCGCGCAGGAGGCCGAGCGCCGGGGCGTGCCGCTGGCCGTGCACACCTACACGCTGGCGGATACCAAGGCCACGCTGGCGGCGGGCGCCGACCTGATCGCCCACAGCGTGCGCGACGAGGCGGTGGATGCCGCCTTCATCGACGCCATGAAGGCCGCGGATGTCTGCTACGTGCCCACGCTGACGCGGGAGCTGTCCACCTTCGTCTATGAAAGCGAACCGCAATTCTTCGACGACCCGTTCTTCCTGCGCGAGGCCGATCCGGCCGTGCTCGCCACGCTGCGCGAACCCGAGCGCCAGCAGCGCATGCGCGACAATCCCTCTGCCCAGCACTACAAGAACCATGCGCTGCCCATGGCCATGCGCAATCTGAAGGCCCTGCAGGATGCCGGGGTGAAGGTGGCGATGGGCACGGATTCCGGGCCGCCCATGCGCTTCCAGGGCTATTTCGAGCATCTGGAGATGAGCATGATGGTGGAGGCGGGGCTGACGCCGATGCAGGTGCTGCAGTCGGCCACCCAGGTGGCGGCGCAGTGTCTGGGGCTGAATTATCTGGGCACGCTGGAGCCGGGCAAGTGGGCCGATGTGCTGGTGCTGGACCGCAACCCGCTGGAGAACATCGACAATACCCGCTCGCTGAGCCAGGTGTGGATCGCGGGCAACCCGGTGCCGCCGGCGCCCTGAGCGCGCTCAGCGGCCCTCGTTCTCGAACAGCACCAGATTGCCGGTGCTGCTGCCGATGGCCACCACGTCCAGGTGGCCATCGCCCGTGAAGTCCTCCACCAGCAGGCCGGACACGGCCACCCGACTCGCGTTCAGCGAGGTCATCGCCCACTGCCCGGTCTCGGGCAGATGCCGCAGGGCGTACAGCCCGAAGGGCGCCGTGCGGTAACCCACCAGGATCTCGTCGTGGCCATCGCTGTTGAGATCGGCCATGCGCAGGGCGTGCGCGCCCTGGAACTGGGTATCGACCACTTCGCGCGACCACAGCTCGCCATCCACCCCTGCCTGCCGGTAGATCACCACCTCGTTGCCATGCCAGGGTTCGACAGCCGCCAGGACGCGTTCGCCGTAGAGCCGGCCCACCGCCACCTCGCTGCTGCCGGTGGCCGGACGAGCGCCGGGTTTGCCCTCGCCCAGGCGGATACGACTCACGAACAGACCATCGAAGCCCAGCTGGAACAACTCGATGCCGGTGAAGCTCGCCGTCAGCAGGTCTTCGCGGCCGTCATCATTCCAGTCCACCACTTCCAGCCCGTGTGCCATCTCCAGCGTGCGGTCGATGATCACCCAGGGCCAGTGTCCGCGTGGCTCGGCCGGCACGGCATAGGCCCGCATCTGCGCGCCCCCGGCGTAAGCGGGCGCGGTGGCGCCCACGCCGATGATGGGCAGCACGATCAGCTCCGCACGCCCGTCGCCCTGCACGTCGGCCCAGCGCACACGGTGAGCGGTGGGGATGCGGTCGATGTCGTGAGCCTGCCACTGGGGCTGCTCGCGGGGATTGCCCGGATTCTCGAACCACTGCACCAGGCCGCCGCTGCTGGAATCGCTCAGGCTGAACTCGCTGGCCAGCACCAGGTCGAGGTCGCCGTCGCCGTCGATGTCAT
>JBEDFR010000012.1:0-3910 GCA_041175045.1 Pseudomonadota bacterium | reverse complement strand
ATCCTGGGCACGCCCGGCGGCGATTTCATCAATGCCGGCAGCCCCGGCTGGCGTGCGGCGTCCAACTACATCGATGCCGGCGTGGGAGAGGATGTGGTGGATGGCTGGACAGGGCCCGACTTCATCCTGGGTGGCGCCGGCGACGATATGGTTGATGGCGGGCAAGGCAGCGACACCATTCTGGGGGGCAGTGGGCTGGACTTTCTCGCCGGCGGTCCGGGGGATGGCAGCCTCAGCGGGGGCACCGGCGAGGATCTCCTCACCGGTGATGCCGGGTCCGACACCATTCTAGTGAACTCCGGCGTGGCCGAGCGGGACCTGGTGTTCATGGACCTCAGCGCGGGGGATGCCGCTGATACGGTGCAGGGCTTTAGCTTTGGCGTGGGGCCTGATGCCGACAGCCTGGTGCTGTTCGGCTTGACCGGGCTGGACCTGATCGGGGATCCCGGCACCGCCAGCCTCTCGGATGCCATCGCCAATGCCAACGGCGCTGTGCAGCAGGACTACCCCGCGGATACCGCTGCGCTGGCAGGCGCCGGGCGCGCTACCCTCTACCGCATCGGCCCGGGGGCCGACCAGCTGGGCGCTGACACCACCATGGCCAATGCGGTCGCGCGTGCCGTGCTGCAACTGGCAGACGGCGGTGCCGGCAATGATTTTCTGGCCAACACCACAGGCCCCAATCAGGGCGCCCTCGTCATGATGACCGACGACGGCACGCGGCAGTTCTTGTTCTCGGTGGTGGACGGGGACGGCAACCAGATCACGACGGCAGCAGACGTCAGCCTGATCGGCATTTTCGTCGATGCCGTGACGCCGCAATCGGTGGTGATGGGCAATTTCAGCAACTAGGCAGCGGGCCGGCGGGGCAGCCGGCGCCGGTGCCATCGCCATGGCTCAGACGACCGGCTGGTACTCGATCCCGCTCAACAACAGGCCGACCAGGCCAATACTGGCCGCATTCTCCGGGCTCTCGGCCGCCATGCGGGCAAACTCCGCCAGTGCCAGTCCGTTGTCGAGCAGCTGCAGGTAAGGTGCCTTGTTCGCCTGGGTGGGCGGGGCCCCGGCGATGTTTGTCCACAATGTCGTGACCAGTTGATCCTTGGTCTTCAGGCCAAGAGTCTCCACCGCCAGACCCGTCAGCTCCGTCACACTCATGCCCTTGTCCAGCAAATCAATCCCGATGCCCATGTAAGCCTTGTTGTTCAAGGCCTGCTTCCCGGCCAATGCGCCCAGAATGCGCGCCGTGATGCCGGCATTGCCGCTCAGGTCCAGGGCGACAGAGGTGTCCTGGAACTGCAGCCGCTCGACATTCTTCAGGGAGTTGATGAACACCCCATTGGTCGAGCGCACGAGGGTGTTGTCGCCGGTAGTCACAATCTGGAAGTCGGCGCGGCGCAGGGTGTAGACCACAGTGTCAGTGCCGCCCAGGCCGTCGATCACGTTGATGCCGGGCTGCGCGATCAGCGTGTCTTTGCCCGCCGTCGGGCCTCCACTGCCGCCGGTACCGCTGTTTCCGCCCGGGGGATTACTGCCGCCATTCTGCCCGGAATTGCCCGAAGAGCCCCCGGAAGAGCCTCCCGAAGACACCACCGGTTCACCCCGGGTCCAGATGGCCAGAGCGCGCTCGCCCGGCGTGTCCATGTCCCGGCTGGCGACGATCAGAGTGGCGCCGTCGGCACTCAGATAACTCCACTGTGCCTGTTCCCCGCTGCCGGCCTGGGTGTCGGTGCTGTCGACGATGCGGGACAGCACCTTGCCGGCAAGATCGGCAATCGTCACCAGGCCACGGTCGGCCTGGATCAGATACTGGCTGTCCGGCGAGAACAGGGCGGTGGCACCCACTCCCGTCTGGCCTACCAGCGCCCCGGTGCGGGCATTGAAGATATCGCCGTAGAAATTCGCCACATAGCGGCCATCCGGCGACATCACGGCGTCGAGCGCGCCCGTCTGCTTCGACCACAGGACCTCGCCCGTCTGCGCATTCACCACACTGGTGTCCTTGGACTTGGTGCCCACGGCGATCAACCCGGCCGTTTCGTTCACATCCAGGCCATTGACGAAAGGCCAGCCGCCCACGAACGACTTCCACACCTGCGCTCCCGTGGCGGCCACCAGCTTGACCAGAAAGCCATCGCCGGAGCCCACGTAAAGGTGATCCCCCACGAAGAGCAGCTTGCGTACCTGGCCGAAGGTGCCAGCGGCCTTCTGCCACAGCAGAGCACCCGTGCTGCCATCGTGCACGCCCAGGGCACCCTGAGTGGAGCCGGCCGCGACATAGCGCCCATCCGGACTGACCGAGGCTTCCAAACCCTCCAGATAGGGAATCTGGCCGGTCACCGACCACAGCAGCTCCCCTGTGCGACCATGGAGCACGCCCAGTTTCCAGTCCCCGGCGCGGTAGCGCGAGATGTCGGGCGTGACCAGGAACACCACGCGACTGCCGTCGGCCGACATATCACCGCCCCAGGTCTCCCAACCCGGGGCGTATTCCCACAGCAGCTCGCCGCTGAAGCTGTACTTGCGGATCAGCGAGCGAGCGCGCAGCGCGGCATCGGCAGCGTCATCGCCGGGATCCGACCAATTTTCCTGCCCCGGAATCAGCACGACCGTCTTTTCGGACTCACTCACTGCCCCGCGCCAGTAGCCCACTGGCGCCACGGCCGTTTTCGCCAACTGGTAGCCGTAGCTCAAATCGCTGACGGCGCTGAGCGTGATCGAGCCGGCATCCGCCAGTTGCGCGGCGGTCAAGGTGCGCGAGCCGAAGTCTTCGGCGGTGATGCGCACCATCCAGTCGTCGCGTGTCGGCACCTGGGTGGCAAAACCGGCCTGCGTGGCACTGCTGCGAACGTCCACCGGATACCAGCGGCTATAAGGGGTCGCAATTTCCACGGTCAGCCCTGTCAGCGGGCCATTGGGTGTCGCAATGGTGCCGGAAAGAGTCTGCCCGTTTGTCAGCTCGGCCGAGGTCGTGGTGCGGAATTCGTTGGGCCCGTAGTCGCTGCGGGTGAACGCAATCTGCTGGGTCAGCTTGCCTGCCAGCACCGGGTCCGCCGTCGGGTTGGCGCGCTGAAAGGCGGCGTTGTCCGTGGCCAGAATGAAATCCACGCTGTAAGTCTTGGTCTGGCCGCTGACCGGCGGAGTGTTGCCGAAGCGCCCCTCGTATATCCCCTGCAGCCAGTTCTGGGCGATATAGCTTTGCCCTGGCGCCAGATCGATGCTGCCGCCATTGGGGAAGACGGCAAAGCCGCCATCGCCGGTGACTTTCGGGTAGTCGCCAAGGCCTTGGATGGCAATCTGAAAGTAGATGTTTTCGACGGTCGTGGTGCCGACATTGGTGATTTTGAGTCTGGCATTGCGGTCCTTGCTGTCCAGGTCATAGTCCAGTGACAGCGGGCCGACATACTCCAGCTTCAGGTTGTTCCAGGTGACGGGGGTCGCGAGATCGGGTTGGCTCATGGAAATCCTCTCACAAGCGCAGGCGCAGGCCGGCAGTCAGTGTCCAAAGTCCCCACTTGTCGTAGGTGCTGAGCGGAAACACGCCGGACGAGCTTTGCAAGGCAGGCAGTTTACTGTAGCCACCTTCGAGGAAGAGTGCCCAGTCCGTGTCTTCCTCATCTTGCGGTATCCACTCCAGGCGCAGTTTTGCGCGCCAGACGGTGCCATCGCCCTCGGCAGCTGCGAGGCAGGCACATCCGGGCAGCACGGCACTGGCGTCCTGGGTCGATTGCCGAATGCGTCCGATGCCCGCACCGATCCAGCCTTGCAGATGGTCGGTCTGCATCACCCGCAGCAAGGCGTTGGCGAATATGCCCTCGATGTCGATCTCGTCGGTCAAGTCGACGCTAGACACGCCCAGCGCGAGTTGGGTGCGCGGCACGTCGGCCCGCAAGCCCTCCAGCTCCAGGCG
>JBEDFR010000011.1:0-4936 GCA_041175045.1 Pseudomonadota bacterium | reverse complement strand
CTGCTGCAGGGGCTGCCGGCGGAATCGCTCGTCGGCGGGGCGCAGGTCGCAGGTGTCTCGGCCCATGCCCTGGGGGCTGGCTACATGAGTTTCTTCGTCTACTCCTTCGTGCTCGGTCTTCTTGCCATCGCGCTGGCTTTCCTGGTGGCGCGACAGACGCGTGCCACGGCAGGTGCGCCATGAGATTCCCCCTGCTGGCCTTCATCGTGGTGCCCTTTGTCGAGATCCTGATCCTGCTGGAGGTCAGCCAGCGCATCGGCGCCCTGCCCACCATTGGTCTGGTGTTGCTGACGGCTTTCGTCGGCATCAACCTGCTCAAACGGCAGGGGCTGAACACGCTGCTGCGCTTTCAGGACCGCCTGCGTGCTGGTCAACTGCCGGCGCAGGAAATTGTCGAAGGCATGCTGGTGGCCTTCGCCGGGGCGCTGTTGCTGGCGCCGGGCTTCATCACCGATACCGTCGGGGTGCTGCTGCTCACTCCGGGCGTGCGCGGCGCCATCGCCCGCCGCATTCTGCGCTCAGGCAATGTCTTCGTCAGCGGCAGCAGTTTCCGCGCGCAGTCCGGCTTCGGAGCCGGCGGTCCCTTCGATCAGCGCCGCGACCCCTTCGGGCGAGACAGCGAGGGCGACATCATCGACGGGGAGTTCCGGCGCGAATCCGATCGCCGCACGGCCCTTTCCGACGATGCGGAAAAAAAGTGAAGTTTTTTTCCGCACTGCCATTGAAATGCGTTCTCAGTCCCCCATCTTTAAGCCACCCCTGCGGAGAGCTTCTTCCGAAGGCTTGACCGCACGCATTCAACAACACTGATTCAGGAGATCAAACCGAATGAAAATCAGACCATTGCAAGACCGAGTCGTCGTTCGACGCAAGGAAGAAGAGACCAAGTCAGCCGGAGGGATCGTGCTGCCCGGTTCTGCAGCTGAAAAGCCCGCCCAGGGCGAGGTCCTGGCGGTTGGCCCGGGCCGGATCATGGACAACGGCGACAAGCGTCCTGTTGATCTGAAAGTGGGCGACACCGTGGTCTTTGGCAAATACGCCAGCAACACCATCAAGATCAATGGGGAAGAGCTGCTCATCCTCAGCGAAAACGAAATCTATGGTGTCATTGAGGCCTGATTCGCGGCGCTCTGACCCTCTCCTTGTTTCCACCTCATTCTGAATACAGGAACTGAACAAAATGGCTAAAGACGTAAAATTTGGTGATCCCGCGCGCCAGAAAATGCTCAAGGGCGTGAACATCCTGGCAGACGCCGTGAAAGTGACCCTCGGCCCGAAAGGCCGCAACGTGGTGCTGGACAAGTCCTTCGGCGCTCCGACCGTGACCAAGGACGGCGTGTCCGTGGCCAAGGAGATCGAACTGAAAGACAAGTTCGAGAACATGGGCGCCCAGATGGTGAAGGAAGTCGCCTCCCAGACCTCCGATGTGGCCGGTGACGGCACCACCACCGCGACCGTGCTGGCCCAGGCCATCCTGAATGAAGGCCTCAAGTCCGTGGCCGCCGGCATGAACCCGATGGATCTGAAGCGCGGCATCGACAAGGCCGTGAAGGCCATGGTGGACGAGATCGGCAAGCTGTCCATTCCCTGCACCGATTCCAAGGCAATTGCCCAGGTCGGCACCATCTCTGCCAACTCTGACGAGCAGATCGGCGCCATCATTGCCCAGGCCATGGAAAAAGTCGGCAAGGAAGGCGTGATCACTGTGGAAGAAGGTTCCGGCTTCGACAACGAGCTGGACGTGGTGGAAGGCATGCAGTTCGACCGCGGCTACCTGTCTCCCTACTTCATCAACAACCAGGACAACATGAGCGCCGAGCTGGAAAACCCGGTGATCCTGCTGGTCGACAAGAAGATCTCCAACATCCGCGAAATGCTGCCGGTGCTGGAATCCGTCGCCAAGTCCGGCCGTCCGCTGCTGGTGATTGCAGAAGACGTGGAAGGCGAAGCGCTGGCCACTCTGATCGTCAACAACATGCGCGGCATCGTCAAAGTGGCCGCTGCCAAGGCCCCGGGCTTTGGTGATCGCCGCAAGGCCATGCTGGAAGACATCGCCATCCTGACTGGCGGTACCGTGATCTCCGAAGAAGTGGGCCTGAGCCTGGAAAGCGCGACACTGGAACACCTGGGTCACGCCAAGAGCGTGGTCCTGTCCAAGGAAAACACCACCATCATCGACGGCGCCGGCGACTCCAAAGTCATCGAAGGCCGTGTGGCCCAGATCCGTCGTCAGATCGAAGACACCTCGTCCGACTACGACAAGGAGAAACTGCAGGAGCGCGTGGCCAAGCTGGCCGGTGGCGTGGCAGTGATCAAGGTCGGTGCCGGCACCGAGATGGAAATGAAAGAGAAGAAGGCCCGCGTGGAAGACGCGCTGCACTCCACCCGCGCTGCGGTGGAAGAGGGCGTGGTCCCCGGCGGTGGCGTGGCGCTGATCCGTGCCCTGCAGAAAGTGGAAGGCCTGAAGGGCGACAACGAAGACCAGAACGTGGGCATCGCCCTGTTGCTGCGCGCTGTCACGTCTCCGTTGCGTCAGATCGTGCAGAACGCCGGTGACGAGCCGTCCGTGGTGCTGGACAAGGTCAAGGCCGGCAAGGGCAACTACGGCTACAACGCCGCGTCCGGTCAGTACGTGGACATGGTGGAGCAGGGCATCATTGACCCGGCCAAGGTGACCCGCAGCGCGCTGCAGGCCGCCGGTTCCGTGGCAGGCCTGATGATCACCACCGAGTGCATGATCAGCGACATCGTGGAAGACAAGCCTGCCGGTGGCGCGCCAGACATGGGCGGCATGGGCGGAATGGGTGGCATGGGCGGCATGATGTAAGTCGGCCCCTGTCGGAGCGGGCCTGCCCGCGATTGCCAACAAAACCCCGCTTCGGCGGGGTTTTTGTTTTCCCGACACCCCATTCCCGCGGTGTCGTGTCGAAGTCCGCGCAGCAACTAGCGCCCCAGCATTCGGCCGAGCGTCAGCAGAATGCCGGCATGGTCCATCCCCGCAGCCTGCAGTTGTTCTTGCTCGGCTGGCCCGTACAGGCGCCCGTCGGCGATGACCGCGTCGATCTGCTGCAGGTTTGCCAGATCCTCGCGCGGGTCCTTAGCCAGCAGGAGAAGGTCCGCTGCATGGCCGGCCGCGACACGTCCGAGGGTCTGCGAGCGTCCGAGAATGGCGGCCGGGGTGCGTGTGGCGGCGATGAGGACTTCGTCATTGCTGAGGCCGCTGCGCGCCAGCTGCTGCAGTTCGTCATGCAGCGAACTGCCGGGGGCTGTCAGATGCGGTCCATAGTCTGTCCCCACGGCGATGCGCACGCCTGCACGATGGAAGCGCTCGGTAATTCGCTGCATCCGGTTGACGGTGCCGGCAAATTCGTCGCAGTCAATCGCGCCCGCAATCCACGGCTGCAGTCCCATTCTGCCCATCCAGGCGATCAGCGGATTGATGTAGGGACTTTCGACCTGCTGCAGTGCCGCTTCGCCGCCACCGCAGACGTCGACGAGCCGCTGCACGATCTGCAGCGTGCTGACCAGGGCAGTGTCGTGCGCCACGAAACGCGCTGCCACCTGGTCGATGGCTGCGTCGTCGGCCTCGTGCAGCTGGTTCTGCCAGAGTTCCTCGGCGTGTTCCACACTGACATAGGCCGTCAGGATGGCATCGAGCGGCACATTGGCAGGCAGATGACCCGCGACAGCGATGCCCTGGGCTTCGGCCTCCGCGACAATCGCGGCAAACACCTCGGGGCTGACCTCGTCATACACTTTGATGAGGTCGAAGCCCCGGGCAACACTGTCCTGCACGGCTTCTACCGCCTGCGCCGGTGTGTCGACGACGCGATGCAGGGGCGCCCCGGTTCCATCCAGCGTGGGTCCGGCACTGAAGAGTCGTGCTCCCGCGAGCTTTCCTTCCGCGACTGCTGTGCGCATTCGCAATTGAAACGGGCTGCCCATCATGTTGCGGCTTGCTGTCACGCCGTGCGCCAGCATCACGGCCAGATCGCTTTCGTCGAACACATGGGCATGCAGATCGATCAAGCCTGGCATCACCCAGCGCCCGACGCCCTCGACACGCTGATACTCGACTGGCAGTCCCAGCTCACGCGCTTGCACGCCGACGATGGAGCCACCCTGTATCAACACGGTCTGGCCAGGCCGGGGCGCCTCGCCGGGATTCAGAACTGTGACATCGACGAGGGCCAGCGCAGTCTGTGCCGGTGGGCTCAGAATGCTGCGCACGCCCACCACCGGCGGCAGGAACCCCAGCAGCAGCGCCACTGTCAGAACAATCATCAGACCGGCAGCGAGCAGCCAAGTGAGTGCTTTCTTGATCATGGAGTGCTTCCTCAGCAAGGGACTATGAGAGGTCCATTGTGAAGAGGAGCCGCGCGCCACGTGTCCGGATTCCGGATTCCGGTCACGAAAATCAGGCAGGAGAATGTGGCATCGCGTGTATCTTGCGCCACTGATCCGGCGCCATGCCGGTCTCGCGCCGGAAGGCTGCGTTGAAGACGGAGCGGGAGGCAAATCCAGCGTCCAGCTGGACGGCGATCAGTTTGTCTTTCTGCCTGGCCGGATCCTGCAGGATCTGACAGGCCACCCGTACTCGCGCGGCGTTGACGATATCGTTGAAGTGGCGGCCGTAGTGCTGGTTCAGCAAGGCCGAGAGCTGCCGCGCCGGCCAGCCGAGTTGGCCGGCGAGGACGCCGACTGTCAACTCCGGGTCCAGATAAGGGTGGGTGCTCGCCATATGCATCTCGAAGGCAGTCGCCATGGATTTCCAGTCGATGAGTGGCGCCGACGCACTGGCCGTGCGCGGTGCCTTCTGCTGCGCGGCGTCGCCGCCTTCCACCAGCGTCTGTTCGTCCAGTGCCAGCCCGCCGAAGCGCATATGCTGCTGCCAGCCACGCCAGACAAGGTAGAGCACGACGAGCAAGGCCAGCAG
>JBEDFR010000010.1:0-2793 GCA_041175045.1 Pseudomonadota bacterium | reverse complement strand
GCGCAGTACATGAAGCTGCGGCAGATCGTGGCCCGTGACATAGAGCAGGCCGTCATCGCCCCAGTCGCCGCCCGAGCAGGCGCTGTCGCCCCAGGTGGCAATGACCTGCGGCGGGAACAGCCAGGCCTGCAGCTCCTGCCAGTCGTCGTTGAATTTCGCGACGTGGGTCCAGCGCTGATCGAAGCCCGGCGTCGTGCCGCCGTCGTTGTAATTGGCGAAGCAGGCCCACCAGAAACCGTCGCGGCGCACGGCCCAGGTGAGCGAGCCCAGACGCATTCCCAGCGCATGACTCTCCAGCGGCTGCAGTGTGCGCGCATCGTAGATCTCGAGCGAGCTGGCCATGGGCAGCTGCGGGAAATTGGAGTGAGAGAGCACCAGCCGGTCACCATCCAGCCACCCGGAATTCAGGTGGATGATAGCGCCGTTGCGGGGACCGAACCACTGCGCCACGCGCTCGCCGTTGTCCTTGCGATGCTTCACCAGCGCATGGTTGCCGATGCCGTAGAAATGCTCGGCATCCACGGCTACGCCCTGATTGGCCTCCAGGATATGCCAGCGCTTGAGTTCCGTGGCCACCAGGCCATGACGTGTGAGCTCGGGCGCCGGCGCGGCGGGCAGCGAGGCCAGCCACTCCCTGTAGGCGGTGCGCAGGGCCTCATCGCCCTGCTCTGCCGCGAACGCGCGACCGGCCAGGCCGGTGGCGGCGATACCGGCCGTTGCGGCCAGACCCTTGAGCAGTGTGCGCCGTGCGATGCAAGCCATGATCAGAACCTCTTGGTAATTTGCAGATTCCAGCTGCGGCCGGACAGCAGCGACTGGCTGACAGACGGATCATAGCCGAAACTCTCTGCGGCCAGCGGCGGCTCTTCGTCAGTCAGGTTGATCAGGCCGAAACGCACGCGGGTGTCGCGCAGCAGATCATGGCTGGCGCCGTCGAAGGCATAGCCCACAGACAGGTTGTAGGTGACGAAACTGTCCACCACGCGGCGGTAGATCGTGCGGCCCTGAGTGAAGAAGGGCTCGATGTCGCTCGGCTGCCCCAGGCTGTCGTAGATCGCCTGGGTGGTGGTGGCGCCGCTGTCATGGGTTTCGCCCACATGATAGATGCCCAGACCGGCATTCCACTGATCCTTGCGCCAGAAGATGTTACTGGTGCTGCGCCATTCGGCCGCGCCCGAGGCGAACAGCAGATTGTTGACGGTCGGCGCCACGTTGGCCGGCGACAGCGTGGTTTGTGCCGTGTCGAGACAGGCCCACTCGGTGCTGAAGACCAGATCGCCGATGGGCAGATCGCGCAGCTCGTAGCGCAGACCGAAGTCCACGCCGCTGTGCTCGCTGGAGGAAAGATTCAGGAACGGCTGGTTGCGAGATAACGTGCGCCCTGCTGCTGTGTATAGGCCGTGAGCAGGGCCACGTCGCTCTCATTGATCTGTGCCACGCTGCGCTGGCCCAGCAGATCGCTGCGGCGGATGCGCCACCAGTCCGCATTCACACTCAGGCCTGCCACGAAGGGCACATCGATCACGAAGCCCCAGGTGTCGCCTTCGGACTCCTGCGGTTTCAGATCGGGGTTGCCGCCGAAGTAGGTACGCATCACATAGGGCCCTTCGTTGAGGGCTGGATTGCGGTAGGGGTCGGTGTCGCCGGCGCCGGCGGAAATCGTCCAGCGCGGGCTGGTGTACAAGGCGGCCAGGCTGGGCGCCATGAAGCCCTCATTGTAGGAGGCGCGCAGCATCAGCCATTCGGCCGGCTTCCAGTTCAGGCCGATCTTGGGCTTGGTGGTGCTGCCGAAGTCGCTGTAACGCTCGCTGCGGGCAGAGAGGTTCAGTTCAAGGCGGTTCAGCAGGGCGATCTGCGCGTCCTCGTTCACCAGCGGAATCATCACCTCGGCGAACGCACTGCTGACCTTGCGATCCCCCGTCACATCGGGGCGCGGCGGGTGCAGCAGGAAGTCGTTGTTGGTGGTGTCCAGGCCAGAACTCGCCGGGTTCTCGCCGCTGAAGGGCGGGCGCAGGTCTTCGAGTTCCTCGGTGCGATGCTCCAGGCCCACGGCCGCCATCACATCACCGCCCCACCAGCTCAGCAGAGTGCCGGTGGCCTTGAGGTCGACACTGGCGATGGTGGCCCGGGCCTCCCGGGCGAACACGTCGCTGAAGGAGTCCACCACGTCCTGCGGGTTGGCATAGGGTGCATTGGCCACCACGGCGCCGTTCTGCACCTTGAAGGTGTAGCCGAAAGGGTTGTAGGCACTGGCGTCCGTGCGGGCGATGGCGGCCTGCAGCAGGCTCTCGCGCACATCCGGATAGGCCTCGTCGTTGCCGTTCACTTCGTTGTAGAACAGCGCGGATTCCCAGGTCCAGGTCTCGCCCAGCTCGCCCTTGAGGCCAGCGGTGAAGCGCAGCACATCGGAGTCCGTCTCGATCACTTCGGGTGACAGACCGGCCAGAGTCATCTGCGTGAAACCGACCGTTCGCGGCGTGCCCGTCAACCGCGGCGTGCCGTCGGCATTGGGTGCACCGGTCACGTGATAGAAGCGCGAGCCGTAGGGATTGTAGGGATTGTCGACCGGCATCAGCATCAGCTTGTCGGAGGTCGGGCCGTTCAGCGCCAGCGGCTGGCGCTGCATGGTGGAATCGGCCATGTAGTAGCCGAATTCCGCGAAGGCAGTGATTGTGTCCGTCACGTCAATGCGCTCCACGCCCTGGGTAGGAAGCTGGTTGACGTTCACGGCCTGCGAGAGGCCGGCCGTCATCGGGTTGATGACCATGCGATGACCTTTCACCAGCACCAGAG
>JBEDFR010000009.1:0-5839 GCA_041175045.1 Pseudomonadota bacterium | reverse complement strand
TACTCGTCATCGGACCCAGGCTTCACCACCACCGGCTCAGGACGCGAGGTCAACAACGCGGTCGGGCACATCGGCGCATGGTTGGCTGATCTGCTGTTCCAGCTGTTCGGTTACTTTGCCTATCTTTTTCCTCTCGCGTTGGTTCTTAAGGCTTACAATCTGCTGAGGCAGCCTCTGGTGCCGGAGTCGTCCTTCTCCTGGCCGATGTTTTTCCTCAAGTGCACGGGCATCGTGCTGCTGGCCGTCGGAGCGTGTGCGCTGGCCACCATGCATTTCGAGATCGACCAGGACCTGCCCTGGATGGCAGGTGGGGTCATCGGCTCGATGATGGTGGATGTGACCCTGCCGGTGTTCGCCGTGGTCGGCAGCACCTTGTTGTATTTTGCCGTCTTCATGCTGGGACTCACCATTGCCGTGGAAATTTCCTGGCTGCGGGTGGTGGATCAGACCGGTTTTGTCACGCTCGCACTGTTCGGCTATCTGCGTCGGACCATGAGTGGCTGGCTGGTGCGACACAAGCAAGAACACGACACTCGACAGATGCTGGAAACCCGCAAGCGCGCGCTGGATGTCTACATCGAGAAGGAAAGGACTCGTATGCCGCCTACCATCGTTGCGGCGCCCAAGCCGGCTGTGATGAAGAGCGCCAGGGTAGAGAAAGAACGTCAGGGTCGACTCTTCACAGCGCCCCATCCCGGAGATCTGCCTGCCATTTCCCTGCTGGACGAGTGGTCAGGCAATACCCGCGCTGGTTTCTCCAAGGAATCGCTGGAAGCCCTGTCTCGGCTGCTGGAGTTGAAGCTGGCTGACTTCGGTATCGAGATCCAGGTCACCGCCGTGAATCCCGGACCCGTGATCACCCGCTTCGAAGTGCAGCCCGCACCCGGTATCAAGGCTAGCCGGATCACTGGCCTGGGCAAGGACCTGGCGCGCTCGCTGGCTCTGGTGAGTGTGCGGGTGGTGGAGGTGATTCCTGGCAAGACCGTGATAGGCATCGAGATCCCCAACGAACACCGCGAAATGATCATGCTCAGCCAGGTGCTGGCGTCTCCGGATTTCGACAAGTCACCCTCGCCGGTGAGCATGGCTCTGGGGCATGACATCGTGGGCAAGCCGGTGATTGTCGATCTGGCGAAGATGCCACATCTGTTGGTGGCAGGTACCACCGGCTCGGGCAAGTCCGTGGGCATCAATGCCATGATCCTCAGCCTGCTCTTCAAGGCCACACCGCAGGATGTGCGGATGATCATGATCGATCCGAAGATGCTGGAGTTGTCCGTCTACGAAGGCATTCCGCACTTGTTGACTCCCGTGGTGACTGACATGAAAGATGCCGCCAATGCCCTGCGCTGGTGTGTGGCCGAAATGGAGCGACGCTACAAGCTGATGTCGGCGCTGGGGGTACGCAATCTTGCCGGCTACAACAAGAAGGTGACCGACGCCGCCAAGGCTGGCCAACCGATTCTGGACCCACTGTGGCGTCCAGACCCGATGCAGCTCATCGAGGACCAGCAGGCCGGCGTGCTCGAATCCCTGCCCGTGATCGTGGTGGTGGTGGACGAGCTTGCCGACATGATGATGGTCGTGGGCAAGAAGGTGGAAGAGCTGATCGCCCGCATCGCTCAGAAGGCGAGGGCCGCCGGCATCCATCTCATTCTGGCGACCCAGCGGCCGTCGGTGGATGTGCTGACGGGGCTGATAAAGGCCAACATTCCCACGCGGCTCTCCTTCATGGTGCAGTCAAAGATCGATTCGCGCACCATCCTCGGCGAGGGGGGTGCGGAGCAATTGCTTGGCCATGGCGACATGCTGTTCCTGCCTCCGGGCGGCGGCGTGGCGACGCGTGTGCATGGCGCCTTCGTTAGTGACGAGGAAGTGCATCGCGTCGTGGCCGATTGGAAGTCCCGCGGTGAGCCTGTCTACATCGACGAGATCACCCAGGGGGCGGATGAGCGTGACTATGGCGGCTTCGGCGCAGGCGGGGACGACGACGAGGGGGGCGAGGAAGACGATGCGCTGTACGATGAAGCCGTCGCCTTTGTGACCGAGTCGCGCAAGGCCTCCATTTCTGCGGTGCAGCGCAAGCTGCGCATTGGCTACAACCGCGCCGCCCGCATGATAGAGGCCATGGAATCGGCCGGAGTCGTGTCACCCATGGGCAGCAATGGCAGCCGCGAAGTCATCGCGCCGCCTCCACCGCGCTAGTCAGGATCGCCACCATGAGCCGAGTTTCCAAGTGCCTGCGGCACAAGTCAGCCAGCTTTGCGACGGCCTTTGTGCTGCTCGTCGGTTCGGCACATGCGCAGGATAATGCTGCCAGACAGCTCGAGGAGTTGTTGGCAAGCATCCAGACGTTCCAGGCCGATGTCAGGCAGCTGATTGTCGAGTCCAGCGGTGGCGTGCTGGAGGAGAGCATCATCAAGTTCAAGCTAAAGCGCCCTGACGGTTTCTATTGGGAGACGCTGGAACCCTTCCCTGAACTGATCGTCACGGATGGCAAAACTCTCTGGAACTATCAGCCCGACCTGCTGCAGGTCACACTCGAGAACTGGGAGTCCGAGCGATCCGAGCTCGCCGCGCAGTTGCTCAGCGGCCGCATGGCTGAAATCGAGGCCGACTACTTCATTACGGGCGGCGATATCGGCAATGGCACCGCCTGGGAGTTCGTGCTGGAGCCCGTGGACCCCGCCAGCCTCTATGAACGCGTGACTCTGTATTTCCGCGACCGCAGGCTGGATGCGATCCATGTCGACAACGGCAATGGTCAGCGCACGTTCTGGGAATTCTTCGAGCATGTCCTTGATGCCCCGCTGGCAGATGAGGAGTTCGTCTTCACGCCGCCGGCCGACATCGAGGTCCTGGACAATCGCGTCAGCCCCTGAGGAGCGCCATGTCGAGCGGCATCACCGAGACATTGTTCGTGCAGGAGCAGGGGGAGAGTTCGCCTGTTTCTGATGTCGACAATCTGCAGCCGCTGGCGGCACGAATGCGGCCGCGCGTTTTCGCTGACTTCATCGGGCAGGAACATCTATTGGGGCCCGGCAAGCCGCTGGGAGAAGCCATCCGGCGCGGCCTGCCGCATTCCATGATCCTGTGGGGCCCGCCCGGCGTGGGCAAGACCACGCTCGCACGGCTGCTGGCCATCGCCAGTGGCGGGCAATTCGAGAGCCTTTCAGCCGTTCTGTCGGGAGTCAAGGAGATCCGCGCAGCTGTCGAGCGGGCGCAGTCGCGCAAGCGCAGCAGCGGGCACGGCACCGTGCTTTTCGTGGATGAAGTGCACCGCTTCAACAAGAGTCAGCAGGATGCCTTCCTGCCCCATGTCGAGGACGGCACGTTGATCTTCGTGGGGGCCACGACCGAGAATCCTTCCTTCGAATTGAACAATGCGCTGCTCTCCCGTGCTCGGGTGTACCTGCTGAAGCCTCTGCAGCAGGATGATCTGCTGCGTGTCATCGACCAGGCCTTGCAGGACGAGGTGCGCGGCCTTGGCGGGCGCGGCATCGTGCTGGAAGCACGGCAGGCAGAGCGCCTCGCTGCTGCCGCGGACGGGGATGCCCGGCGAGTGTTGAACCTGCTGGAAATCGCGGTCGACATGGCAAGCACCGAGAACGGCGTGCAGCATGTCGATGACAGCGTAGTAGAGCAGGTCTTGCAAGGCGGTGCGCGCCGCTTCGACAAGGGGGGTGATGTCTTCTACGACCAGATATCCGCCCTGCACAAGGCGGTGCGCGGCTCCAGCCCGGATGCGGCACTGTACTGGTTGGTGCGCATGCTGGATGGGGGCTGTGATCCGCTTTACATCGCACGCCGACTGGTGCGCATGGCCAGTGAGGACATCGGCAATGCCGACCCGCGCGCTCTGCAACTGGCGCTGCAGGCCTGGGAGGCGCAGACGCGTCTGGGCAGCCCCGAGGGCGAGCTCGTGATTGCCCAAGCGGTGATCTATCTTGCCTGCGCTGCCAAGAGCAATGCCGTCTACATGGCCTACAAGCAGGCACGCGCCGAAGTGCAGAACGGCGCATCGCTGGAGGTGCCCGAGCATTTGCGGAATGCGCCGACGGCCTTGATGAGGTCACTCGATCACGGGGCAGGCTATCGCTATGCCCACAATGAGCCGGGTGCCTATGCGGCGGGGGAGAACTATTTCCCTGCGACCCTGCGGGACAGCCGCTTCTATTTTCCCACCGAGAACGGGCTGGAACTGCGCATCCGGGAGAAGCTGGAGATGTTGCGGGAGCGTGACCGGTTGAGTCAGCAGCAGCGCTATCCCGAACCTTCACCGAACAGGAACGCGCCATGATGGTGTATTCTCTCGCCGTGGCCATGGGAGGTGCGCTGGGCGCGCTTTCCCGTTACTGGTTGATGCTCTGGATCGGCTCGCTGGCCGGTACGCGCTTGCCTTGGGGAACCGCACTGGTGAACGTGCTGGGCTCTGTCGCTATCGGATTGCTCTACGTGCTCATCAGTGAACGGCTGCTGCTGAGCGAACAGTGGCGCGGCCTGCTGGTGGTGGGCTATCTGGGGGCCTTCACCACGTTTTCGACGTTTTCGCTGGACACGCTGCTGCTGTTGCAGGAGGGGCGCTGGCTGGCAGCGCTGGGCTATGTCGCAGGCAGCGTGCTGCTGTGTCTGACCGGGGCCTGGCTGGGCATGCTGCTGATGCGCGCCCTCTGACTTAGATGAATTGTTGACTTACGCTCAAGGAACTACTGACTCCATGCTGGATCCGAAATGGTTGCGCACAGAACCTGAAAAACTGGCGGCACTGCTCAAGAAGAAACACTTCGACCTCGACATCACCCAGGTCAATGCGCTGGATGTGCACCGTCGCGAACTGCAGCAGGAAACCGAAAAGCTGCAGAACGAACGCAATATGCGCTCCAAGGCGATAGGCCAGGCCAAGGCTGCAGGTCAGGATGTCGCTCCCCTGCTGGCGGCCGTGGCCGATCTGGGCGATTCTCTGGAACAGAACAAGAAGGCTCTGGCCGAAGTGCAGGAAGCCTTCACCGACCTGCTCATGCGCATTCCGAATGTGCCCCAGGAGAGCGTTCCGGAAGGGCGCGATGAACACGGCAATGTGGAACTGCGTCGCTGGGGCACTCCGCGCGAGTTTGCCTGGGAGCCAAAGGACCACGTGGCTCTGGGCGAAGCGCTGGGATCACTGGATTTTCCGGCCGCGACCAAGCTTACCGGAGCACGCTTCGTGGTCATGCACGGCAGCACTGCGCGGCTGCACCGGGCCCTGATCCAGTTCATGCTCGACTTGCACACTGGTGAGCACGGCTATCAGGAGGTCTACACGCCCTACATCGTGAACCGCGACTCCCTGCTGGGCACCGGCCAGCTCCCGAAATTCGCCGAGGATCTGTTTCGCCTCGAGGGGGAGAACGAGTACTACCTCATTCCCACGGCCGAAGTGCCGGTCACTAATCTGGTTCGCGACACCATCGTGGCGGCGGAAGACCTGCCACTGAAGTTTGTCTGTCACACTCCCTGTTTCCGCAGCGAGGCGGGCAGCTACGGGCGTGACACGCGCGGCATGATACGCCAGCACCAGTTCGAGAAAGTCGAGCTGGTGCAGATGGTGCGCCCGCGGGAGTCCGACGCCGCGCTGGAAGCTCTGACATCCCATGCCGAGAAGGTGTTGCAGCGCCTCGGTCTGCCATACCGCGCCATGCTCTTGTGTGGCGGCGACATGGGCTCGAGTGCGGCGCGCACGATCGATCTGGAAGTGTGGCTGCCGTCGCAGAACTGCTACCGGGAAATCTCCTCGTGCAGCAGCTTCGAGGACTATCAAGCCCGACGCATGCAGGCGCGCTGGCGCAATCCGGACACCGGC
>JBEDFR010000008.1:0-3162 GCA_041175045.1 Pseudomonadota bacterium | reverse complement strand
CAGGCCGTGGTGGCCGACCCGTACTTCGATGTGTTCCGCCGCCTCGATGTGGCCGAGTTGCCGCCCACGCTGCGGCAGATGTTCGGCGCGCAGCAGATCGTGTTCGTGGTGCCGCAGCAGGAACGGGCCCTGTGGCTGGAGATGGCCGAGTTCTTCAGTGCCGATCCGTCGGTGTCCGCCGAGATTGTCATGGCGGAAGACTTCACCCTGCTGCCCGCCGACACCTCCGTGTGGATCATGGGCCGCGACAACCCGGCCTCAGGCATTGTGGAAGACGCTGTCAGTTATTACGGTGTGCGCTTCTCTGACGCGGGCCTGACGCTGATGGGCAGCGAGCTGCCCTATGCCAACCGCAGCACCGTGCTCACCGCCATTCACCCGGACGATCCCGAGCTGACGCTGGGCTGGATACACGCCGATTCGGCGGCCGCCATGCCCGGGCTCACCGAGAAGCTGCCGCACTATGGCAAGTATTCCTATCTGAGCTTCGTGGGCAGTGAGCCCACCAATGATGTGAAGGGGCAGTGGGAGAGTCCCGACTCGCCGCTGCTGTGGCGCAAGAGCGGACTCGACGCCAGCATCACGCTGGCCGTGCTGCCGCCGCGCGCGCCGCTGGCCGAACTGCCGCCCAAGTATCTGCCCGACAGCCTGCAGTCCCATGTCGATGTGCTGGCCGACCCGCAGCTGCAGGGTCGCGGACTCGGGAGCGAAGGCCTGGAGCAAGCCGCCGACTATATCGCGCAGCAGTTCGCCGCCATCGGCCTGCAGGCGCCGGGCGGCTCGCATCTGAGCACCTGGACGCAGACGCTGCCTTCGGGCGAGTCGGTCGCGTTGAGCAATGTGATTGGCGTGCTGCCGGGCACCGACCCGGCGCTGCAGGACGCGCCCATCGTGCTGGGGGCGCACTACGATCATCTGGGTGTCGAGACGGCCGCCGATGGCAGCGTGTCTGTCTATGCCGGCGCCGACGACAACGCCTCGGGCGTCGCCATTCTGATCGACGTGGCGCGCAAGCTGCAGCGTGCCTTCACCCCGCGCCGTCCCGTGGTGTTCGTCGCCTTCTCCGGCGAGGAAGCCGGCCTGCTCGGTTCGCGGCATTTCGTGGCGAATCCGCCGGCGCCCTACACCACGCAATCCCTCTTCGCCATGCTCAACCTCGACAGCGTGGGGCGTCTCGAAGGCCGCACCCTGCAGGTGTTCGGCTCCGAGAGTGCCTATGAATGGCCGTTCATGGCGCAGGGCATCGGCTTCACCATCGGGGTCACGTCGCAGTTTCCGGCGCAATCCGTGGCGGGCAGCGATCATGTTGCCTTCCTGGAGGCGGGCATTCCCGCGCTGCATCTGTTCAGCGGCCTGCACACCGATTACCACCGCGCCAGCGACACCGCCGACAAGCTCGACCTCGCCGGCATGTCGGATATTGCGCTGTGGGTGGAGGAAGCCATCGTCTATCTGGCCATGCGCGCCGAGCCGCTGCGAGTGACTCTGAGCAATGCGCCAGTGCGGGCCACCGAGGCCGTGGCCGGCGCACGCGCTGCCTCGCTGGGCACCATTCCCGAATTCAATTATGCAGGCGAGGGCGTGCAGATATCCGGTGTGACGCCGGGCGGTGCCGCCGAGGCAGCGGGCCTGCAGGCGGGCGATGTGCTGCTGCAGTTCGACGGCACGGTCATCGGCAGCTTGCAGGAGTATTCCAATTTCCTGCGCGAGGCGACACCGGGTGACACCGTGCAGCTGCGGATTCGCCGGGCCGATGAAGTGCTCGATGTCGAAGTGACGCTGCAGGCACGCTGAGGCGCGCAGTGTCTGTTGCGTTTGGACACAAGACGCGGTGGGGGTTTGGCTGCTAGACTTCCGCCTATCCCAAATTTTCTGCCGGTGCTCTGGCACCCTCGCGCAGACCCTTCAGTCGAGATTGCCAGTGACTCCGAGTTACCCGAAGCCCTTTGCCTGCCGTTTCGTCCGTTCCGCCAGCCCTCTCGTCCTGCTCGCCACCCTGGTCTGCGCCCTGCCGCTGCAGGCGCAGAACGCCGCTGACGCCAGCGCTCGTCCCACGCCGCTGACCCGGGTCAGCCAGGAACAGGCCGCCTTCGTCATGGACGGCCGGCTCGACGAGGCCATCTGGGCCACGCTTCCCGTGATCGACAACATGCAGATCATCCAGCCCGACACGCTGGAACCCGCGCCCTACGAGACCCACACCCGGGTGTTCTACAACGAGCGCGGCATCTACGTGGGGGTGATGAACTACCAGCCCGCCGACACCCTCGTCTCGCGCATGAGCTCTCGCGATGCGCAGTCACAGCGCGACAGCTACGGCTTTGTCGTGGACCCTTCGGGGCAGGGGCTCTACGGCTACTTCCTGCGCATCAACCTGGGGGGCTCGCTCAACGACGGCACCGTGCTGCCCGAGCGCCAGATCAACCGCCAGTGGGACGGCCCCTGGGATTCGGCGGCTGTGTCGCTGGACGACGGCTGGTCCGCCGAGATGTTCCTGCCCTGGTCCATGATGGCGCTGCCTCAGGCCGAGGAAGGCGCCACGCGCACCATGGGCATCTACATCGAGCGCGTGGCCGCCGCTCGCGGCGAGACCTGGTCCTGGCCCGCCCTGCCGCGCAACAGCGCCGAGTTCCTCAGCGCGTTTCACAAGGTCGAGATCAGCGATGTGAACCCGAGCACGCAGTTCACGCTCTACCCCTATGTCTCCGCTACCTTCGACGACATGAAGGACGCCACCGACTACCGCGTGGGCACCGACCTCTACTGGCGCCCCAGCTCCAACACCCAGTTGTCGGCCGCGCTGAACCCGGACTTCGGCACGGTGGAATCCGACGACGTGGTGGTAAACCTGGGCGCCTTCGAGACCTTCTTCGAAGAGAAACGCCCGTTCTTCCTGGAAGGCCAGGATGTGTTCGTCACCTCCTCGCGCGGCGGTGGCTTCGGTGGCCCGCCCACCACCTTGCTGAACACGCGGCGCATCGGGCGCCAGGCCAGCTACACCATTCCCAGCGGGGTGAGCGTGATCGCCACCGATCAGAGCCGCCCCAGCGACCTGCTGGCTGCCGGCAAAGTGACCGGGCAGTCCGGCAACTGGCGCTACGGCACACTGCTCGCCGCTGAAGATGATTCCGTGCTGCGCGGCACGCGGGCCGATGGCTCGCG
>JBEDFR010000007.1:0-5502 GCA_041175045.1 Pseudomonadota bacterium | reverse complement strand
GCCGGGAAGAATCCGCAAGCAAAAGGGTTGGGAGTTTCACTCAGAGCGATCGCGAGCAGGGCTCGCTCCTACCATCAGGCATCAGGCATCAGGCATCAGGCATCAGGCATCAGGCATCAGGCATCAGGCATCAGGCCATCAGAACGGGCGCGAGCCCTTGGGCAGCAGCACCACGCGGGTGCCGGAGAGCTTGTCGTGCAGGGCGTCGCGGTTGGCGTCCACGTAGCGCCACAGATAGCCGCCACCCAGCAGGAAGAAGGCCGGCCAGGCCAGCCCCCAGCGCAGCACGCCCTGCTGCACCGACATCAGACCACCCGCGCGGCTGACTGCCTTGATCCGCCACGCAATCATGCCCAGCGTCTGGCCCGTGTGCGTCCAGAACCAGAGGTAGAAGCCCGCCGCACTGCCCACCTCCACCAGGAACACGATCACGTCCAGCACCGGGTCGGTCTGCACGCGCCCGTCCACCAGCTGACTGGTGTCCGGGCCCACGATGAACTGCAGCAGGAAGCCGAAGGCCATCCAGATGGCGGCCACCAGAAAGGCGTCGTAGAGCAGCGCCGCCAGCCGGCGCCACAGCCCGGCCGAGGGCAGCAGGGCCTCGGCGACCGGCCCGGCGTCGGCGTCGGTGACGCTCGCGCCTGCGGAGGAGGCCTTGTGGGCGGGTCTGCTCATGCGCCCTTACAGCTCTTTCACGGCCTGGATGAGTTCATTGACGGCCTTCTGGCCATCGCCGAACAGCATGCGCGTGTTGTCGAGCAGGAACAGCGGGTTCTCGACACCGGAGAAGCCGGTGCCGCGGCCACGCTTGATCACGATGACGTTGTCGGACTGCTCGGCGTTCAGGATCGGCATGCCGAACAGCGGACTGTTCGGGTCGTTCTTGGCCGCCGGGTTGACCACGTCGTTCGCGCCGATCACCAGGGTGACCGTGGTATTGGCGAAGTCGGCGTTGATGTCTTCCATGTCGTAGATCAGGTCGTAGGGCACGCCGGCCTCGGCCAGCAGCACGTTCATGTGCCCGGGCATGCGTCCCGCCACCGGATGGATGGCGAACTTCACCTTGACGCCCTTCTCGGTGAGCAGCTGGGTCAGTTCCCACACCTTGTGCTGGGCCTGGGCCACGGCCATGCCGTAACCGGGAATCACCACCACCTGGCTGGCATAAGCCATCATGATGCCCACGTCCTGGGCCTGGATCTCCTTCATGGAGCCGCCGGACTCGCCCGCGTCGGCCGTGGCCGTGGCGCTGGTGCCGAAGCCGCTGAAGAACACATTGCCCACGGAGCGGTTCATGGCCTTGGCCATCAGATGCGTCAGCAGCGAACCGGCCGAGCCCACCACCGTGCCGGCGATGATCATGGCGGCATTGCCCAGCACATAGCCCTCGAAGCCCACGGCCAGGCCGGTCAGGGCGTTGAACAGGGAGATGATCACCGGCATGTCGGCGCCGCCCACGGGCACGGTGATGAACACGCCCAGGATCAGGGCCAGCACGAAGAACACCACGATGGGCCCGAGGGCATTCGTGTTGAACACCGAGATCGCCACGAGTACCAGCATTATCGCCAGCACCAGATTGACCGTTTGCTGCTGTGGCAGCAATTTGCTGGTGTTCAGGCGGCCGTCGAGCTTGGCCCAGGCGATGATGCTGCCGCTGAAGGCGATGGTACCGATGATGGCGCCGACGATGGCGAGGATGGCAACGTCGGTGCCCATGGCCTGAGCGATGGTTTGCGGATGACTGTCGAGTACTTTCACACCAAGCGTCTTGATGCCCTCGCCAGTGGGCGCACCAGCGGCCACTTCACCCTGGGCCTTGAGCAGTTCCACCGCCGCGATGGTGGCGGCTGCGCCACCGCCCATGCCGTTGTACATGGCGATCATCTGCGGCATGTCGGTCATGGCGACCTTCTTGCCGGTGACCCAGGCATAGCCGCCACCGATGGCGATGGCCACGATGATCAGCAGGTAATTGGTCATGGCCTGCGGGTTGTCATACAGCTCGGGCGCCAGGAAGGTGACCAGGGTGGCGAGCACCATGCCGGCGCCAGCCCACTGGATGCCGCGCCGCGCCGTGACGGGCGAACTCATCTGCTTCAGGCCGAGAATGAACAGCACGGCCGCAAGGAAATAACTGGCTTGGATCAGGATGCTCATTTACTTCTTCCCTCCGGCGGCGTCCTTCTTGTCGCTGGACTTGAACATCTCCAGCATGCGTTCGGTGACCACATAGCCGCCGACCGCGTTGCCCGCGGCCAGCAGCACGGCGACGAAGCCGATGGCCTGCTGGGTGGAGTTCTCGGCAATGCCGAGGGCGATCATGGCACCCACCAGCACGATGCCGTGCACGAAGTTGGAGCCAGACATCAGCGGGGTGTGCAGGATCACCGGCACCTTGCTGATGATTTCATAGCCGGTGAAGCCGGCCAGCATGAAGATGTAAAGCGCTGCGAGCCCTTCGATCATTGTGCACCTCCTTCCACTTTGTCCCGGATCTGCGCGTTCACGATGGCGCCGCCGTGGGTAATCAGACTGTCCTTGAGAATCTGGTCTTCCAGATCGATGTGTACCTGCCCGTCCTTGATGAGCAGGCCGAGCAGGTTGAGCAGGTTCTTGGCATACAGCTCGCTGGCGTGGCCGCTGACGGTGCTGGGGACATTGATGGGGCCGTGGATCTTCACGCGATTGTGCAGGAGGGTCTCGCCAGGCCGGGTCAGTTCGCAGTTGCCGCCGCCCTCGGCTGCGAGGTCGACGATGACCGAGCCGCCCTTCATGCCTTCCACCATCTCGCGGCTGATGATCTTCGGCGAGGGGCGGCCGGGAATGGCGGCGGTGGTGATGAGCACGTCGGCAGCCGCCACGTGGCGGGCCAGAATGGCCTGCTGCTGGGCCTTTTCCTCGGCCGTCAGTTCGCGGGCATAGCCGCCGGCGCCTTCGGCCTTGATGTCGATGTCGACGAACTTGGCGCCCAGGGATTCCACCTGGTCCTTCACCGCGGCGCGCACGTCATAGCCCTCGACGATGGCGCCCAGGCGGCGGGCGGTGGCGATGGCCTGCAGGCCGGCCACCCCGGCACCGATCACCAGCACCTTGGAGGGGCGCACCGTGCCGGCGGCGGTGGTGAGCATGGGGAAGAACTTGCCGAGCAGGGTGCTGGCGATCAGCACGGCCTTGTAGCCGGCAATGGAGGCCTGGGAGGACAGCGCGTCCATGGCCTGGGCGCGGGAGATGCGCGGAATCAGTTCCATGGAGAAGGCGCTGATGTTCTTCTGCTTGAGGCGGGTGAAGCGCTCGAGATCGCCCCAGGGGTTGAGGTAGCCGATCAGGATGGCACCGTCCTTGAGCTTCTCGATCTGCGGCGCCTGCAGTGGATTGACGGTGAGCACGATGTCGGCATTGCCCAGCACCGTTGCGTCGTCAGGCGCGATGTCGGCGGCGTAGTCGGCATCGCCGTGGCCGGCCAGGTCGCCCGCGCCGCTCTCCAGACTCACGCTGACGCCCATCGCGTTCAGCTTCTTCACCACGTCCGGCACCAGCGCCACGCGCTGTTCGCCGGCACGGATTTCCTTCGGTACTCCCACCCGTATTGTCATAGTCCCGCCTCTGCTGGGTTCCACCTTGAAAGTGCGCGGGAGTATACCCGGTTAGTCCGGGCGGATGCACGGTGCATGCCCCGCGTTCCCGCAGCTCGGCTTTGTTTGCTAGAATCTGCAGCTCGTTTTCGGCTGTCATCCCGGCATCCCTTATCGTCATCTTCGAGTGCAAAGAGCCCGACACCATGAGCCATTCGTCCGACACCGCTTCCCCTCGCCATGTCCGCCTGCTGGACACCACGCTGCGCGACGGCGAGCAGACCCAGGGCGTCTCCTTCGCCGCCAAGGAGAAGCTGAACATTGCCCGCGCACTGCTGCAGTCCCTGAAGGTGGACCGCATCGAAGTGGCCTCGGCCCGCGTGTCGGACGGCGAGCGCCTGGCCGTGGTGGACATCAACGCCTGGGCGGCACAGGAAGGCTGTCTCGACAAGGTGGAGGTGCTGGGCTTCGTCGACCATCGCCTGAGCGTGGACTGGGTGGAGAAGGCGGGCGGCCGCGTCATCAATCTGCTGGCCAAGGGCAGCGAGAAGCACTGCCGCGAGCAGCTGCGCCGCACCCTGCCCGAGCACATCGAGGACATCCGCCGCACCGTGGCCTATGCCCATGAGCGCGGTCTGCGCGTGAACATGTACCTGGAGGACTGGTCCAACGGCTACAAGGACAGCCCCGCCTATGTGTTCGGCCTGCTGGAAGGCACCAAGGGGCTGGGCATCGAATCGTTCATGCTGCCCGACACCCTCGGGGTGATGACGCCGGACGAAGTCTTCGCCGCCATGACCGACATGATCGCCCGCTTCCCCGATCTCGCCTTCGACTTCCATCCGCACAACGACTACGGCCTGGCCACCGCCAATGTCATGGCGGCCGTGAAGGCGGGCATCAACACCGTGCACTGCACCATCAACTGTCTGGGCGAGCGCGCGGGCAATGCCTCGCTGGCGGAAGTCGCGGTGGTGCTGCGCGACAAGATGGGCGTGCAGCTGTCCATCGACGAGACCCGTATCGGGCAGTTGAGCCGCATGGTGGAGAACTTCTCCGGCAAGTGGGTGGCCGCGAATGCGCCCATCGTGGGGGCCGACGTGTTCACCCAGACGGCGGGCATTCATGCCGACGGGGATTCCAAGGGCGGGCTCTACATCACCGCGCTGCGGCCAGAGCGTTTCGCCCGCAAGCGCGTCTATGCCCTGGGCAAGATGTCCGGCAAGGCCTCGCTGGCCAACAACCTGGAAGAACTGGGGCTGAGCCTGAGCGCCGAGGACCAGCGCAAGGTGCTGCAGCGCGTGGTGGAGCTGGGCGATTCCAAGCAGATCATCACGGTGGACGACTTGCCCTTCATCATCGCCGACGTGCTGGAGAGCCGCGAATACCACTACATCCGCCTGCTCAACTGCTACATCAGCAGCGGGCTGGACGTGGAGAGCACGGCGAGCATCCGCGTCAACATCGATGGCCGGGAGTACAGCGGCTCCGGCGCGGGCAACGGCGGTTTCGCCGCCTTCATGGACGCCATCGGCCGCATCCTCAGGCAGCGCAAGTTCAAGATGCCGGACCTGATCGACTACGAGGTGCACATCCCACGCGGTGGCAACACCAGTGCGCTGACCGAGTGCATCATCACCTGGGGCGACGGCGAGCGGGAGCTGAAGACCCGGGGCGTGGATGCGAACCAGGTGATGGCGGCGGTGAAGGCGACGCTGCGCATGATCAACATACGGATGCACGCCAGCGCCCCAAGGTAGGAGCGGGCCCTGCCCGCGATCACGCTGGCCGGGGCTCCGCGCGCTGGCGGCAGGCTTGCCGACACGCCACAAGTACGTCCGTGTAGGCCCCGCTGCCCCCCTCCAAGGCGGCAGACGGTCGGCAAACCCGCCGCCCGCGCGCGGGGCCCTCAGCACCGTGCCGCCGG
>JBEDFR010000006.1:0-13500 GCA_041175045.1 Pseudomonadota bacterium | reverse complement strand
CTGGTCGAGCAGGGCGAAGTCCCCCACCCGCTCGGCGGCCTGCAGCGAAGTGCAGGACAACACACTCAGCAGCGCAGTGAAAGCGAGGGATCGGGAGCGTGCAAGAATTGGCATGGGAGTCTCCGGGGAAAGAAGTGGGACGGGGCTGTGTCTGGGCTGCTCTGCTCCGGGCGCGCGGCGCCGTGGTTGCAGAATGGTACAGATGCTACCACCCGGCCAAGAGCTGTCCAGCAGGACTCAGCGCGGCTGCCCGGGGATTTTCTCACCGGATTCTGGAATTGAAGAATCAGCAAGGGAAAGGGGCGCCAGACCGCGGGAGCGGCCTCGCGCGCCCGGGGGAAGCTCAGTTGCCGCTGTAGAAAACGTTCAGCTTGTTGCCGTCCAAGTCACGGAAGTAACCGGCGTAGTAGGTATCGCTGCGCGGACCGGCCGGGCCTTCGTCCTTCGCGCCCAGCTCGATGGCCTTCCTGTACACGCGGTCCACAGTAGCTCGGCTGTCGGCCAGCAGGGCGATCATGGTGCCGTTGCCGAAGGTGGCGGGATTCTTGTCGTAGGGACGGATGACGGACAGCATCGGACTGGTCGGGCTGTTGCCCCAGGCGATAAAGCCATCCATTTCCATTACGCGGGTGGCTTTCAGTTCTGTCAGCAAGGCGTCGTAGAATGCGCCGGCGCGGGCCAGGTCGTTGGTGCCGAGTGTCACATAGCCAATCATGGGGGTCTCCAGTAGGGGGATGAGTGTGAAACGAGCCGGCACTCTAGCACAGGGCCCGGCACGCCAGTGTGTCCGTCATGCCAGTCGTGCAGCAATTGCTGCCCCGCCTGTGCCACAATCCGCCACAACGCCATCTGAAGGTGATCCCATGTCCACTGCATTTCCCGCCCCAGACTTCGACGTCGATGCCGTCCTGGCAGACCCCGCTCATCCAGTCGTGCTGTTCTCTCTGAGCTGGTGCAGTTTCTGTCGCTCCGCCAAGCAGCTGCTGGACCAGCTGCAGATCAGCTACATCGACCACGAGCTGGATCGCGGCAGTTTCCTGGAGCCTGCGCTGCAGCAGCGCGTGCGTGGGCGTCTGGAGGAGCTGACAGGCAGCAACACGTTGCCACAGCTGTTCATCGGCGGCGAGTCCATCGGCGGCTACACCGACACCGCCAGTGCCCTGCGCACCGGGCGCCTGGCAACGGTGCTCACCCGCCATGGTGTGTCCTTTCACCCTGTCTGAACCCGGAGCCTGCCATGGACCTGCTGATCCGCTACCTGCATCTGACCGCCGTCCTGGTGCTGGCCGGCACCCTGATCATCGAGAACATGGCCATGGCGCGGCAGATCAGCCAGGAGGACCTGCGCAACCTGCTCAAGGTGGATGCCGCCTATGGCATCAGCGCCGCTCTGGTGCTGGCCTGCGGACTGGGGCTCTGGTTCTGGGGGGGCAAGCCGGCGGATTTCTATTCGGGCAATCCCGTGTTCCACGCCAAACTCGGTCTGTTCGTGCTGGTGGGGCTGCTGTCCATCCACCCTACCGTATTCCTGCTGCGCCACCGCAAGCACACGCAGAACATCATCGAGGTGCCGGTGAGTGTCCTGCGTGTCCTGCGCGCCGAGCTGATCCTGCTGGCCTTCATTCCTGTGCTGGCCTTTCTCATGGCACGCGGCATCGGGCTGCCGACGCTCTGACTCAGGCCAGCACGCGCTGCAGCCAGGCGGAGATGTCCCGCACTTGCTCCAGACACACCGAGTGCTCCATCGGATACCTCTGCCACTGCACCGAGTGACCCAGCGCGCGCAAGGCCGCCTCGGCACGACGCCCCAGCGCCTCGGGCACTACGGTGTCATGACTGCCATGACATACCAGCACCGGCAGGCCCGCATTGGCGGCTGTCTGCTGCACAAGCTCGGCAGTGGGGAAATAGCTCGACAGGGACATCGCCCCGGCCAGCGGACGCGCACAGGTCAGCGCCGCCTGCAGGATCACGGCACCGCCCTGGGAAAAGCCCGCCAGCACGATGCGGCGGCTGTCGATGCCACGCGCCACCTCGCGCTCGATCAGGGCGTGCACAGCTTCAGCCGAGCGTGTCAACTGCGCGACATCCACCCGGCGCTCGATGCTCATCTCCAGGATGTCGTACCATGCCGGCATGACATAGCCGTTGTTGATGGTGACGGGGATCTTCGGCGCATGGGGAAACACGAAGCGCACCGGCAGGTCGGCGGGCAGATGCAGCTCCGGGACGATGCCGGCGAAGTCGTGGCCGTCAGCACCCAGGCCGTGCAGCCAGAGAATGGCAGCAGTGGGCTCGGCGCCGTCAGGAGACAGCAGTTCAACAGCAGGCAGGCAATTCATGGCGGTGTATCCTCCGGGCAAGCGGGGCTGGAATGGTAAACCGCGCACTTGGTGCTGGCTACCTGCTGAGCAACCCGTCAAGC
Organism: Pseudomonadota bacterium; assembly: GCA_041175045.1. Classification (GTDB taxonomy): domain Bacteria; phylum Pseudomonadota; class Gammaproteobacteria; order Pseudomonadales; family Pseudohongiellaceae; genus UBA5078. Next base: position 11,075 of record JBEDFR010000006.1, on the reverse strand, counting down.
CGACTTGCCCGCGCGCGCAGCTTGTTGCTACTCTCGAAACGCGCGTTTGCGCATCCAGGGCAAAGACTCGGAGAACAATAATGATCAACCGGCTTCCCGTTCCTGCACGACCCGCACGACCCGCATTATCAACGCGCGCCGTCTGCATGCTGCTGGCACTGTTTCTGCTGCCTGGGGTGCTGGTCTGGGCCCAGACCGACGCCTATCGCGCTCCCCGCACCGCCGACGGTTATCCCAACCTGCAGGGCATGTGGACCAACAACACCATTACGCCGCTGGAGCGCCCGCCAGAGCTGGCCGACCGCCCCTTCCTGAGCGAGGCCGAGCAGCAGGCCATGGAGCAGGCCGTGCTGGCCGCGATTGCCGCCGCCGATCTGCCCAGCGATCCGAATCGCCCACCTCCCACCAAGGAGCAGATCGACCTGGAGGACAGCTACAACGCCTTCTGGTTCGATGATGGCACCAAGGTGGCAATCTACAACGGCGAGCGCCGCACTTCTCTCGTGGTGGATCCGCCCGATGGGCGCATTCCTGCCCTGACCCCCGCGGCCCAGGCCCGGCTCGCAGCGGCAGCGCAGGAGCGAGCGCAAGACCCGTTCCGCGGCCCCGAATCACGCCCGCTGGCCGAGCGCTGCCTGCTCTCGTTCGGCTCCAGCTCCGGACCGCCCATGTTGCCGATCCTTTACAACAATCACTACCAGATCGTGCAGTCACCTGGCTACGTGATGATCCTGGTGGAGATGGTGCATGACGCCCGCATCATCCGCATCGACGACCAGCCCCTGCCCGCCGCCTGGAAACCCTGGATGGGCGATTCCATCGGCCGCTGGGAAGGCGAAACCCTGGTGGTGGAAACGCGCAATTTCCATCCGCTGCAGAACTACCGGGGCTCGGGCGCTGAATTTCACACCGTGGAGCGCTTCACGCGCGTGGGGCCCGATACGATCAATTACAGTGTGACGGTAACCGACCCCCAGACCTTCACGGCCCCCTGGACCGCAGAGATTCCGATGTTGCGCACACAGGACCAGATGTTCGAATATGCCTGCCACGAAGGTAACTACGCCCTGCCCGGCATTCTGGCGGGAGCACGTGTAGAAGAGCGGGAAGCAGGAGCCTCCAGGTAGTATGGAAGACATCATCGAGATGCTGCGGGAGCGGAACGAGCCCGTGCCGGTCCCGCTGGAATTGCCCGACGAGGATCTGCTCGTCGAGATCGAGGAACAGCTGTACATGTCGCTGCCGGACGACCTGCGGGTCTTCCTGCTGACCGTCAGCGATGTGGTCTGGGGCCGCCTGGAGCCGGTCACGGTCACAGATCCGAACTCCCATACCTATCTGCCCGAAGTGGCCGCCGTGGCCTGGAGCCTTGGGCTGCCGCGGCGCTACCTGCCCATCTGCGAGGCCGACGGCGGCTACTACTGCATCAGCCAGGATGGCACCGTGCTGTTCTGGGACGAGCGCATCAGCGATCAGAGCTGGGACTCCCTCTGGCTCTGGGTGCGCGAAATCTGGCTGGCGGACTGAGGGCCCCTCAGGGCTCCTCGCTGTCATCGACTGCTTCCGACCTCTTGTCAGCGCCGCGCCGGGTCACGCTCAACCAGTCCAGCGCGATCCCTGAAATGGCGCTGAAACGCGTCACCCGGTAGATCACCTGCAATACCTTCGGACGTCGGCGCACACGCGGTTCCGCCGCGCGCGGAATGAACCACACCGATACCGCCACCCGCAGCAGGAAACTCGCCACGAACACGATGAACAGGGGGCTGCGCATGGCACTCAGAAAAGGCACGGCCTCCGCGATGTGCGGCGCCGCCGTGGCAATCAACCCGCCCAGCAGCGCTCCCCCGAACACGGCCACGGCGCTCAGTGCCGACTGCATGGCCGCATAGACGGCAAAATCACTCTTGTGCGGCCGGATGTCGTAGAGATAGTTGGCCGTGCTGAGACTGTAGCCACTCCACACGAAGCCCGAGACCATCTGCACGCCGATCAGGTACCAGTGATCCGGCGAGAACAGCCAGAGCAAGGGCACCACGGGAATCACGATACTGGAGAACAGCATCACCAGGCGATTGCCGAAGCGATCGCTGAAACGCCCCCAGAAACTCAGTGTGAGGAATTGCGTCAGGATCGACGCGATGGCATTGAGGCTGTACTCCAGGTAGGTGAACTGCAGGTCGCGCAGCATGTAAACGGCGAAAAAGGGAGCCGAGATCGCCACCACCCCCTGCATGCCAGCCACGAAGAAGCTGTATTCGCGGAAGGTGCGATCCTTCAGGGAAGCGCGCATCTGCAGCAGACTTTGCCAGAAACCCTTGCGGCCGGATGGATGCGGCACCGGGTCAGGGTCATGCATCTGTGTCAGCAGACGGGCCGAGATCACGCGCCCGGCACCCGCTGCGGCAAACAGCAACGCGAAACCCAGCCACACGACCCCCAGCCGCTCGCTCAGACTCAGCAGCGCTCCCCCGCTCACGAAGATGGCCAGCGAAGCCATCATGGTCAGGCGTGTGCGCGAGGCAAAGAAAGCGCCACGCCGGCGCTGCGGCACGATGCTTCCCATCCAAGCGCGCCACTGTGGCTGAATGAAATTGAGACAGGAGAAATACAGGACACAGAGCCCGATCAACCAGGGCACGGAGCTGGCGCTGCGCGTGAGTGCCAGCACGGCGAGAGCAAACACCACCAGTGCTTGAAAGCCCGCGGTGGTCACCACCAGCGGCTTGCGCGGCAGATAGTTGCCGAGCCAGGCCGAGAGTATCTGGAATAGCGCGCCGAAGAGCTGAGGAATCGCCATCAGCCAGCCCATCTGCGCAGCCGTGGCATTGAGGTAGATGGCAAAGGCATTGAAGAAGTTGTCACCGGTGGCCGTCATGGTGGCCGAAGCCACCGCTTCCTTCTGCGAACTGCGCAGCGTGGGGCGCAGCCAGACGGTGCGGGCACGCGCTTCTCGGGGTGCATACGGCGGAAGCTGTTCGGTCATCGGAAAGTCTGCACTGCTGCTGGCTGAAGACGTATCCGAGGATCATCGAATTCGCTTGCCAATGCAATGGCGGCAGGCGAGGCCGGCAGGCTTGAAAGCAGCGTCTGCTGTCCCGATATGGCAGGGAGTTGACGCAGAGCCATCCCACGGGAGACCCGCATGTCCGATCAGATCTATGTGACCTGTCCACACTGTCATCGCAAGAACCGCATGCCAGCGCCTCGGCTGTCAGAAAAAGGGACTTGCGGCGCCTGCAAGCAGGCGCTGTTCAACGGGCATCCCGTGCCGCTGTCCCGGAGCAGCTTTGATCAGCACCTGAGCGGCGACGTCCCGCTGCTGGTGGATTTCTGGGCGCCGTGGTGTGGCCCGTGCCGCTCGTTTGCACCGACCTTCGATGCCGCTGCTGCCAGCTTCGAGCCGCGCCTGCGTTTGGTAAAGGTCAATACGGAGGTGGAGCAGGCGCTGGCGCAGCGTTTTGCCATCCGCAGCATTCCCACGCTGGTGCTGTTCCACAAGGGACACGAAGTCGCCCGCCTTTCGGGGGCGCTGCCGCCAGCTCGGCTGCAGCAGTGGGTGCAGCAGCACCTGCCCAATTGACCCTGCGCCGGTAAACCACTGCAAGCCCTCTGCGTTGGACGGCTCGCATGCATGACACATTTCCGACAGCGGCAATGCGTCGACGTCCACCCTTTTTGCCAAGGAGTCTCGCTCATGTGCAAGCCGATACTGTTATCCGTTCTGGTGCTGGGAATGGCAGCCTGTCAGTCTGGTCGAGGCCCGCTTTACAGTGGCCCGATCATTGATCCGCAGGGCGTTGACATGGGCCGTTATCAGGCCGATCTGTCAGAATGCCAGGCCATCGCCGATCAAGTGCCCGTGGGCGAGCGCGTTGTCGCCGGCGCTGCCGTGGGTGCTGCTGTCGGCGGCGCCATTGGTGGCATCATGGGCAACAGCCGTACTGCAACGCGCTCCGCTGGTGCGGGCGCCGTGGGAGGCGGCCTGCAGGGCGCTTCCTCGGGAATGCGTGAACGCGATCGCGTCATCCACAACTGTCTGCGCGGACGTGGTTACAGCGTGCTCAACTGATTTGGCCGGATTCCAGGGATCCCTGAAGCAGCGGCCGCCCCTTCCAGGGCCACGCCGTTCGCCGTCAGGGAGCAGCAGATGTACTTGCCTGACATGAGTCCGACCAGAGCCTGGTACGGTTGATAGCGACATGCCACCAAGCCTCTATCTCGGCGCCCCGACACGCCATGCCGGGGCGTTCCAGAATGCCTGTCACCACATGCTGGTGAACGGTCTGGTCAGCGAGGGCGTGGAAGGGATGTGAAGTGGCGAAGATGCTCTCTTCAGCGTCGAGCCAGAGATACAGGTACCAAAAGGATCAGAGTCTGGTGCTGATTCCCATGACGTTCGCCGCCGACCTTCGGAAGCGTTCCAAACATGAGGGGTGCGCCCGCGTGCACTACCTCAATCCGGAAGATAGCGCCCGCTTCGGTATCCGGGGTGGCACCTTCACTGTCGTCGCAGCAGGGCACAAGTGATCGTCAGCCAGCGTTTCCTGCGCGGCAGCCTGCTCTGTCTCTTTGCTGCTTGGCGCCTGCAACGGTGTCCACGACACAGGCGTTGACACTCTCATCCAGACCAATCGCGCCGCAAACAATCCGATTCGCATGGCGGAAGACGAGATTCAGGCCGGGACCAACATCATCGCCGCGTGCTTTGCCAACGATCTGCCCCGCGCTTCGTCTCTGGGGCGCGAGGTATCGCAACCGCTGGTTTCCCAGCGGACAGCGGCGGTCCATGCAGTGAAGGAGGAAATCATGCTGCGCGACTGGCAATAACCCCGCACCGCGGGAGCAGGACGGGCTTACGGCCTGCGCTGCTCCAGCACTCGCACATAGTGATGCAGAATCTCGTCGTAGGTGGTCACACCCACATTCACCTGCGCCTCGGCATCCACGTTGTGCGGATTCGCCTCTGAATTGTCGTACACCGTCTCGGTGACCAGGCGACTGCCTGCCGGCAGTGCCACGCGCTCACGCAGCGGGTAATTCATCTGCCAGTTGAAATTGTAATTCGCCACATTGATCAGCGGCCGCACGCTGCCATCGGGCAGCTCGGCATTGATGCGCATGCTCTTGCCCCGCGTGTGGGTCTGCGGCGCAAAGCTCTCCACGAACACGTCCTGCGCAAACGCCGGTGCCGCAGCATTCTCGACTTGATTGTCGACGCCGGGTGCGATGGTGAACTCTTCGTTCAGCGTGATCACATGGCGCACCTGGTACTGCGGCGGAGTGTCGCGAAAATAGAAACCGATGCGTGTACGATCCAGGCGCTCGCGCCCCCCTGTCACGTAACGCAGCTTGAAGGACAGGTCGCGATCGGCGCGCAGCAGATAGCCGGAATCCTCTGCAAACACTTCACGCGGGCGACCTGGCACGTAAAGGCTGATGAAATCGGCATTGTCTGGATCGATCAGATCCGCCGGATTGCGGTCGCTGATGGCAGGGTCCACCGCATGCACCAGCAGACTGTGCAGTACGGAGGGCTCCCCCACGTCATAGGCGACGGCCTGCACCCAGCGATCCTCGGTCAACGCCAGATCGGCGCGCTTGATCAGGAAGTCCACCATGCCGGTGGCAGGTACGGCCTCTTCCGGCACCTCGATCACCAGATCCGGCTCCCCCAGTGCCCATTCCGGGGCGGCCGGCGCGGGCGTCGCAAGAGGATCGTCCTCGCCCTCGCGTCGTGCACCGCTGTCGATCCAGTGGACGAGCGTCATCAGCTCGTCATCGGTGATGGTATGGATATCGCCCCACTCGCCCACCTCGGTGTCGATCTGCCCGGGAGGCATGCGCCGCGTGATCAGCACCTCTCGGATCATCGGACTCCAGCCCTGCATCATGCGGTGACTCACCATGGCCCAGGGCGCCAGGCCGTCTTCGACATGACACACGGTGCAGCGGCGCTGCACGATGGGCACGATCTCGTCCTGATAGGAAATCTGGCGGTCGCCGAAACGTTCGACATGCTCATAACGCAGCGCAGTGCCGGCCACCTCCGGCACGCCCTCCTGCGCATCGACTTCGACATTGGCCAACGCTGCCTTGAGGGCACTTTCGAGATAGGGCACCGGAAGTTGCGGGTCGGCGCCGGTCACAGCCACGCGGCTGTCCAGCGGGCCGCGGTAGACAATCGCGAAGGAAGACGGATCAAGGACGAAGGCTTCGGCGGTGGTCTTCACACCGAGGGATCGCGCCACCAGCTGGGCACTGTCGAGCAGCATGGGAATGTCCAGGCTCTGCCGTTGCAGCGCAGCGACTGCGGCCTCCCGACTGACAGTCCGGGTGGACTCCAGCAGGAAGAACACCACACCCTGCTCCGCATAACGCTGCTGCAGGTCCTGCAACATGACGATGCCCGCGGCTGACACGGCATCATCAGGGCTGTAGACATACAGCACCACGGCCTCGGACTGCTTGTAACGACTCAGCTGATGAAACCGACCGTTCTGATCCAGCAGCGCAAAGTCTGTGCCTCGTTGCGCCAGTGCCGTGGACATGAACAAAACGCTGCCGAGACTGACAGCGAGCAGCAAGCGCGAAACAAGGAGAATGCGAGTCATCATAAAAGGTACGAAGGTTGGCACACGAGGCTGGTCAGCAAGAATTGGCCGCATTTAAGCACACCGCCGCGCGGGGCGGCTTCCTCGAATCGGAGGAATCGCTGACGGATTCCGAAGGATTGCAGGAAAGCCGCCAGAGGACGGGCTCAGACGATGAAGTTCACGAGTTTGCCGGCGACATAGATCACTTTCTTGATGCTCACGCCATCCAGCTTGTCTGCGACCCCTGGCGCCTTGCGCGCGATCTCTTCCACTTGCGCCTGTGTCAGTGAGCGCGCCACCTGCAGCTCTGCGCGGCGCTTGCCGTTGATGTGCACGGTCATGACGAGGTCGTCGGACTGCAACCACTCGGGGTCCGCCTTCGGCCAGGGGTGATAGGCCAGCGTCTGCGCATGCCCGAGGCGCTTCCACAGCTCCTCGGCAATATGCGGCGCGAACGGCGAGAGTACCAGCACGAACTTCTCGGCAATCGCGCGCGGAAGGCGCTCCTGCTTCTTCGCCAGATTCACGAATTCCATCATCTTGGCGATGGAGGTATTGAAGCGCATGCCTTCGATGTCGGCCGTCACCTTGTGCACGGTGATGTTGATCTCGCGGCGCAGCTCGTCGGTGGCGCTCTCCTCGGGCTCGTCGGTGATGAGCGTGGAAAGCTGCTCGGTGTCCGGGTCGATGAGCAGCGACCAGGCACGATCGAGGAAGTTGTAGACCCCCTTCACGCCATTGGTCTGCCAGGGTTTGACTGCCTCCAGCGGGCCCATGAACATCTCGTACAGTCGCAGCGAATCCGCCCCGTATTCCGCTACAACGTCATCTGGATTGACCACGTTGAGGCGCGACTTCGACATCTTTTCCTCGCGGGCGTTCAATGGTGTCTGCGTGCCTTTCGCGAAGGGCTTGCCGTCACGGTATTCCACATCGCCAGGCGCATAGAAGCGGCCGTTCTCGTCGCGATGACTGATGCCCAGAATCATGCCCTGATTGAACAGCTTCCTGAACGGCTCGCGCGTGGACACCAGCCCGCAGTCGTAAAGCACCTTGTGCCAGAAACGCGAGTAGAGCAGATGCAGCACTGCATGCTCGACGCCGCCGACGTAAAGGTCGACCGGGCCCCAATACTGCTCGGCCTCGGGAGAGAAGGGCAACTGTTCGTTGGTCGGGTCCATGTAGCGCAGGTAATACCAGCAGGAGCCAGCCCACTGCGGCATGGTGTTGGTTTCACGCAGCCACTGCACGCCATCCAGCTCCACCTGCATCCACTGCTCGGCGCGCGCCAGCGGCGGCTGGCCGTCCGCCGTGGGCTTGTACTCGTCCAGCTCGGGCAGGGTGATGGGCAGATCCCGCGTCGGCACCGCACGGATCTCGCCCGTGGCCGGGTTGTGCAGGATGGGGAATGGCTCGCCCCAGTAACGCTGGCGGGAGAACAGCCAGTCGCGCAGCTTGTAGGTGGTCTCCCCTTGCCCCATCCCCTTCTCTTCCAGCCAGGCGATCATTTTCGCCTTGGCCTTGGCGGTGGGCAGGCCATCGAGGAAGCCGGAGTTCACGGCAATCCCTTCCTCGGCGTACGCGGCCACACCGACATCACCGCCCTGGACCACTTCGAGAATGGGCAGACCGAAGGCGCGCGCGAATTCATGATCACGCTCGTCGTGTCCGGGCACCGCCATGATGGCACCTGAGCCGTAGTCTGCCTTCACATAGTCCGCAATCCAGACAGGGACGGGCTGGCCGTTGACGGGGTTGATGGCATGACCGCCGGTGAAGACGCCGGTCTTCTCCTTGGCGGCCGAGGTTTCGCGATCCAGATCGCTGATGTTCTTCACGCGCTGGACATAGGCAGCTACCGCTGCGGCCTGCTCCGGGGAGGTGATGCGTGTCACCAGGGGATGTTCCGGCGCCAGCACACAGAAGGTGGCGCCGAACAGCGTATCGGGCCGCGTGGTGAAAACCTCGAATTCACCCTGGCTGCCCTGCAAGGCGAAACGCACCCGCGCCCCCACTGATTTGCCGATCCACTGCCGCTGCATTTCGATGATGCCAGCAGGCCAGTCGAGCTCGTCCAGATCGTTGAGCAGACGCTCGGCATAGGCCGTGATACGCAGCATCCACTGGCGCATCATGCGTCGTTCGACCGGATCGCCCGTCTCGACGTAGCGTCCGTCCTGCACCTCTTCGTTAGCGAGCACCGTGCCCTGCGCCGGGCACCAGTTCACCGGCACCTCGGCAAGATAGGCCAGACCCTTCTCGTGGAGTTTCAGGAATATCCACTGGGTCCAGCGGTAGTAATCCACCTTGCTGGTGTCGATCTCGCGCTGCCAGTCGTAGGAGAGGCCGAGGCGCTTGATCTGCCCGCGGAAATTGCCGATGTTCTCCTGGGTGATGACCGCAGGATGCCGCCCTTCGCGGATGGCCGCGCGTTCGGCAGGAAGACCAAAAGCGTCCCAGCCCATGGGATGCAACACATTGAAGCCGTTCATGCGCTTGTAGCGCGCGATGATGTCCGTGGCCGTGTAGCCTTCCGGGTGGCCGACGTGCAGACCCGAGCCTGACGGATACGGAAACATGTCCAGGACGTAGTACTTGGGCTTGCTGAAGTCCGAGTTCGACACGCTGAAGGTGTTGTGTGTGTCCCAATAGTGCTGCCAGGCAGGCTCGATGGCCGCGGGATTGTATTTCTTGCTCATGGTGGGTGCCGAGAATGTCCCTGTGTCGATGAATCACGTCAATCGTTTGATTGGATAGAAAAAATTGGAATCGGAGAATAAACCACCTACCGCTGCATTACAATTTTGCCGCCCCTGCCGGCGAGTCGTGAAAGTCGGACCGAAAGAATTTTGCACGACAGCTTTGACAAGCCAATCAACAGGTCTAGAATGGGGTCATGTCACAGTAAGACAGATCAATGTCCTGACTCGTCGACACTCAAGCAACCACATGGAACAGACAAGGTGCAACACGTTCTGCCATTGATCACCGCGCTGCTGCTGGCCCTGTACGTGAGCGTACCCGGTCCGCTGGATGCCTACGATGACCCATCGGTCGCGTCGGTCACCGAGCTGCAGGATGATTTCGTCTCTTCCAACCCCCGCCACGATGACCCTGTCGTGGGTCCGATCGACGTTGTGTTCCACCTGCCACCCATGGCGGGCGTCCTCCGCCATGTCGAGGTGATTGAACACCCCGATTATCGCCCTTCCGTTCCAAATATCCGCGATCCACCACGTTCGTTCGCTGCCTGACCTTACAAAGCGAAAAACCTCGTGCCCGCGCATGCCTCTCGGCATGAAGAACCGTTGTCTGCGCTCGATACCTTGCGCAGCGTGAGTCAGCACCTGGTTTCCCGATTCGGTAGCAACACTGATTGCAGGAGCACCATCATGCACAGCATTCCCTTGTTTTCCGTCAGCGACATTGCCCACCTGGTGCAACCGGAAGAGTTCCATGAACTCACCACTCACTCCTCCGCGCTCGAGATATTTACCGATTTCAAGAAGCATCTACCGCTGACCATCGAAGGATCCCTGCCGGCAACCGATGTCGAGGCGCAAATGCGCACGGCGCATGTGAAGATGAAACTGGTGGTGGATGCCACCAATGAATTCATCGGCACTATCAGCATGGAGGACCTCGACGAGCAGCACTTCATGCAACACATTGCCAGGGGCTGTCTGCGTCACGAGATCCTGGTGTCGGATCTGATGCAGCCGAAAGACCGCATCATGGCTCTCAGCCTGGATGATCTGGAACGCGCCAGCATTGGTGACGTAATCAAGGCACTGCAGAAGAAGGGACAGCAGCACTGCCTCGTGGTGGATCGCAGCGGCAGGCAGATTCGCGGATTGATCTCTGCCAGCGACGTGGCCAGACGCTTGCACATTCCGATCCTCATCGAACGCATTCCCAGCTTCGTGGATATCTTCAGCTCTGTACGGCGACCGGCTGCGTGAGTCACGTCACGTAGATCCGGTATTTTGCCGGGGCGTGTCATGCAAGAGGCCGCCCCGGATTTTTTTCACTCGAAAGCTGTTTCCAGGTAGTACGCGCACATGACTGGGAGCTCAGGCACCTTGTCGAATTCCAGACGCTCTGTCCCCGAACCTGATGGCGTTGCGGCTGTCAGAAACATCACCCGATTGCGCAGCTCGATAGCGCCAGTCCCCCAATCCATTCCCGAAGGCACGAACTCCTTGCCATAAAGACTGAAAAAGCGCACCGGTGTCCACACCACTGCTCCGCCATCACTTATCTGCCCGGTGGAAAACAGCACGTGCAGGTCCGGCATGATGCGGCACTGAAAGACACGATTGCGCTCGTCAACCTGCACGTAGGTGAAGTTACGCAGATACTTCCAGGTGCCCTGCAGGGTGGGTGCATTGCTCTGGGCCATGGCAGTTGTGCAAAACAGACTGCAGACGCTCAGCAGGGCTAAGGCTTTGCGATTCACGTCGACGACTCCTCTGATCT
>JBEDFR010000005.1:0-13138 GCA_041175045.1 Pseudomonadota bacterium | reverse complement strand
CCCGAAACGCCGCCACCTGAGTCGGGTAGAGCACCCTGGCGACCCGCTCGACGATGGCCTCGAGCAGGGCTTCGCGACTCAGGCCGGCGCCCTGTCCGGCTTCCAGCTGCGCGACCTGCTGCATGGCGGTGCGAAACGGCGGTTCCTGTTCGCCGGTGATACCGAGCGCGTCGATGTGGGCCACGATGCGCTGCTCCAGCGCCACGGCGGGATGCACTGTCACGGGCATCGCCGGCGTGCGCAGCACGGCGGCATCCTGCGCTGCCAGAGCGGGAGCCAGCAAAGACAGCAGCATACCGAGTATCTGTGTGCCTTGTCTGCTCATGCCAGCCTCCCCTCCCCCTCACACCACGCGCATGCCGGGCTGCGCGCCACTGTCCGGCTGCAGCAGCCAGATGTCCCTGCCGCCGGGACCGGCGGCCAGCACCATGCCTTCGGACAGGCCGAACTTCATCTTGCGCGGCGCCAGATTGGCCACCAGCACGGTCAGGCGACCCACCAGGCTGGCCGGGTCATAGGCCGACTTGATGCCGGAGAACACGGTGCGCAGCACGGGCGCGCCGTCGGCCCCCAGGCCGAGATCGAGGTGCAGCTTCAGCAGCTTCTCGGCGCCTTCCACATGCTCCGCATTGACGATGCGGGCGATGCGCAGATCCACCCTGGCGAAGTCCGGATAGGCAATTTCTTCTGCCAGCGGCTCCTGGACCAGGGGACTGTTGGCACCTGCTGGCAGGCCAGCGGCATCGGCACTCGCGGTGCTGGCCGCTTGCTTGTTCGCGGGCAGGCCCGCTCCCACAGGGTCAGCGCCTGCAGCGCTTGCTCCCACTGCACCCGCGCCGGCCAAGGCCATCATGGCCGCCACTTTGTCGGGCTCCACACGGGTCACCAGGGGCGTGAACACGCCGATGCGGTGCCCGAGCAGCAGCGTGTCGACGCTGTCCCACTGCAGCGGTTCTATGGCCAGGAAGGCCTCGGCACGCGCGGCCATGGCGGGCAGCACCGGTTTGAGATAGCTCATGAGCAGGCGGAACAGATTGATGCCGGTGCTGCAGATGGCCTGCACCTCGCGCGACTGCTTGTCGGTCTTTGCCAGAGTCCACGGCGCCTTCTCGGCAATGTACGCATTGGCCTTGTCGGCCAGCGCCATGATCTGGCGCAGCGCCTTGCCGTAGTCGCGGCTCTCGTAGTGCGCGGCAATCTCGTCCTTCGCCGCCTGGAACTCGGCCACGAGCGCGGGTTCGCTGCACTGCGCGCTCAACACGCCGTCGAAGCCCTTGCTGATGAAGCCGGCACAGCGGCTGGCGATATTGACCACCTTGCCCACCAGATCGGCGTTCACCCGCGCCACGAAGTCGTCGAGGTTCAGGTCGAGATCATCCACGGCGCTGGAGAGCTTGGCGGCGAAGTAATAGCGCAGGTATTCCGGGTCGAGATGCGCCAGATAGTCGCTGGCGTTGATGAAGGTGCCACGAGATTTGGACATCTTCTGGCCATTGATGGTCACGAAACCATGCACGAATACCCCGGTGGGCGTGCGATAGCCAACGCTGCTGAGCATTGCCGGCCAGAACAGCGTGTGGAAATTGACGATGTCCTTGCCGATGAAGTGATACAGCTCGGTGTCGTGGCCAGGCTTCCAATAGGCGTCGAAGTCGTAGCCGCTGCGTTTGCAGAAGGCCTCGAAACTGGCCATGTAGCCCACAGGCGCGTCCAGCCAGACGTAGAAATACTTGCCCGGTGCGTCCGGAATCTCGAAACCGAAATACGGCGCATCGCGACTGATGTCCCATTCCTGCAGGCCACCCTCCAGCCACTCGCTCAGCTTGTTCGCCACCGATTCCTGCAGCGTGCCGCTGCGCGTCCAGGTCTTGAGCATGTCGGTGAACGCCGGCAGCGTGAAGAAGAAGTGCTCGGAGTCTTTTTCAATCGGGGTGGCGCCGGAGAGGGTGGAGCGCGGATCGATCAGATCGGAGGGACTGTAGGTGGCATTGCAGGCCTCGCAGTTGTCGCCGTACTGGTCGGGCGTCTTGCACTTCGGGCAGGTGCCCTTGATGAACCGATCGGCCAGAAACAGGTTCTTTTCCGGATCGAACAGCTGCGTGATGCGGCGGCGGCTGATGTGGCCGTTGGCGCGCAGGCGGCGGTAGAGATCCTGCGAGAGACGCTCGTTCTCGGGCGAGTGCGTGGAATGAAACTGCGCGAAGCCGATGTTGAAACCGGCATAGTCGCGTTCGTGTTCGGCCTGCACGCGGGCGATCAGCGCCTCGGGCGTGATGCCCTCGTTCTCGGCCCGCAGCATGATGGCCGTGCCGTGGGTGTCATCGGCACAGACATAGACGCAGTCCTCGCCCTTGAGCTGCTGGAAGCGCACCCAGATGTCGGTCTGCACCGCTTCCAGAACATGCCCCAGATGGATGGGGCCATTGGCATAGGGCAGCGCGCCGGTGACCAGAATGCGTCGTGTCATGCCACTTCCACCATGTAGAAATCTTCCTTGCCAACACCGCAGTCGGGGCAGGTCCAGTCCTCGGGCACATCTTCCCAGCGCGTGCCGGGAGGGATGCCGTCTTCCGGGCGACCCAGCGCTTCGTCGTAAATGAACTCACACACCATGCATTGCCATTTCTTCACGTTCGTCTCCCTCAATACATCGATTGCAGCAATTCGTTGAAAAACGGGCGCCGATCATACTGCAGCACAGTGCCCGCGGTCAGCTCTGGCCAGGCTCGACCGTCTTGCTCAGCAGGGCCGGCATAAGCGGCGCCAGATGGCGACGGGCCACGGCCTCCACCTCGGTCATCATGGCAGCGTAGATGCGCAGCACGTCCTCACCTCGGGCCGTGACCTGGGCCCCGCCGCCGGCACGCCCGCCCGTGGCCGTGACCACCAGGGGCTCGACGAAACAGCTGTTCATGGTCTCCACCAGCATCCAGGCACGGCGATAGCTCATGCCCATGCGACGTGCGCCCCCGGAGATCGAGCCGGCATCGCGGATGGCCTGTAGCAGCTCCATCTTGCCGGGCCCGACGGCGATATCGACGCCCCTGGCCACTCGCACACGGCACTGGATCTCGGGGTGCTGCATGACGGGGGCTGATTCATTCATCGGACGTTTCTCCAGGCTCCGCGGGAGCCAGCGGCCCGGGCATGCTCTTGATGTGCAGATCGCGCTGCGGGTAGGGAATGGTGATGCCGGCCGCCTTGAAGGACTTCCAGATCGCCAGGTTCAGGTCGGATTTCACGGCGCCGAAACCGTTCTCCGGGTCGTCGATCCACACCCGCAGCTCCAGGTTCAGTCCGTTGTCGCCGAAGGCCAGGAAACGCACCGTGGGCTCCGGGTCGTTCAGTACCCGGGGCGAGGCATGGGCACAGGCCAGCATCAGGCGCATGGCCTCTTCGGGATCGTCGTCGTAGCTGATCTGCACGGGAATGGTCACCCGCACATTGCGATCGACGAAGCTCCAGTTCACCACTTCCGAGGTGATCAGGTTCTCGTTGGGAATCAGCGTGTCCACGCCCTGCCGGTTGCGCAGCACCACATAGCGCGAGCGCAGCTCCTGCACCCAGCCGAAGTTCTGCCCCACCGTCACCACGTCGCCCGGCTTGATGGAGCGGTCGAACACCAGGATGAAGCCACTGATGAAGTTCGAGGCGATGCGCTGCAGACCGAAACCCAGCCCTACCCCCAGTGCACCGCCGAAGATGGCCAGCGAGCTCAGATTGATGCCCACGGCGTTGAGGGCGAACAGGAAGGCCGCCGTGATCAGGGCGAAGCGGCTGAACTTGCTGATGCCCACCTGCATGCTGGGGGAGATGCCCGCGGTGCTGTGCATGCTGCGATTGATAGCTTCGGAGAGCCAGATGGCCAGAGTGAAGGCGATGGCCACGACCACCAGCAGCTGCAGCACGTCCAGCACACTGATGCGGGTCTCGCCCAGCGGCATGGCCAGTGCGTCCAGCGCCTGCAGCACCGCCGGCAGCCAGCCCAGCAGATAGAGAATGACCACGGCCCAGACCAGCAGCGCCACGGCGTTCTCGGACGACTTGAGCAGCGGATTGACCGTGAAGGCCTTGCGCAGCACGTACACACTTAGGCGCACCACGGCCAGCGCGAAGAAGATGGGAATGGCCAGATCGAGCATGATCACGTGCAGGCCGTACAAGGCCAGCACCGCACGCCCCAGGCTGACCAGCAGCAGCATGCTGAGCGGCCAGAGCAGGCGCTGCGCGCCGCGAATGGCCACGTGTTTCAAGCCGGCGACGCCCGCCTGCAGCGCCAGCACCTTCTGCAGGCGCTGATTGATGAGCGAGGCCAGCGCGGCCGCGGCGGCGAGTACGCCCAGCTGCCACCAGAACAGCGGATCGCCGGCCTGGCTCAGCCAGTGGTCCAGTTGAGAGCGCAATGCCTGATTCATGGTGTCGAGAGTTGCCTGGCCAGTGGAGGGTCGAGGCGGCAGCATACCCCATCCCGCACAGGCTGCCCAAATGCCGGGCAGTGGCGCCGCGCGCCGGGCCGCTGCCGAGGCCCGGCGCTGCCGCGCTGGCCGGCCGCAGTGGCCATGCTAGAATCCCGGCCACTTTCCACCCAGCGAGCCCCTCCTGCATGCGCGCCCTGATTCCCCTGATCGATGTCCTGTTGCCGCAGACCCAGTGCGGCAAGTGCGGCCACGCCGGCTGTCTGCCCTATGCCGAGGAGATCGCCGGCGGGGGCGCGATCAACAAGTGTCCGCCCGGTGGCAGTGCCACCATCGCCGCAGTGGCCGCGCTGCTGGAGCGCCCCGTCGTGGCACTGGATCCGGCGCATGGCGTGGAGCAGGAGCGCCGCGTGGCGTTCATTCGCGAAGCGGAGTGCATCGGCTGCACCAAGTGTATTCAGGCCTGCCCGGTGGACGCCATCCTGGGGGCATCGAAGCGGATGCATACCGTGATCAGTGCGGAGTGCACCGGCTGCGATCTGTGCCTGGACCCCTGCCCCGTGGACTGCATCGACATGCTGCCGCTCGATCAGGTGCCGGCCGCCCAGCCCGCGAGTGCCGACCCAGACGCGCTGCGCCAGCAGTGGCGTGCACGGCATCAGGGGCGCCACCAACGCCTTCGTCGCCAGCGCGATGAGCGGCAGCTGCGTCGTGAATCTCTGGCGCTGGGCAGGCAGCATGAAGCCCCGGCTGGCGCGGCCCATGCGGTCAGGCGATGGGAACCCCCGACAGTGACCCTGCTGGCCGCCGACAAGGCGCGCGCCGACATTGCCGCTGCCGTGGCCAGAGCCGCCGCCCGCAAGGCGGCCAGACGAGACGACAGCGCATGAACAAGCTCAAGCGCGAGGAAATCTTCCGCCGCCTCGAGGCCGAGAATCCCAATCCGAAGACGGAGCTGGAGTATGGCTCCGACTTTCAGCTGCTCATCGCGGTGATGCTGTCAGCCCAGGCCACGGACGTGAGTGTCAACAAGGCCACGCGTACCCTCTTCAAGGTCGCTCCCACCCCAGAGGCCATGCTGACGCTGGGGGTGGACGGGGTGAAGGCGCATATCAAGACAATCGGCCTGTTCAACACCAAGGCCGAGAACGTCATCAAGACCTGTGCCGCGCTGATCGCGCAGCATGGCGGCCAGGTGCCCGCCAATCGCGAAGCGCTGGAGGCCCTGCCCGGCGTCGGGCGCAAGACGGCCAACGTGGTCCTCAACACCGCCTTCCGGCAGATCGCCATGGCGGTGGACACCCACATCTTCCGCGTCGCCAATCGCACGGGCATCGCGCCGGGTCGCCATGTGCTGGAGGTCGAGAAGGGACTGCTGAAGCACGTGCCGAAGGACTATCTGCTGGACGCCCACCACTGGCTCATCCTGCACGGGCGTTATGTGTGCACGGCGCGCAAGCCGAAGTGCGGCTCGTGTCTGATCGAGGATATGTGCGAGTTCAAGGACAAGACGCAGGACTGACGGGAATCAGCGCCGCTGCAGCAACAGGGTGACGCGGCGGTTGCGGTCGCGGTCGGCGGCGGTGCGCTAGTTGCGCACGATCAGATAATTCTCGACTTCCCCGAAGAAGCGCGTCTCCAGCATGGCCTCGTTGACACCGCGATCCACCAGGAACTGATGCACAAGGAAGTCCCGCACGCGACAGATTGGTCGGCAGCACAGCGCAAGCACAGAGCATACTCATGGAAGATAAGCTAAACTTCATCCGGTTTTTCATTTGCCGCAATCGATCAGTCGCTATGGCTGTCCTGCCGCGCCCATTCCGTGGAATGGTCATCAGACAGTGCTTCAGTAGCCAGGCATCGGCAAGCGCCTCAGACACTTTACCCTTGATTGCAAGAATTTCGCATGAATCAGATCACCCTGCTCCAACCCGATGACTGGCATGTCCACCTGCGCGATGGCGAGACCCTGCAGCACACCGTGGCGGCCACCGCCAGGCAGTTCGCCCGCGCCATCGTGATGCCCAATCTCAAGCCGCCCGTGGTCGATACCGCCGCCGCGCTGGCCTACCGCGAGCGTATCCTGGCCGCGCTGCCGCCAGGCTCCGCCTTCGAACCGCTGATGACGCTTTATCTGACCGACGCCACCCAGCCCGCCGAGATCGCCCGGGCCGCCGCCAGCGGCGTGGTCAAGGCGCTGAAGTGCTACCCGGCCGGGGCCACCACCAATTCCGAGAACGGCGTCACCCGCATCGACAAGGTCTACCCCGTGCTCGAAGCCATGGCCGAGGCGGGTGTGCCGCTGCTGCTGCATGGCGAGGTGACGGATGCCAGCATCGACATCTTCGACCGCGAGCAGGCTTTCCTTGACCGCGTCCTGCTGCCACTGACCCAGCGTTTTCCCACGCTGCGGATCGTGCTGGAACACATCACCACCGCGCAGTCCGCACAGTTCGTGCGCGAGGCAGGGCCGCAGGTCGCCGCCACCATCACCGCGCATCATCTGCTGTTCAATCGCACGGACATGCTCGCGGGCGGTGTGCGGCCACATCTGTACTGCCTGCCCATTCTCAAGCGCAGCACGCATCAGCAGGCGCTCATCGAGGCAGCCAGCAGCGGTAATCCACGCTTCTTCCTGGGCACGGATTCGGCACCGCACAGCCGCCATCTGAAGGAACACCCCTGCGGCTGCGCCGGTTGCTTCACCGCTCACGCAGCGCTGGAGCTGTACGCCGAGGCCTTCGAACAGGCCGGCGCCCTGCACGCCCTGGAAGGCTTCGCCAGCCTGCACGGCCCGGACTTCTACCGCCTGCCGCGCAACACCCGCCGCGTTACGCTGGAAAAGGCGCCGTGGACGGTGCCGGCAGACTATGGCTTTGGCGCGGATCGCGTCGTCCCCCTGCGCGCCGGGGAGCAACTGCAATGGCGTTTCGCGGGGATCAGCGCATGAGTTTCGATGACGAAGAGCAATACCTTGAAAGCCCGATGTCCCTGCGCTTCCGCGGCTATCTGCCGGTGGTGGTGGACATCGAGTGCGGCGGCTTCAATGCGAAGACCGACGCCATTCTGGAAATCTCCGCCGTGATCCTCGGCATGAACGAGAAGGGCTTGCTGGACGTCGAGCAGACCTTCTTCCACCGCGTGGTGCCCTTCGAGGGGGCCAACATCGAAGAGGCGGCGCTGAAGTTCACCGGCATCGACCCCTATCACCCGCTGCGCATCGCCCGAAACGAGAAGGACGTGTTCACGGACATGTTCCGCATCATCCGCACGGCGCTGAAGAGCAATGGCTGCAAGCGGGCGATCCTGGTGGCGCACAATGCGCACTTCGATCACGGCTTCATCAATGCAGCAGTGGCGCGCCACGACCTCAAGCGCAACCCGTTCCACCCGTTCTCGAGCTTCGACACGGCCACGCTGAGCGGCCTGGCCTACGGGCAGACGGTGCTCGCCCGTGCCTGCGAGGCCGCAGGCATCGAGTTCAGCAACAGTGAAGCGCATTCGGCGAAATACGATGCGGAGAAGACGGCGCAGCTGTTCTGCACGATCGTCAACAAGTGGAAGAGTCTGGGAGGATGGCCGGCGCCCTGAGACGCCGGCCGCTGCGTATCAGGCCTGCTGGCCCGCTCCTGCGCCGTCGATCAGCTTCTGCAGTTCGCCGCTCTCGAAGAGATCGGTGACGATGTCACAGCCGCCGACCAGCTCGCCGTCAACATAGAGCTGCGGGAAGGTGGGCCAGTTGGCGATGGCGGGCAGCGTGGCGCGGATTTCCGGATTGGCCAGCACGTCCACGAAGGCGAAGCGCTTGCCACAGGACATCAGGCAGCGCACGGTCTGGGCGGAAAAGCCGCACTGCGGCTGGTCAGGGCTGCCTTTCATGTAAAGAAGAATGCTGTTGGACTTGATCTGATCCCGGATGGTGTCTTCGATGTTCATAGGGCTGCGACTCGCGATGCTGGCTGATGGGAACGACCGGCGCGGCCCTCGGCGCAAAGCCGCTGAGACCCTGCCTGGCGGTCGGTGACGAGCCGGCATTCTACACGAATGGCACGCGAACTTTCACGCCGTCAATGCCGCTCGCCCCCCGGTTTGCCTCTCCCTCACAAACTCGTATAAGATAACGACCGGATCATCCCGTGTTCAAAATCACACGTTTGACTCTGAATTTAAAAGATTTTTCGAGCCTGCCCCGGCGGTTCATCCGTGCCCGCAACGCGATTGCGTATCCCAGCTCTTCTCCGCGCACTGACGACTTCGGGCTCGGCTCTTGCCTGAAAATCGCGTCAGGCCGCGTTACCAGCAAATACCGCGATACAGACCACACAAGAACCCTGGACAATGGCAACCCGACATTTTTTGACTCTGATGGATCTCGAGAGGGACGAACTTCACGCGATCATCCAGCGCGCGATTGCGCTCAAGAACAGCCCCGCCCTGCGCGATGACACTCTGCAGCACAAGACACTGGCCATGATCTTCGAGAAGGCCTCCACGCGCACGCGAGTGGCTTTCGAGGTGGCTATGACGCAACTGGGAGGCAGCAGCCTTTTTCTTGCCAACAGCGATACTCAACTCGGCCGGGGCGAACCGCTGGAGGACACGGCGAAGGTGCTCTCACGGATGGTCGACTTCATCACCATCCGCACCTTCGATCACCGCAAGCTGGAAGTCTTCGCGCAGCACTCCCGCGTACCGGTCATCAATGCGCTGTCCGACGATTTCCATCCCTGCCAGCTGCTGGCCGATATGCAGACCTTCTTCGAGCATCGCGGCGATATCCAGGGCAAGACGGTGACCTGGGTCGGCGATGGCCACAACATGTGCCAGTCCTATATCAATGCGGCCGAGCAGTTCGACTTCGAACTGCGCATCGCCTGCCCGGTGGGCTTCGAACCCGACGCCTGGCTACTGCAGCGGTCACGCTCGCGGGTGCAGATCGTGCGCGATCCGGTGGAGGCGGTCCGCGGGGCTCACCTGGTGGCCACCGATGTCTGGACCTCCATGGGGCACGAGGAAGAGCGCGAGAGACGCCTGCGGCAGTTCGCCGGCTTCCAGATCAACGACGAGCTGCTTTCACATGCCAGCAGCGATGTGCTGTTCATGCACTGCCTGCCTGCTCATCGCGGCGAGGAAGTCTCGGCCGAGGTGATGGATGCCCCGAATGCGGTGATCTGGGATGAAGCGGAGAACCGTCTGCACACCAAGAAAGCGCTGCTGGAATTCCTCAGCAAGCACTAGACCAAAGGCAGCGCAGCTGCATGAATGGATCGTCTGTTCGGGGCAGTTCTGCCACGCGTCACAAGCGCCTGCTGGCCGTCCTCAGAGGCACGGCAGCGCGAGTCGCCTCGCCTGTTTAGACCCGGTCAGCGACCCGCAGAACCGCCGCACGTTCCGCACACGGCATCGGGGCCGCAACAATGCACAGGATGTCGCCGGGGACGAGCAGTACGCGGTGCATTTACAGCCGCCGCCAATCGACCGCCATCAGCGCCCTGTCGACAGGACTTCTCCATACACAAATTACCCACAGCTTGTGCACACAAAAAAGCCTTGCAATCACCCAGGGAGCGCACTATCTTGTGGCTCTGACGCAAAAAAACCCTACATGTAGTAGTTGAGGGCTCTTCAGCCCCATCGAAACTCTCGTCAGAATGCACGTGCCTGCCTGTCGTCACAGGCAGATTTCAGGGCCAAGACACACTCTCCGGGACTCGCCTTCGCGCCCTCTTGCGCCCGGACAGCCATAAAAACATCATGGAGAACCTCATGCAGACCGATCTCTACAGTCAACCCAGTTCTTCCTCCTCGGCCCAAGCCGCCACGCAGCAGAAAACTGCTCCCGCCTCGGCCACCGCCCCCGGCCAGCTGCGTGTCATCAAGCGCAACGGCGCCGTGGTCGGCTATGACGAATCCAAGGTGGTGGTCGCCATTACCAAGGCCTACCTGGCCGTAGAGGGTGGAACGGCGGCAGCCTCCTCGCGCGTGCATGAGACAGTGACCAAGCTGGGCAAGCAGATCACCACGATCTTTCGTCGCCGCATGCCTTCCGGCGGCACCATCCACATCGAGGACATCCAGGACCAGGTCGAGCTGGCGCTGATGCGCACCGGCGAGCACAAGGTGGCCCGCAGCTATGTGATCTACCGCGCCGAGCGCGCCCGAGTGCGAGAGCAGCAGCGCGTCCGCGAGCAGGACACCAATCCCGCCATCACCGTGACCTATGCCGACGGCACCCAGGGGCCGCTCGACACCCAGCGCCTGCGCACCGTGATCGACGAGGCCTGCGAAGGGCTGGAGTACGTCTCCGCCGACGAGATCTACGCCGAGACCATCAAGAACCTCTACCCCGGGGTACGCATTCAGGACGTGCGCACCTCGTCGGTGATGACCGCCCGCACCATGGTGGAGAAGGACCCGAACTACTCCTACGTTTCCGCCCGTCTGCTGCTCGACACCCTGCGCTCCGAAGCCCTGAGCTTCCTCGGCCTGGCCGACAGCGCCACCCAGGGCGAGATGCACTACCGCTATGCCATGACCCTGCGCCCCTACGTCCAGAAGGGCGTGGAGCTGGGCCTGCTCGACCCGGAACTGCTGAGCTTCGACCTGGATGTGCTGGGCGAAGCCCTCAAGGCTGACCGCGACAATCAGTTCACCTATCTCGGCCTGCAGACGCTGTACGACCGCTACTTCATTCACAGCGGCGACACCCGCTTCGAGCTGCCCCAGGTGTTCTTCATGCGCGTCGCCATGGGTCTGGCCATGCGCGAGGAAAACCGCGAGGAGCGCGCGATCGAGTTCTACAACCTGATCTCCAGCTTCGACTACATGACCAGCACGCCCCAGCTGTTCAACTCCGGCACGCTGCGTCCGCAGCTTTCGTCCTGCTTCCTGACCACGGTGCCCGACGATCTGTTCGGCATCTACAGTGCCATCCGCGACAACGCCATGCTGTCCAAGTGGGCCGGCGGTCTGGGTAATGACTGGACCCCCGTGCGCGCCCTGGGCGCCCACATCACCGGCACCAACGGCAAGTCCCAGGGCGTGGTGCCCTTCCTGAAGGTGGTCAACGACACCGCCGTAGCCGTGAATCAGGGTGGCAAGCGCAAGGGCGCGGTGTGCGCCTATCTGGAAACCTGGCACCTGGACATCGAGGAGTTCATCGAGCTGCGCAAGAACACCGGTGACGATCGGCGACGTACCCACGACATGAATACCGCCAATTGGATTCCCGACCTGTTCATGAAGCGCGTCTTCGAGGATGGCGACTGGACTCTGTTCTCGCCGAACAATGTGCCCGAACTGCATGATCTGCACGGCCGCGCCTTCGAGGCCGCCTATGTCGAATACGAGCGACTGGCAGCTCTGGGCAAGATAGAAGTCTACAAGACCGTGAAGGCCAAGGACCTGTGGCGCAAGATGCTGTCCATGCTGTTCGAAACCGGGCACCCATGGATCACCTTCAAGGACGCCTGCAATGTGCGCTCACCGCAACAACACGTCGGCACCATTCACTCGTCCAACCTGTGCACCGAGATCACGCTGAACACCAGCAAGGACGAAGTGGCAGTCTGCAATCTGGGCTCCGTGAACATGGTCAACCATGTCACCGCCGAGGGCGGGCTGGATCATGCCAAGCTGCAGCGCACCATCAAGACGGCCGTGCGCATGCTCGACAACGTGATCGACATCAACTACTACTCCGTGGATCAGGCGAAGAATTCCAACTTGAAGCATCGCCCTATCGGCATGGGCATCATGGGCTTCCAGGACGCCCTCTACGAGCTGAAGATCCCCTACGCCTCCGAGCGTGCAGTGGAATTCGCCGACTCCTCCATGGAAGCGATCAGCTATTACGCCATCCAGGCCTCCACTGATCTGGCCGAGGAGCGCGGTGCCTACCAGAGCTACAAGGGCTCGTTGTGGGACCGCGGCATTCTGCCCATCGACTCCCTGCAACTGCTGGCCCAGGAGCGCGGCGAGGAATTCCTCGATGTCAATCTGAACCAGACCCTGGACTGGGAAGCGCTGCGAGCACGCATCCAGCAGGTCGGCATGCGCAACTCGAATGTGCTGGCGATCGCGCCGACGGCCACCATCGCCAATATCAGCGGGGTGTCGCAGTCCATCGAGCCCACGTACCAGAACCTGTACGTGAAGTCGAACCTGTCGGGTGAATTCACCGTGGTGAACCCCTACCTGGTGCGCGACCTCAAGGCCCTGGATCTGTGGGACAGCGTGATGGCCAACGACCTGAAGTACTACGAAGGCAGCGTGCGTCCCATCGACCGCATTCCGCAGCACCTGAAGGAGCTGTACGCCACGGCCTTCGAGATCGACCCGCGCTGGCTGGTCGACGCCGCCAGCCGCCGGCAGAAATGGATCGACCAGGCGCAGTCCCTGAACCTGTACATCGCCGGCGCCAATGGCAAGAAACTCGACGTCACCTACCGCATGGCGTGGCTGCGCGGTCTGAAGACGACCTATTACCTGCGTGCCCTGGCGGCCACGACGACGGAGAAGTCCACCATCTCCAACAACGCCTTGAACGCGGTGTCCAGCAAGCTGGAAGCAGACGCGGCGGATGTGCCCAAGGCCTGCTCCATTGACGACCCGGATTGCGAAGCCTGCCAGTGAGGCAGACGGCGTGACCGGCCACCAGAATCAGACGTAGAACGAAGAGGAACATATCATGCTGTCTTGGGACGAATTTGACACGGAGG
>JBEDFR010000004.1:0-20027 GCA_041175045.1 Pseudomonadota bacterium | reverse complement strand
GAACTGCGCCCGCGCATGCCCCTGGGCTGCAGCCAGCTGCAGCCAGCGCCGGGCTTCGTCGAAGTCCTGCAGCAGGCCCTCGCCGTTGCGGTACAGAATGCCGAGATTGTTCTGGGCATTGGCCACCCCCTGTTCGGCCAACGGCCGCCACAGGTTCAGCGCGGTGGCGAAATCGCCCTCGAAATAGGCGCGGCGGGCGCGGGCCAGCGGGTCATCCCAGGTCTGGCGGCTGGCAGCATCGAGCAGAATGCGGCGATTGGCCGCGCTGGGCGGCGGCTCGGATTCGCCGAAGATGCCGGCGAGCCAGTGGCCGTCGGTGGGATTGGGAAAGATCACGTAGTCGATGCCGAATTTGCCGCTGTCTTCCCGCATCGCGGCCAGGCGGCCGTCGATGTCGCCACGCACGTAATACTTGCGGCGAAAATCGTTGAGACTGTCGCCCAGCAGCACCACGACGTCGTACTGCGCCATGAGTTCGTCCTGGCGCGGTTCCTTGTTGGAGGTCTCGCGCAGCACCGTCAGATGCTGTTCGTCGGCAAAGGGCAGACCGGCGCTGCGCAGATGCTGCAGGGCCAGAGCGAAGGTATTGTCGCCCTGGTCGCGGTTGGTGACATAGAACACCTCCACGCCATTGGCGCGGCAGAACTCCAGGAACTCCAGCGCACCAGGCGTTGGGGTGGCGAGATTGGCCGCGACCCAACGGTCCCAGTCAGCATCGTCGAAGAAGTCGCGGCCATCGCGTACCAGGTGTCCCCAGTAACTGAGAGCATGCAGCACGGTGTCGTCGACATCGCTGATCACGGCCAGAGGCTTGTCGCCTGGCTCACGCGCCGCCAGCGCCGCTTGCACATGCAGACGCGCGACGTTGAAGCCTTGATGGTAGAGCGCGGCGTACTCGGCGGCTGTCTGCTTCCAGGCCAGCGCATAGAGCAAAGGATTGCGAGTGTCATCCGGCACATTCTGTGCCGATGCATCCAGAACCAGCAGGCCGAACAAGCTGGCAAGCACACGTCTGATAGGTGTCATCGAAGGTCTCCTGCGTGCGGCGCAGCGTCCCGCGCGGCATGCTCTGGTGGTGGCGTTTTCTGTGGGAGTGAGTCCTGTGGCAGCGTGCCCGCACGCGCCGCCACGTTCTGCTGAGCCTCGGCTCCGCCCGGCGGCGACGCCAGCTGCACCTTGCTTTGCGCCAGATAGCGCTCGAGAAACACAGCGGCCTTGCTGGCCTGATCCACCACGCGATGCAGGTCGCTCAGACGCTCGAGGGACTCGTGCATGCTGCGCGGCAGAATGGCGCCCGTGGTACCGGCCTGCAGCAGCTGGGCTTTGAGTGCCTGATATTCATACTCGAAATCCCGCCGTGCCGAGGCCAGACCTTCGGCGTCCCACTGCGGTCTGTCGACCTGGGTCAGGTCGAGCAGCGCCACCGCCGATGCGCGCAAGGCATTGCGGCTGGCGGCAAGCGCCGATTCAGGAGCCAGCTTTGCCTCGGGGTGCTCCTGCACCATTTCCAGCGCATGTTCTGCCACGTTCACCAGATACTGCCCCACGCGCTGCGCATGGGGCAGCGCGTTCTGCTGGTCCGCCGACATGCTGACCCGGGGAATGCCGCTGGCGAATTCGCTGATGGCGATATTCAGCGCCTCGAGTGCGCGGTGGCCAGCACCCAGCGCCGGGTGGTGCGGGTCTTCGGCACAGATGGCCGTAACGGCCACGCGCCGCGCGATGCCATGCATGCGATGCAGTTCCTGCGCCAGCGCATCCAGCGCCAGGGAAGGCGCGCTCTGCACATTGCGGTCCATGAAACGCGGCCGGCTCTCGTCTTCTTCCAGCGTGCGGAAGCGGGTTTCCAGCCAGGCCACCAGCCGAGGGGTCAGGGGCCACATGACGAGAATGCCGAGCAGGTTCACCAGCGTGTGGAAGATGGCCAGCGACATGGCCAGCTGATCCTGCGAGCCGATGACCTGAGCAATCAGATGCACCACCCACAGCAATGGCAACAGCAGAATCAAGGAGACCAGCGCCACGACCAGGTTGAACACCACATGGGACATCGCCGCACGGCGCGCCGCCGCCGTGGCGTCGAACACGGCAAACAGCGCCGTGGACGTGGTGCCTACATTGGCACCGATCACCATGGCAGCCGCCGCTGTCAGCGGAATCAGCCCGCCTGCGGTGGCAGTGAGAATCACCGTGAGCGCCGCGCTGGAGGACTGAATGATCACCGTCAACACGATGCCGATCAGCACGAACAGCAGCAGGTTCAGCACGCCCTCGCCTGCCCAGCGATGCAGGTCGATGACATCGCCGATGCCGTCGAAGGCATCCTTGAGCACATCGATGCCCATGAAGAACAGACCAAAACCCGCCAGCGCACGCCCGAGGGCGCCATATTGCCCTTTTCCCAGCGCCACCGAGATCGCCATGCCGATGCCGATGGCGGGCAGCGCGATCACCTGCAGGTCGAGATTGAAACCGATCAGCGCCACGATCCACGAGGTGAGCGTGGTGCCCAGATTGCTGCCGAAGATTACGCCCACCGCCTGAGGCAGGGCGAGCAGACTCGCGTTGACGAAACCGATGGTGGTGAACACCACGGCGGTGGAAGACTGGACCAGCGCGGTGATGAGAATGCCGGAAAAAATCGCGCGGCCGCGACTGCGTGTGGCCGCGCTGAGAATGACGCGCAGGGTGTCACCAGCCGCCGTGGTCAAGCCATCGGTCATCAGCCGCATGCCCAGCAGGAACAGCCCGATGCCTCCGAGAAAATTCAATGCGCCTGCAATTGTCACGATCTACCTCTGTTGCGAATGCGTAAGCCAGAGTACAAAGAACCGAAACCCGAAGCGAGCCCCGTGGCTGCCTGCTTGCAGGCGCGCTGCTGCCGTGGGTCCGATTCGTCTGCAAACAGGCTCCCGCTATCGCCCTCAGGACGACAGATGACGATCAACGCCGTGATATTCGACTGGGACGGCACCCTCGTCGACTCCATCGAACACATCGCCACCTCCCTGCATCTCGCCGCCACCGAGATGGGCTTTCCCGCGCTGGAAAAAGCCGCCTATCGCCACATCATCGGCCTGGGCATGGTGGACGCGCTCAAGACCCTCTACCCCGGCCTGAGCGAGGCCGAGATTGAAGGCATCCGCCAGCGCTACAGCCAGTATTTCTTCGCCAAGGAAGCCACCCCCCAGCAGATCTTTGCCGGCGTGCCGGCCCTGCTGGAAGAGTTGCGCGGCCAGGGGCGCGGCCGGGCCGTGGCCACGGGCAAGAGCCGCCGGGGGCTGGACGCCGCCCTCGCCTCCAGTGGCCTGCGCGCCCACTTCGACATCACCCGCTGTGCCGACGAGACCCGCTCCAAGCCCGACCCGGCCATGCTGCTGGAGATCCTGCAGTTCTACGGCCTCGACCCGGCCCAGGCGGTGATGATCGGCGACACCACCTATGACATGGAGATGGCGCAGCGCATCGGCATGCCAGCCATCGGCGTGCGCTGGGGAGTGCACACTCGCGAGGAGCTGCAGCGCCATGCCCCGCTGACCATCGTCGACAGCGTGGCAGATCTGGCCGACGTGCTGCGCCGGCTCTGAACGGCGCTGTGACGCCCTGGCGCTCGCAGGCTGCTCGGCGCGGGCTTCCCTGCTATAGTCGGCGCCAGCAACGCCGCTGTCCGAGCGCGCGCGCTGTACACCCTGACAACAAGAATCACTGAACAAGAGCCTCATCATCATGACATTCACCCCCCGCATGATCAGCCTCGCGCTGGCCGGCCTGCTGCTGCAGACCGCCTGCAGCCCGGCTGGGGAGCAGTCCTCCACCCCCGCAGCCCCGGCGGCGACAGCCTGGGTCGCCACCCCCGAGATGCTGGCCTGCGCCGACAGCCACGCCAGTCTCGTGGAAGGCACGGGCAACTTCAGCCGCGACATCAATTCGCCCTCGCCCGAAGCGCAGGACTACTTCGATCAGGGGCTGCGCCTGGCCTATGGCTATTATTTCCCGGAAGCCGTGTCGTCGTTCAACGCGGCCCTGTGCTTCGACCCCGACAATGCCCGCATCCACTGGGCCCGCGCCCAGGCCCTGGGCCCCAATGCCAACAGCCGCAACAGCGCTCTGCCGGATGACCCGCAGGGGGAAGGCGCCAAGGCGCTGGAGCAGGCCATCGCCCACATGGCCGAAGAACCCCAGCAGTGGCAGGACACCATCAACGCCCTTCGCCCTATGTTCGACATGGAAAACCTGCCGGACATGGCGGCACGCAGCCAGGCCGTGATCGAGTCCACCCGGGCGCTGTACGAGAAGTACCCGGACGATCTGGAAGCCGCCTTCACCTTCACCCACGCTGTCATGATGGCCTCGCCCTGGTACTACTTCGAGTGGGACGGCACACCGCGCGAGAACATCGTGGAAGCGCGCGACGTCATGGAAAGGGGCATGGCCCAGAACCCCTACCACCCCGGCCTGACCCACCTGCACGTGCACCTGATGGAAGCCTCGCGCGAGCCGGTGCGGGCCGAGACCTCGGCCGATGCGCTGGAGCCGCTGACGCCGATGATCGGCCACATGGCGCACATGCCGGGTCATATCTTCATGCGCATCGGCCGCTATCAGGACTCCATCGAGGCCAACCGCCGTTCCGTGATCGCCGATGAATACTTCGTGCAGCAGTGGGGCGACCGCCCCTATCCGCAGTACGGCACCTATTTCCTGTCGGCCACCAATCACCGCAACCATGCCCGCATGTTCATCCACTGGGGCGGCCTGCTGCAGGGCAACCCGGAAGTGGCCTTCGAGATCACCGGCCCTATCGCCGCCGCCACCACGGCGGAACAGCTGGACCGCGGCAACTCCCTGCGCAACATCTCGGTGGAATGGATGACCATGAAGGCCTTCGGCATGTGGGACGAGATCCTCGCCCTGCCCGCCCAGCCTGACACCCGTCCCTTCCTGCAGGGCACGCTGGCCCACGTGCGCGGGGCCGCCCTGGCGGCGCAGGGCGACATCGCCGGTGCCGAGGCCGAACTGGCCGCACTGGACGCCGTACTGACCAATCCGGTACTGCAGACCCAGCGCGCAGCCGTGAACACCGCCGACCGCATCCTGGCCATCAACCGCGCCTCGCTGGCCGGCGAGATTGCCACTGCGAAGGGCGACAGGGACGCCGCGATTGCCGCATTCACCCAGGCAGTGGAACTGCAGGACCGTCTGCGCTACATGGAGCCGCCCGACTGGATCCAGTCCATGCGCCTGTTCCTGGGCCAGGCCCTGCTGGAGGCCGGCCGCGCCGAAGAGGCCCGCGCCGTGTTCCTGGAAGACCTGAGTCTGCTGCAGGAGAACGGCTGGGCCCTGTTCGGCCTGGCCAATACCCTGGAGGCCCTGGGCGAAGATGCCGAGGCCGCCGCGGTGCGCGAACGCTTCGACGAGGCCTGGGAGTACGCCACCGTCGAACTGACCAAGGCACACTTCTGAGATGCGTGTCCTCGTCACCGGTGGCAGCGGCTTTCTGGGTCAGGCCCTGACGCGAGCGCTGCTGGCACGCGGTGACGAGGTGATCATTCTGAGCCGCAATCCTGCCAGCCACGTCACGCGCCGTGCCGGCAGTGTGTGGGTGCAGGAGTTGCAGCAGATCGACGCGCCGGTGGACGCCGTCGTCAATCTGGCCGGCGCCAATCTCTTCGCGGCCCCCTGGACGCGCGCCCGCAAGCAGCATCTGCATGACAGCCGGGTGGCGCTGACCTGGAAACTGGCCAGCTGGATGCTCTCCCAACCCACCCTGCCCAAGGTCTTTCTCTCCGGCTCGGCCATCGGCTTTCATGGCGATGGCGGTGAGCAAGCCCTCACAGAACAGAGCCCGCCCGGCAGCGACTGGGCCGCTGGCATGGTGCAGGACTGGGAGAACGCCACCCGCCGCGTGGAAGAAGCCGGCGTGCGCACCGTGCTGCTGAGAACGGGGCTGGTGCTGGGGCATGGCGGATTGCTGGCGCCGATCCTGCCGCTGTTCAAGGCGTATCTGGGCGGCTCGCTGGGGGCGGGAAAATTCTGGTACAGCTGGATACACGTGCAGGACTGGGTGAACGCCACACTGTTCCTGCTGGATCGTCGCACAGCCAGCGGGCCGTATCTGTTGACGGCCCCGCAGCCGGTGCGCTACGGGGATTTCGCCCGCACCCTGGGCCGAGTGCTGCGGCGGCCGGTGTGGCTGACGCCGCCGGGCTGGGTGCTCAAGCTGCTGCTGGGCCAGCGCGCTGCCCTGATGCTCGGCAGCACGAAGGCGCTGCCGGCACGGCTGCAGGAGGCCGGTTTCCAGTGGCGGTTCCCTGCGCTGGAAGAGGCGCTGCGCGCGATTGTCAGCACGGACGCTGAACCCTGATACGTGGCCCGTCGGACTGACTCATTTCGCGAACAGACTCTTTTCGATGTCCCGAAAGGCCTTGAATTCCAGCGCATTGCCGGACGGGTCGAGGAAGAACATCGTGGCCTGCTCGCCCGGCAGCCCCTTGAAGCGGATGTGCGGCTCAATCAGGAATTGCGGCACGAAGGTCTGCACCCGCGCGGCCAGCGCCTCCCACTCGTCCATCTCCAGCACCACCCCGAAATGCGGCACCGGCACGCCGTGCCCGTCCACGTGATTGCCGATCTGATGGACCTTGCCATCGGGTCCCAGCGCCGGGTTCACGTGCACCACCAGTTGATGACCCAGCAGATCGAAGTCGATCCAGTGCTCGGAGCTGCGCCCCTCGGGCAGGCCCATCTTCGTGCCGTAGAAATCCCGGGCTTCGGCCAGGTTGCGCACCTGGATGGCGAGGTGGAAGGGCATGAGGCGGCGAGTGGTGATCATGGGACATCCTGAGCAGAGACTGAGGGCGTGGCCGGGCGGCCTGCCGGTGTGCGCGACCCTAGCGCCGGGCGTGTCGGCGTGTCAAACGCCGAAGACTGCACGCTTTTGGTGCGGGATTGCCCCGGGAAGTGGCAAAGGACCTGCTCTGGCGGCCGCTGACCGCTCACGATATTCGCCTGAAGATCGCAACACATTGTTTCCAATAGAAAATAAAAACCTGGCACGAATAGTGAATCGACATGGGCGTAGTACTCTCCAGTACCAAATTTTAGAATCGGGTAACGATGCCTGCCTCCCCCATGGGTCGCAGGCTTTTTTTTGCCTGCAGGATGATGAGCGACGCCGGGGGGCATCCCCGTGTACAAGAAGCCCATGAGTCTGCAGACTGCGGCGACGCCATCCCACGCTCCCCGAGGAGACTGAATGACAGCAGCAAGCACAAGCCGGCACACCACCTGCCCCTATTGCGGCGTGGGCTGTGGCGTCGCTGCCAGCGTGCAGGATGGCACCGTTCACGCCGTGCAGGGAATGACGCAGCACCCCGCCAATCACGGCCGACTGTGCGTCAAGGGCTCGGCACTGCACGAGACTCTGGGCGCGGCCGGCCGTCTGTTGCACCCGCGCATTGGCGGCGTGCGCACCGACTGGCCGACGGCGCTCGATCACGTGGCCGCCAGCCTGCGTGAGACCCTTCGCCAGCACGGCCCCGGTGCGGTGGCGTTCTATCTGTCCGGCCAGCTGCTCACCGAGGACTGCTACGTTGCCAACAAGCTCATGAAGGGCTTTCTGGGCAGCGCCAATGTCGACACCAGTTCGCGCCTGGGCATGGCGTCGGCCGTGGCCAGCTACCAGCGAGCCTTCGGCGCCGATGCCGTGCCCTGCAGCTATGAAGACCTGGAGTGTTGCGAGCTGCTGGTGCTGGTGGGCAGCAATGCCGCCTGGAATCACCCGGTGCTGTACCAGCGCATCCGCGCCGCCAAGGCTGCGCGCCCCGGCCTGCGCATCGTGCTGATCGACCCGCGCCGCAGCGCCAGCGCCAGCGCCGAGATCGCCGACCTGCATCTGCCGCTGCGCCCGGGCGCCGACGGCTTGCTGTTCCAGGGCCTGCTGCACTACCTGGCCCGGCGCGGTGCGCTGGATCGCGACTACATCGCCCGGCACACGGAAGGCTTCGAGGACGCCCTGCAAGCCTGCGCGGACTTCGACCTCGACACCACGGCAGAGAAAG
Organism: Pseudomonadota bacterium; assembly: GCA_041175045.1. GTDB lineage: Bacteria > Pseudomonadota > Gammaproteobacteria > Pseudomonadales > Pseudohongiellaceae > UBA5078. The sequence goes on along the minus strand of JBEDFR010000004.1, from coordinate 11,967 downwards.
CCGGGCTGGACGCCGCCGATCTGGAACAGTTCTTCCAGTGGTTCGCACGCACCGAACAAACGGTGACCTTCTATTCGCAGGGCATCAATCAGTCGGCCACCGGCACCGACAAGGGCAATGCCATCATCAATTGCCATCTGGCCACCGGGCGCATCGGCCGTCCCGGCATGGGCCCGTTCTCCATCAGCGGCCAGCCCAATGCCATGGGCGGCCGCGAGGTGGGAGTGCTGGCCGATCAGCTGGCGGCGCACATGGATTTCGCGCCAGAGAATGTGGCGCGCGTGGCACGGTTCTGGAACGCGCCCAACATGGCCACGGCGCCCGGGCTCAAGGCGGTGGACATGTTCGAAGCCATCGCGCGCGGCAAGATCAAGGCCGTGTGGATCATGGCCACCAACCCGGTGGTCAGCCTGCCGCAGTCGGAACGGTTGCGCGAGGCGCTGCAGACCTGTCCGCTGGTGATTGTCTCGGACTGCATCGAGCACACCGACACCACGGCCTGCGCCGACGTGCTGCTGCCGGCCACGGGCTGGGCCGAGAAGGACGGCACGCTCACCAATGCCGAACGCCGCATTTCGCGCCAGCGCGCACTGCTGCCGGCGGCGGGCGAGGCCCGCCACGACTGGTGGATCATCAGCGAAGTGGCGAAGCGACTGGGCTATGGCGAGGCCTTCGCATATCGCTCCCCGGCCGACATCTTCCGCGAGCATGCAGCGCTGTCGGCCTTCGAGAACGAGGGCACGCGCGCCTTCGACATCGGGGCGCTCGCCAGCCTGGACGATGCCGGCTACGAGACCCTGCAGCCCGTGCAGTGGCCGGTCACGGCCCAGGCGCCGGAGGGTACCGCGCGGCTGTTCACGGATGGCCGCTTCTACACGCCCGGCGGCCGCGCGCGTTTCGTGGCGACCACACCCATGCTGCCCTCGCAGGAGATGTCGCCCGACCTGCCTTTCCAGCTCAACACCGGCAGACTGCGCGACCAGTGGCACACCATGACGCGCACAGGCCGTGCCCCGCGTCTGCTGGCTCACACCGAGGCGCCCTTTGTGGCGCTGAACCCGCGCGACGCCCAGAGCCTGGGCATCCGTGAAGGCGACCTGGTGGAGGTGTTCAATCGCGACGCCCAGGGCGCGCGCCAGTCGCTGTTGCTGCTGGCGAGCCTGGACGCGGGCCAGCGCGATGGCGAAGTCTTCGTGCCCATTCACTGGAACGACCAGTTCGCCTCGCATGGCCGCGTCGCGCGGCTTGTTGCCGCTGTCACCGACCCGGTGTCGGGACAGCCCGAGAGCAAGTTCGCCTGGGTGGGCCTGCGCGCCGTGAAGGTGCAGCGCTGGGCCGTGGTGCTGAGCCGTGCGCCGCTGCACGATATTCCCTGCGATTACTGGGTGCGCACGCCGGTGCCCGGTGGCTGGCGCACCCTGCTGGCACAGACGCGCCTGCCCTCGCAGGACACCGACGCGCTGTGGCAACACTGGCTGCAGGCGCTGGCTGTCGGACACGAGAAGATCGAGGTGTCCAGCACCGTCAGCGCCGAGTACCGCGCGCTGCTGTGCCAGGACACCCACATTGAGACCGCCATCTTTGCCGGCCCGGCGCGCGCCGGACTGCCCGAGACGCCCTGGCTGCAGACCCTGCTGCAGCACACAGTGAATGCCGAGTCCTGGCAACTGCTGCAGCGCAACGAGAGCAGCGCCCTGAATGCGGGCCGCATCCTCTGCAGCTGCTTCCGGGTGAGCGAGGAGCGCATTCTGGAGGCCATCGGCAAGGGCGCGCGCAGCGCCGAGGCGCTGGGCAAGGCGCTGCGCTGCGGCACCAATTGCGGCTCGTGCATCCCGGAGCTGGAGCAGTTGCTGCGGCGCTAGCGCACTGCGCCCCTGTCCAGCCGCAGCAGCAGCGCCGGGAAGAACAGCAGGTCCAGCACCAGCGCCACCAGCACGATGGGCACCAGCAGCATGGCAGCCTGCTGGAAATACAGGGTGCTGGCCGCCATCAGCACACAGGTGCCCACGGCCATCACGGTGGTGGTGAGAATCAGCGCCGGACCGGCCTTCTCCAGCGCGTGCTCCACGGCCTCGCGCGGCGACAGTCCCTGCACCCGCGAGCTCTGATAGCTGCTCAGGATGTGTACCGTGTCGTCCACCACCAGCCCGATACTGATGCTGAACAGCATCATCACGAAGGGGTCAAGACTTCCCACCAGCAGCCCCCAGGCTCCGAACACCAGCACCGCCGGCAGCAGATTCGGCAGCATGCTCAGCAGTCCGTAGCGCAGACTGCGCATGCCGACCACCAGCGCCAGGGTGATCAGCAGCAGACTCAGCACATAGCCTTGCAGCAGTTCCAGTGTTACCGCACGGTCCATGCGCGCGAAGATCAGCGTGCTGCTGCCGTGCAGCAGGGCGTACTCGGGCAACTGCCGGGCAAACTCTTCGCCGATGCGGGTGTTCAGATCGAGAATGGCCTGATTGTTCATGGACGCCGTGCCCACGAACAGACGCAGCAGCGAGTAATCGGCATTGATGAAATTGTCCAGCGTGAAGCTGCTGACCTGTACTGTCTGATAATTGAAGAGATGGTCTTCAATAACGCTGCGCTCGTTCGGCAGCAGCGCGAATTCCGGTTGGTTCTCGTTGATCACCTGATTCACACCCTTCACCAGCTCCACCAGACTCGCCACCTGCAGCACGCCCTGCTGTGCACGCAGCCACTGGGCGAAGGCGTCCACGCGCTGCAGGAACTGGGGCTCGACCACACCGTCCGGGGTCAGAGCATCGATTCCATAGACCAGTTGGGGCCCGCGCGCCATGCGCTCCCCCACGGCGGTGACATAGTCGTGCAGCACCGAGTCTTCATTGACGAACGAGCCGCGATCGAAATCGGTGGAATTGCGCAGGCTCAGCGGCAGAGCCAGCAGCGTCAGCAGGGCCGCCCCCCACAGGAAGACCTTGCCATGGGTCAGCACCAGTGCGCGGCAGCGCCGGGTCAAGGCGCCCAGCAGCGGCTGCTGCACCACGCGCAGGCCGGCACGCTCGGGCAACAGCAGCACCAGAGCGGGCAGCACCAGCAGGCTCAGAGCCCAGGCATACAGCACGCCCAGCGCCACCACCGAGCCGAAGCTGCTCACCGCGGGCGCACTCGCCAGATTCAGGCTGCCGAAACCCACCACGGTGGTCAGCGCTGCCAGAGTCACCGGCCGCAGATTGAACTGCAGGCTGTGGCGCATGGCGTCCCGCGGCAGCGCCCCGGCCAGCCGTTGCTGCCGGTAGATCGAGACCAGATGCACGCTGTTGGCCACGGCGATGGTCACCACCACCAGAGGCGCCATCACCGAGACGCTGTTGAAGCGCACGCCCAGCCAGCCCAGGGTGCCCACGGTCAGCACGATGGCGAGCAGCGAGACGCCGAGGATGCAGCCGCCCAGCAGCAGGGAGCGGAAGCTGTAACAGATGATGCCGTTGCACAACAGGATCACCAGAGGAAGCAGGTAGAACAGATCGTCCAGCATGGCCTGGCGGCTGGACAGCTCGTAGAGCGCCTCGCTGCTGACATGGATCGCTACCTCGGGGTGACGCGCCTGCAGGGCATCGCGCAGCGCCAGGGTGGCCTCGGCCGTGCTGCGGCGCTGCTCGTCGTTCAGGCTGGCGGTGCCAAGACGGATGGAGGCCAGTGCCAGGTCGCCCGCGGGCGCCAGCAGGATGCCCGCCACGAAGGGCTCCTGCAGGGCCTGGGCGCGCCGCGTCTGCAGCTCGGCCGCGGTGTAGGTGTGGATCTGCGCCAGCGGCTTCTCGAAGAAGGTGTCGTCACCAAAGGGCGACTGCCAGGCCAGAATGGAATTCATGCCGCGCGCCAGCGGAATCTGCCGATAGGTCTGACTCAGATCGACCATGGCGGCCAGCGTGGGGGGCGTGAAGACATCGCCACTGGCGGGCTCGAAGGCGAAGCTGATCTCGCTCTGACCGGGGAACTCGGCCAGCATGCGGTCGCGCTCGGGGAGCCAGGGATCACTGCGGGTAAGCAGCACCCCCAGGGAGGTGTCGAAGCCGGTGCGCGGGATGCCCGCCGCCAGCAGCACACTCAGCAGCAGGGCCAGCAGCAACAGCGCGTTGCGACGGTGCACCACGAGGGCGATGAAGGCGGCCTGCATGAGGGAGTCCTGGCACGGCGGCGCAAGCGGCTCAGTGCGTCAGTGAGTAGATCAGATAATTGATGCCCAGCTGGTAGGCGGCATTGGCATAGCGCGTCGGGTAATACGGGTGATAGGTGTGCTCCCAGCCATCGCCCATGTCGGAGTTCCAGTTGATCAGCACCATCACCCGCCCGAAGTCGTCGAGGATGGCGTGGTTGCTGGCCACGTCGATGCCCTGCTCGCCGCGCGAGTCGTCCCGGCTCAGCGCCGGAATCATCTGTGGGCCGTCGATGTCGTAATAGGTGCGGAAGATCTCGTGGTCATGGGGCAGCTCGACGATCTCGCGGTCGGGAAAGATCTGCGAGAAGGAGTCGTGGAAATTGCGCCACTGCCGCTCACCCCAGAAGTCGTCGATCAGCAGGAAACCGCCACGCAGCAGGTACTCGCGCACGTTCGTGATCTCTTCCTCGCTGAGCATGATGCCGCCCTGCTGGCCCACTTCCAGCATGTACAGGAAGGGGTAATCGAAGATCTGCTCGTCATCGAAGCGCAGCACGATAGGGTCACGCATCACGCGGATATTGGTCAGGCGCGAGACACCGCGCAGAAAATTCATGTCGGCGCCCGGAAAATCGATGGACCAGGTGGGGCCGCCATCGCCGAAATAACCCCAGCCACCGCCACCGCCGCCCTGCCAGGTGTCGAACTGCACGCGCACGAAATTGAATTCCCCGCCTGGGTCGTACTCGATGTCGGGAATGGCGGGCTGTTGCGCCATGAAAGGATTGTCACCGAAAGGCTGAGCCAGCGCGGCAGAGCCGGCCAGCAGGCTCGCGCCCAGCAGGGCACCGGTGAGCAGGGATTTCAGGCAGGGGCGTGTGCAGTGCATGGACAGCCTCGATCACGGCCGCAGGGGTGACGGCCAACGCTCGCCATTAAACCTGCCGCGCTGGCGCCTTTCAACCCTGACCTGGGAAATGGGGTCAGGGTTGGAAATGGGGTCAGAGAAACTTAATCGGTGCGCGATTAAGTTTCTCTGACCCCATTTCCAAACCCATTTCCACTCGGCGCCGGCCGCTGCAGCGAGATCACCGGAATGCACAGACTCAGCAGAAAGCCCAGCAGGATGATCCACAGACTGGTGCTGAACATGCCGGTGATGGCATTGGAGAAGGCGAGCCGCACGCCCGACTCGATGCGCGTGACCAGAGCGTCCACCTGGCCGGCCAGCAGACTGCGCAGGGTGTTCAGACGCTGCTCGATCTCGGCGGCCGCCAGAGGCTGCGTGGCGGCAGCCAGCACCTGCTCGCGGATCTGTGCCGGCACCTGACTGTTGGCCTGCACCGCCGCAATGGCGGCGGCATCTCCCGCATAGGCCTGGCCGAGCGTGCCCAGCATGGCCTCCAGATCGCCTTCGATGCGTGCGCGCAGGGCGCCGGGATTCATCACGCTGCTCTGGGCCTGACTCATGTCGAAGGCGGGACTCCCCGCAGAGCTGGGCATGGGCGGCAGCTGTCGCGGCAGTTCGGCGGTGAGGTTCAGGGTCAGCAGCGTGCCGAAGATGGCCACGCCCACGGTATTGCCGATCTGGCGGAAGAACTGGGTGGAACTGGTGGCCACGCCGATCTGGCTGGGCGGAAAGGCGGCCTGCACGATCAGGTTCACCAGACTCTGCGAGGGCCCCAGCCCCAGGCCCACCACCACCATGCGCCAGGCCAGCTCCAGCTGGGTGGTTTGCGGCCCGATGCCGCCCAGCAGGAACACGCCGGCGATGAGCACGCCGGCACCGCCCACCATGAAGGGCTTGTAGTGACCGGTACGCGACACCACGCGTCCGCTCAGGATGCTGCCGATCATCAGGCCCAGCATCAGCGGGAACATCGAGAAACCACTGTTGGTGGCGTTGACGCCCAGCACCACCTGCATGAACAGCGGCATGAACATCACCACGCCCAGAAAGGCCATGCCGATGACGAAGGAGGTCAGATTGGTGATCACGAACACGCGGCTGCGGAACAGCGCCAGCGGCATGATGGCATCGGGGGTGCGGCGCTCTACCAGCACGAAGGCCACCAGGGACACCCCACTCAGGGCAAACATGCCGAGCAGCACCGGCGCATTCCAGTCATAGCGATTGCCGCCCCAGGTCAGCGCCAGCAGGAAGGGAATGAAGGCCAGCAACAGCAGGGCCGCGCCCAGGTAGTCGATGCGCCCGCCCGTGGCCATGTTCAGGCTGGGCGTCTTGTAGGCAATCATCAGCAGGGCGACGATGCCCAGCGGCACATTGGCATAGAACACCCAGCGCCAGCCGGCAATCTCGTGGCCGGCCACGGTCACGGTGGCGAAGTCGGTCAGAAAGCCGCCCAGGGCCGGGCCGACAATGCTGGCGATGCCGAAGATGGCACCGAACAGCCCCATGAATTTCGCGCGCTGCAGCGGCGGGTAGAGGTCGGCGATGATGCCGATGGCACTGGTGAACAGGGCCGCGCCGCCGATGCCCTTCACTGCCCGGAAGAGGATCAGCTGCATCATGCCCGAGCCCAGCAGGGGCAGGTCGCCGAACTCGCCGGCAATGCCGCAGAGCATGGAGCCCAGCAGGAAGATGCTGATGCCGATCAGCAGGATGGGCTTGCGGCCGTAGAGATCGCCCAGCTTGCCGTAGATGGGCACCAGCACGGTGGAGGCCAGCATGTAGGCGGTGGTCACCCAGGCATACAGCTCCAGCCCCTGCAGCTCGGCGACGATGCGCGGCATGGCGGTGGAGAGGATGGTCATGTCGAGGGCGGCGAGCAGGAAAACGATGAGCAGGGCAATCAGGGTGGTACGCTTGTCCTTGTCGGACAGCGTCACGCCGGAGTCAGCAGGGTTCAAGAGAGGTACCTTCACGGGACGTCGGAAAGACAGGCCGCGCTATGCTACGCCGCCCTTTCCGCGGGGGACAGAAAAGCTTTCAAGGCTAAGACTCGCTTCACCTTCTCTATGGCTCGCTTCGTCGCGAGATGACTCAGAGCCAGCGCCGCACGCGGGCGCAGTAGGCGTCGAACTCGCTGCCGAACAGCTGCGCCAAGGCATGCTCCTCGGGCGCGATCTGGAAGCGGCTGATGTAGAGCATGAAGGCCGGCACGCCCAGCAGCATCCAGGGCGAGGCCAGCCACACGGCCCAGGCCAGCAGCAGCAGAGCAAAGCCCAGGTACATCGGATTGCGCGACACCTGGTAGATGCCACCCGTGACCAGCCGGCTGGCCTTGTGCGGGTGCAGCGGGTCCACGGTGGTGCGCGCGCGGCGGAAGCAGTAGACGCCGGCCAGGCAGCAGAACACGCCGTCGATAACGAACATTCCCGCCAGCACCAGGCGGAGGGTGTCGTCCAACGCCAGACGTGGCAGCAGGCGAGCGAACTGCCACATCGCGAAAGCGGTGAGCAGCATCACCAGAGGGGGCGGGATGCGGTGTTCAAGTGCGTTCATGACGCAGATACTCCTTGGAAATTCCCGGCGCTGCAAGTAAGGTCAAGACCTGTCGGTCAGCCCGGCATGCACAACAACAAGACAAGGGAAGCAGGATGAGAACACACGCTGGGAACAAGGCACTTGCCCGGGGGACCCCGCTTGCAGGCGAACCGGATTGCGTTCGCGGGCAGGCCCGCGCCTACAGGCTCTGCGTTCGCGGGCAGGCCCGCTGCCACATGCTGGCCGCCGCCTGCCTGCTGCTGGCCCTGAGCAGCCCCGCCGCGCTGCAGGCCGCCGAGGCCAGCCCCGAAGACACCACCCTGCGCTACCCGGCCGAGTTCTTCACCCAGTGGAGCCCGGTCACGGTGCGTGACATGATCGACCGCATCCCCGGCATCACCGTCTCGCTGGAAGCGCCCACCGGCAACCAGGCCCAGCGCGGCCTGAGTGCCACCGAGAATATTCTCATCAACGGCCGTCGCCTCAGCGGCCGCGACAACAACGCCGAAACCCAGTTGCGCCGCATCCCCTTCGACCAGGTGGAGCGCATCGAAGTGATCCGTGGCACCTCCAGCGACCTGGTGGGCGTGCGCAGCACGGGCCAGGTGATCAACATCGTCACGCGCAGCAGCAGCCAACGCTCGCTGACCGTGGAAACCGCGGCCACAAGGTACCAGGACGCCCACGTGGAGCCCGGCGGCAGCCTCAGCCTGATCGGCAGTGCCAACGCCCTGGAATATCGTCTGGGCCTGGAGCGCCGCTCGGAATACCTGGCCCTGCGCTCGCGCGAGGACAGCATTCACGGCAGCGGCAACTTCGGCCCCAATGACCTGCGGCTGACGCAGGAAGTCACCGATCAGGTGAATCTCAACCTCAATGGCGCGTTCTCCTACACGCTGACGCCGGACAGCGTGCTGTCGGTGAACGTGCAGGCCGAGCAGAGCGACCCCCCTCGCCACATCGAGCGCTTCATCCGCGACTTCAACAGCCGTCCGGCGCAGGATTCGCGCGAGCGCGAGCTGTATGACGCCACCCGCGACAGCTGGGAACTGGGCGTGAATTTCAATCACGGCTTCGCCGACGGCAGTCAGCTGGAACTGCTCACCGTCAACAACCGCCGCGCGGAGGACACCCTGCGCGAACGCTTCCGCCTGGACGTGCGACCAGGCGCCGATCAGCAGGACCTGGCGCTGGACACCGCCACCGTGAATGGCGAGCGCATCGTGCGCGGCGTGTATTCGCGCCCGCTGCGTGCCGGGCAGGATGTGGAAGTCGGCCTGCAGCGCGCCCTGACCTCGCTGGACACTGTGCTGCAGCTCTCCCAGCTGCAGGGCGGCGTGCTGCGACGCGTGGCCGTGCCCAATGCGAATTCGCTGATCGAGGAGGAGCGCTACGAGGGCTTCGCCGTGCATCACTGGCAGATCACGCCCAAGCTGCGTCTGGAGAGCACGCTGGCAGTGGAGCAGTCCACCATCCGCCAGTCCGGCGATGTCTCGCGCTCGCGCGATTTCCGTTTTACCAAACCCAAGGCGGACCTGCGCTACGACTACAGCACGGCGCTGCAGTTCAGCCTGGGCGTGGAGAAGGTGATCGGCCAGTTGCGCTTCGCCGACTTCGCGGCCGCCTCCGACCCCCGCGACGAGAACCGCAACACCATTGCCGGCAATCCGGAGCTGAAACAGGATCAGACATGGCGCTACAGCCTGGGCGTGGAACAGCGTCTGCTGCAGGGCCGACTGGTGCTCAGCGCGCGCGGGCAGTACTGGGATGTCACCGACGCCACGGGGCGCATCGAGACCACGGTGCCGGGTGGCCCACTCACCTCGGCCAACGGCAATATCGGCGATGGCGAAGTACTGTCCCTGCAGCTCAATGGCAGCTATCGCGTGACTCAGGGCCTGCTGGTGAATGTGAGTGTCCTGGCCCGGGCCTCGGAAACCCAGGACCCGTTCACGGGCGCGACACGCCGTCTGGTGCCCAATGACCGGGGCAATTACCGCGTCACGGTGCGCCATGACTTGCCGGCGTGGAATCTGAGCTACGGCATCGATTATCTGGGTGCCGACCAGGGCAATCGGCCGCTGCCGGACATCGACCGCTGGGAAGAGCTGGATCAGCGTGAAGACTTGAGCCTGTTTCTGGAACGCAATTCACTCACCGCGCTGAACCTTGCACTGCGGCTGGAACTGGCCAATGTGCAGGACGTGCATGAGTGCGTGAACCGCACGCGCTACGCCGGGCATATCCGCGACGGCGTGATCCGCGAGATCGAGCACCGTTGCAATGCCCGCGGACCACACGTGGCGCTGAAGCTGCGCGGCACGTTCTGATCGACGCAGGGGAGCTAGTCCTTGCGCGCCCCCCTGCTCTGGGCTCTAGGCGAACAGCGGCAGTTTCTCCACCGCGAGCGGGAACATGGCGTCCAGCTCGGCTGGCACGCCCAGGAAGTCCCGTAGCGCCCGGTGAATATGCTTCGGCGTCACCACGATGCCGGCGGAGTGCGGCGTCAGGGTCGAGGCACTCAGCTTAAGCGCCTCGAAGTTGCGATCTGTTTCGCCGATCAGGGTGTTGCCCGTGATGCCCGCGCCCATGGCCAGCACGCTGGTAATGTTCCAGTGGTCCTTGCCAGCAGCCGTGTTGTAAAAGGGCGTCCGGCCGAAGTCCGAGCCGATGATGATGGTCACCTTGTCCTGCAGCCCGCGCAGCACCACCTGTTCCCACAAATGATCCACGCCTTCCAGCAGTGCCGTCAGCGCTCGAGCCTGGTCCTCGTCATGGTCATCATGCGTATCGAAGCCCCCAAGATTGAGGCCGGCGCTCACGGCAAGGCCGCTGGCGAAGGCCGCCACCGCGATCTCCGCCTGTCCCTTCAAGCCTGTCGACACCGTGGCTGGCAGCTTGCCCAGCAGGGCTTCGAGGGAGACGCCGCTGTCGCGGACCGTCTCCAGTCGCGCCATCTGCGCTGCCCGTTCGGGCAGCGCCTCCGCCACGCGCAGTCGGGTCAGCCGCTGCTCGCGCGCCGCCTGCACGGCCGCGTAGGCAGGCGCACTGAAGAAGCCCGCACTGCGCGCGGCGGCATCGGCGGGATACTGACTGTTCGGGTAAGCCAGGGCTGTGAAAGTGCTGGCGGCGGCGGTGCGCACGGGCGCCACCAGCGAGGCCGTGAAGTCATAGCCACCGTTGGAAATGAAGGCCATGGGCTGGCTGGCATACGGTGCCGCTGCCAGCGCGGCGACGCTGGGATAGCCTTCCTCCAGCCGCCCGCTCCAGACGAAACGCTGGCCGGTCTCGTGGCCATTGGTCTGGGTATCCACGCCGTTGATCACCCGCAGGCGGGAGTAGTGCTTGGCGAAGAAGGTGTCGAGGTGTCCGGGCGACTCCGTGGCGGGCGGCGTGACGCCTTCCGGGTACGGAGCATAGCGCAGCCTTCCGGCCGTCTTGATCCAGGAAGCAGAGTAGTTGTTCACCGGCCCCAGACCATCGCCGCGCAGGGAATTGCCCTTGGGGTCGACCAGGGCCGTCGGGTCCCAGCCGCCGGAGGCACTGACAGTCACCAGGAAACGCGAGGGTACGGCGCCGAGGGCAGGACGCACCAGGGTCATGGGAAGCACACCCACCATGCCAACGCCAGTCAGCAGCCGCAAGAAATGTCGACGGTCCATGACGGTCTCCTAAGCATAGAGAAATCGGTAGTCGGACAGCAGGTAGGCCACCACGGCCATCCATGCCCGGATCGTGTAGTTCGGGTCGTTGCGCAGCCGATTGTCCACCCCGCCGCTGTTGAGGGAGGCGCCTGTCAGCAGGTCGTTGTTGCGCTGGCACAGCGCGGGCAGCGTCGTTTGCTCGGACACGCCGACACGCTTGCGCCCCTCCACGTGAACGGCTTCAAACAGCTGGTAGGTAGCGCTGATCTCGGGACTGTCCAGGGGCAGTATCTCGCCCAGCAGATAGGCGTGCAGATGCTGAATCGTGGCTCGCACCGCCTCGCGGTCCTGGGCGCTGGCCAGCTGGGTGGTCATGTCCACGCCCGGGAAAAGCCGGCGCTGCGCCCTGGGCGCGAGGAAATCGTTGGGCACGGCGTAACAGGCCATCTCGTTGGCCATGCGCTCCTGCACGAACACCATCAGCCCATTCGGATCGCGCAGGCGTTGAGTGACGGCAAACGAGTCGATACCGCCATAGATCTGCTGATAGTGCTGGCGACTGTCCAGAAGTCGTGCGGAAGACAGCACATTGCGATTGGTGGCGTAACTGTTGAGCGTGCCACGCCACTCGAAGCCGAACAGCGCATTGAGTTTGCGGTGCAGCATTTCAGGCGTCAGCAGACGCGCCGCGCCAGTGGCTGCATGCACCACGCCCTGGGCCGGATCATTGAGGCCGGCAGCACGCCAGT
>JBEDFR010000003.1:0-4748 GCA_041175045.1 Pseudomonadota bacterium | reverse complement strand
CTTTGGACCCGGTCGAAACAGAAGCTGACCCGCGTGACGCTGCCGGATGCCCTGTTCGACTTCAACCTGGGCTACGGCATCGCGGTCTTCCTGGCACTGGTGTTCGTAGCCCTCGGCGCTCTGGTGCAACATGGTTCAGATCAGGAGATCGCGCTGGCCAGCGGTGCCTTCGCCCAGCAGCTCGTCTCGATGTATGCCGCCACCATTGGCGACTGGTCGCGCTATCTTGTTGCCGCCATCGCCTTTCTGTGCATGTTCGGCACCACGCTCGCGGTGATGGATGGCTACGCCCGCACGCTGAACGAGTCCATTCATCTGCTGCGGCAAACACCCGGCGAGCCGGCCAATTGGACACTGAGTGCCTGGATCGTGGCGCAGGCGCTGAGCGGAATGGCCATCATTCTGTTCTTCCAGAGCGCCCTGGCACCGATGCTGACCTTCGCCATGACGCTGGCCTTCGTGACCACGCCCTTTTTCGCCTGGCTCAATTTCGACTTGATGCGCCAGCAGGGACTATCAATCGGCATGCAGTGGTTCGCCTGGATCGGCATGGCCTACCTCAGCCTCTTCGCCCTGGGCTATGTGCTGTGGTGGTTGACCGCCTAGGCAAAAAAAAGGGTCGCCAGTGGCGACCCCGAATAACTCGTAACATCGAGTCAAAAACCCAGCCTTGCAATTCTCGTATCAGGCACCGCGGATGAAGACATTGCGCTTGATACCGCCACCCAGCAAGCGTGCCGGCCAGCGGAAAGAGCTGACGAAGGACACCAGCACCGCCGCTGCGTAAGGAGTCGCCTGAATCAGCATCACGATGCTCCAGATGCGCAGATCGGGACTGCTGAACTCACGCGGAATCATGTTCAGCATCGCCACCGCCAGACACAGACTCACCAGCATCAGCAATTCCTCGCGCACCGCCGTCAGTGCCTGCAGCACTGCCGAGGGACGCGCACACTTGGGCGTGCGAACGAAAGGCATGTCGTCCGTGAACATGCCACGCAGGGTGGCAATACCCACCGTGTGCGACAGCGCCAGACCGGCTATGGCCGCTGCGAGTGTCTGTCGCAGATTCGCCTTCACACGGGAGCGGTAGAGGTAGACCATCTTTGACAGTTTGAACACGAACAGAGACAAGGGCAGCACGGAGAACATCACCAGCGGTGCGTCGATCTGTGTTGGCGACAGGATCATCGCGATGGTCCAGGCGATGGCCGCGAAGTTGAACACCAGGTTGAAACCATCCGCCACCCACGGCAACCAGCCGGCGAGAAAGTGATAGCGCTGACCATGGGTGAGTCGTGAGCCACGCGCGCTGAACAGATCACGGGTGTGCTTGCGCAGGATCTGCATCGCACCATAAGCCCAGCGGAAACGCTGCTTCTTGTAGTCGATGAAGGTGTCGGGCATCAGACCGCGGCCGTAGCTGTAGGATAAATACATGGCTTCGTAGCCTGCCTCGAAAATACGCAGACCCAGTTCGGCATCTTCGGTGATGCACCACTCACCCCAGCCACCCACCTGCTCCAGCGCGCTGCGACGCACCAGCGTCATGGTGCCGTGCTGGATAATGGCGTTGCGCTCGTTGCGCGTAATCATGCCAATCTCGAAGAAGCCGCGGTACTCGGCAAAGCACATTGACTTGAAGGCATTGTCGTCGTGATCGCGATAATCCTGCGGCGACTGCACGATAGCCATCTTCGGGTTCTCGAAGGCACCGATCAGATCACTCAGCCAGTTCGGCTCTACCTGATAGTCGCTGTCGATGGCCGCAATGATCTCTGCCTCAGGATGGGTGCGCTCCAGCGCGTAATTCAGTGCACCGGCCTTGAAGCCCGACAGGGGTGCGACGTGGAAGAAACGGAAGCGCGCACCAAGCTTCTCGCAGTGAAGCTGCACCGGGCGCCATACTGCCTCGTCACGCGTATTATTGTCGATGACCAACACTTCGAAGTCGGGATAGTCCAGCTTCGCCAGCGCATCCAGAGTCTCGATCATCATGTCCGCCGGCTCATTGTACGCCGGCACATGGATGGACACTTTCGGCGTTCGTGTCATCACCAGTTGCGTAGGTTTGATCTGACGTCGACGCGTGGTGTACCAGTGCGCTTCCGCCCACTCGTGCGCCTCAGTCAGCAGGATCGTCACCACTCCCAGCATGCCGATCATCAGCAGGATGCCAACGATGGTGGAAGTAATGGTCAAATATTGCTGCGAGTAATCATAGATGATCCAGACCAACACTGTCGCTGTCACTGAGGCTACAAGTGCCATCAGGCCATAGCCCTTGGTCTTCAGTGCCTTGCTGTTGATGCCAAAGATGGCCAGCATGATCACAGAGGTCAGGATGGAGATCGCCGCCAGCACTTCCCAGCCTGGCACGCGAACGATGGGCTCCGCGAAGGAAAACTTCGGATTGCGCTCCACATCATAGACACCCCAGTAGGCCCCTACACCGCCTTCGTTTTCGGCCTTCCAGGGCTGATCGAAGGCTTCCATGAGAAAATACTCGTAGTTGAGCTCCTCCGCACGGTGCAGGAAGCGACGCAGAAAGAGTGCCTCGTTGGCTTCGCTCGCCACCGCCGCTTCACGTGTGCGACCGTCGGACGGCCAACCCACTTCGCCAATCAGGATCTGCTTGTCGGGGAATGCGGCTTCGAGCTGCTCCATCTTGTCGACGATGTAGTCGACGGCGATATCCACGTCTATGCCTTCCCAATAAGGCAGCATATGTACCGTAATGTAATCAACATGGTCAGCGAGTTCGGGATAGCGCAGCCAAACATGCCATGGCTCGGCCGTGCTGACCGGCACATTCACTTCTCGACGGACGCGATCCATGAGCACTCCGAGATCGGTGGCACTGAATTCGCCGCGCAGAATGGTTTCATTGCCGACCATCACACTCGTCACGTTCGTGCTGGCATTGGCGAGGGCAATCCCCGCCTGGATCTCGTCTTCATTGATGATGGTGTCCATGCCCAGCCAGATGCCGATGACGACATCCATGCCGTAGTCGCGCGCGATGTCGGGCACCGCAGCGAGGCTGCGCAGACTGGAGTACGTGCGCAGGGCACGTGTGCTGCCGGACAACAGCTCGACGTCATCGCGGATCTCTTCTTCCGAGGGCATGACGTTGTAGATAGCATTCTGCCCTCTCTGGAAAGGCGAGAACGCAAAGCCGCTGATCTCTTCAGGCCAGGGCACGACTTCAGTAGGACGATTCACCATCGCCCAGAGGAAATAAGTCACTACTGCGAACAACAAGGCGACAATCAGAGTCGATATACGCATAGATCCAGGGAATCAGAAAAAAATGGGTGGGGAACGCAAACGGCGCGCATGGTATGGTTACGCGCCATGTCCGTCAATGGTTCACCGGGAAATATATTTTTGCTTCCCAAGGCTTGAAAAAACCTTGAAATGGCACGAATTTTCCCGGCCAGCACCAAGCTTCGACGATGCACCAAAAGAGCACATGAACAGAGCACTCGCACCGAATGCGAGCTCGAAATATCTGTAATCAACGTTAAACAATCCTGTTGCCAAAGGGCGATCCTGCCAATGCAAAAACTCTTCCATCTGTTGGCGACGGCCTGTCTGACATCGCTGCCCATGACCACGCACGCACAAACCGAGCGCGTGGAACTGACGCTCTCCGATTCCAGCTCTCTGGCTGTCTACCGAATGTTGCCCTCCTCGCTACCCGCTGACGGCGCTCCTCTGGTGATTCTCATGCCTGGTGGCTCCGGCGACGAGTCACTTGCGCGCGATCTGCATTTCTGGCTGGGCGAGGAGCTCAGGGAGCGCGGCTGGGCCGTGGCAGTGCCGGTGTCGCCCAATGGACGGTCGTTTCGCGGTGACAACAACGCACTGATTCCTCTGCTTGTCGATGTTCTGCAAGAGGATGCCAGAATCGCTGATGGCAAGACCCTGCTTGCCGGCATTTCCAATGGCGGGATGTCTGCGCTGGAGATTGCCGCAGGCTCGCCCGAGGACTATCTCGGTGTGATGGCCATTCCAGCCCTTGTGCCGGAACAGCTTGATGCAGAAGGACTGCGAGGCATGCCCATCTACCTGCGAATCGGCGACCAGGACGAACTGAGTTGGATGAATCGATTCGAAGAGACGCGCACCGCCCTCGAACAGGCGGGCGCGATCGTAGATGCGGGGCTGGTGTTCATGGCCCCCCACATGTTCTCGATGGAGTGGGAGACCCTGGACCCCTGGCTGCAGTCAGTGCGACCGCAGCCCTGATCAGAAGTTGTGTTCGACCAGAGGGCTGGTTTCGGCATCGTAATCGACACCCGTCACACCAAAACCGAACAGCTTGAGGAATTCAGCGTTGTAGCCTGCGAAGTCGGTCAACTCGAACAGATTGCTTTCATCAACCTGCTCCCATAGCGCTTCGACCCGCTGCTGAACAGCCGGGTCCAGTTCCTTGTCATCGACGCGCAGACGACCGACCACATCAAGGCGCGGGCTGGCAGCGTAGAGACACTCGGTGAACAGCCTCTGGATCTGTTCCACGCAGCCTTCGTGCGAGCCCCGATCCTTCATCACCTTGAACAGGATGGACAAGTAAAGCGGCATGACCGGAATGGCGGAACTTGCCTGCGTCACAACAGCTTTCAGCACAGCAACGCGCGCATCACCTTTCAGGTCGGCAAGTAATTGAGCGATGGCACCGGCAGCGCGATCCAGATCTTCCTTCGCCTTGCCGATGGTGGCATGACCATAGATCGGCCAGG
>JBEDFR010000002.1:0-9138 GCA_041175045.1 Pseudomonadota bacterium | reverse complement strand
GTCTTGCCTGACTTGCAGATCAGCTCCGCCACCAGCAGCCAGGGAATCATGCCGCTGTCGCAGTAAGCGAAGTCGCGGAAATAGTGGTGCGCACTCATCTCGCCGCCGTAGACAGCGTCTTCCTGGCGCATCCGCTCCTTGATGAAGGCGTGGCCCGTCTTGCATTGAATGGCCTCGCCGCCGAACTGCTGGGCGATCTCGATGGTGTTCCAGGTCAGGCGCGGGTCGTGAATCACCTTGGCGCCCGGGACCTTGCGCAGGAAACTCTCGGCCAGCAGGCCCACGATGTAGTAGCCCTCCACGAAGCCGGCGTGTTCGTCGAAGAAGAAACAGCGGTCGAAGTCACCATCCCAGGCGATGCCGATGTCGGCCTTGCTGGACAGGATGGCGTCGATACTCGGCTGTCGGTTCTCGATCAAGAGCGGGTTCGGCACCCCGTTGGGGAAATGCCCGTCGGCCTGGTGGTGGACCTTGATGAAGGTGAACGGCAGATGCGGCTCGAGCAGATCAACGATGGCTCCCGCACCGCCATTGCCTGCATTCACGACCAGCGTCAGCGGCTTGAGAGCCGCCACATCGATGTAGCTGAGCAGATGCGCCAGATAAGCCGGCTTGGTGTTCTGCCGGGTCAGTCCACCCCGCACTGAAGGTGGTGGAAAGTCGCCAGCCTCGGCGAGGGCCTTGATCTCGTTCAGCCCCGTATCCCCACTGATGGGCCTGGAGCCTTCGCGCACGAGCTTCATCCCGTTGTAATCCTTGGGATTGTGGCTCGCGGTGACAACGATTCCGCCACCGGCCTGCAGATGCGAGGTGGCAAAGTAGATCTCTTCCGTCCCGCACTGGCCAATGTTGATGACCTCCACGCCACAATCGAGCAGGCCCTCGGTGAGGGCGTTGCAGAGAGATTCGCTGGTCAGACGAATGTCGTAACCCACCACCACGTTCTTCGGTTTCAGCCACAGCGCATAGGCACGCCCGATCCGATAGGCGATGTCCTCATTGAGTTGGTCTGGAATGCGACCGCGGATGTCGTAGGGCTTGAAGCAGTGAATGGCGGTTTTCATAAGGCTTCCCGTGGCTGGCGCTCAGGCTTTGTGCTTGCGGTAAAGGTGCGCGTAGTTGTAGTTCGAGGCTTCCATGAAGCCTTCGATGCTGCCGCAGTCGAAACGGCGGCCTCTGAACCGGTATGCCAGTACGCGACCCATTCTTGCCTGTGTCATGAGTGCATCGGTGATCTGGATTTCACCGTTGCGCCCAGGCGGGGTATTGCGCAGGATGTCGAAGATGTCCGGCGTCAGGATGTAGCGACCAATAATCGCCAGGTTGCTGGGGGCCACTTCCGGCGCCGGCTTCTCCACCATCTCGCGCACGCGGTAGAGCCCTTCGGCCTCCAGATCGCCCGCAATCACGCCATACTTGTAGGTCTCTTCGCGGGGAATTTCCTCAATGGCAACGATGCTGCAGCGGTACTTTTCGTACAGTTTGACCATCTGCGCCAGCACGCCCGCATCGTCGGTCACGCAGTAGTCATCGGCCAGGATCACGGCAAAGGGCTCTTCGCCGATCAGGGATTCTCCGGTGAGAATCGCGTGGCCCAGGCCTTTCATCTCGATCTGGCGCGTGTAGGAAAAGGTGCAGGCATTGATGATGTGGCGGATGTCCTTGAGCGCCCACTCCTTGTCAGTGCCGGCGATCTGGTGCTCCAGCTCGTAGCTGATGTCGAAGTGATCCTCCAGCGCGCGCTTGCCGCGCCCGGTCACGATCGCCATGCCGCTCAGACCGGCGGCCATCGCCTCCTCGACGCCGTATTGTATGAGAGGCTTGTTCACCAGCGGCAGCATCTCCTTGGGCATTGACTTGGTGACCGGAAGGAAGCGGGTGCCGTAGCCGGCGGCGGGGAACAGGCACTTTCTGATCTTGTCCATGATGTCTGACGATTACCTCTGTTCGATCGTTGGTGGTGGCGCAGCGCGGGGGCACCTGCTCAGGATTGTTCGACCTTGCGGCCGTAGATGTCTTCGAAACGCACGATGTCGTCTTCGCCCAGGTATCCCCCCGTCTGCACTTCGATCAGCTCGACGGGCTGAGCCGTGAGGTTCTGCAGCCGATGCCGGCTACCCAGGGGAATGAAGGTGGATTCGTTGGCATGGAGGGTGAAGACCCGCTCGTCGCAGGTGACGGTTGCACTGCCCTTGATCACGATCCAGTGCTCTGCCCTGTGATGATGCATCTGCAGGGACAGCGCGCCGCCGGGCTTGACCACGATGTGCTTCACCTGGAAACCCAGGCCGATCGCCAGGGACTCGTAACTTCCCCAGGGTCGATGCACCAGCACGTGATTGACGCTCTCCGAACGCCCGGCCCTTTCCAGCTGCTGCACGATGTACTTGACGTCCTGCACCCGGTCACGCGCCGCCACCAGCACGGCATCGGCCGTTTCGACAATCACGGCGTTGTCGAGGCCCACGGCCGCGACCAGCCGGGAGTGCGAGTGCAGATAGCTGTCGCGGACATCCGCGCACAGCACATCGCCGGTCAGCACATTGCCCGCCGCGTCCTTTTCCGAGGTTTCCCACAGCGCGTTCCACGCTCCCAGATCGTTCCAGCGCGCATCCAGCGGCACCACCACGGCGTCACGCGTCTTTTCCATTACCGCGTAGTCGATGGACTCGCTGCGGCAGCTGCTGAACAAGTCCTTCGGAATGCGCTGGAAGTCGACATCCCTCTCGATGCCTTCCACGGCAGCGCGACAGCTGGCCAGGATGTCAGGGGCGTGCTGCCCGAGCTCTTCGAGGTAGCGACCGGCCTTGAACATGAACATGCCACTGTTCCAGTAGTAGTCGCCGCTGGCCAGATAGGTCTGGGCCGTCGCCAGATCCGGCTTCTCCACGAACTGCGCCACGGCATAACCGGCGGCGTCCTCAGCACCGACACCGGGTCCGCGACGGATATAGCCATAGCCTGTTTCAGGTGCTGACGGCACGATGCCAAAGGTGACCAGATGGCCGCGCGCCGCGAGTGCCGCCCCGCACTCCACGGCCTGACACAGCGCGGCGCTGTCGCCAATGGCATGATCTGCCGGCAGCACCAGCAGGATATCCTCGGCATGTGACAGCAGAGCGGCGAGCGCCACCGCTGGTGCCGTATTGCGTCCGACTGGCTCGAGCAGGATCCGCCCGTCCTCGATGCCGATATCGCGCAATTGCTGGGCGGTCAGGAAACGATGATCCTCGTTGCAGATCACCACGGGCGAACCACGTCCCGACAGCATCTCCAGGCGAACCAACGTGGACTGAAAGAGCGTGACCTGCCCTGCATCGGCGCGGGAGCCGGTGCTCAGGGAAGCGAACTGTTTGGGGTAGAGTTGCCGGGAAACCGGCCACAGGCGCGAGCCGACACCGCCGGCAAGCACTACGGGAATGATCATGTCTGCGTCCTGTCTGCCGAGCGCTCCGCCACCATGCGCGCGGGCATTTCATTGGTATGTGTTCGCCTCTTTCGAGGGTGCCACAGTGTGCCACAAAGCCCGGGACAACGCCTGTGACGCCCCCACCCTGCACAAAATTTTATCGATTATTTCTGACTGTCACGCTAACATCGCCGCCTTCTAGAAAGCCGGGGGGCCGCCCCCTGCGTTACCGGAATCTCCATCGCTGCGAACACTCACTCTATGAACGGCCATTTCCGCAAGAGCTCCTATACCCGAGACGAACTGCTGGATTGCGGCTACGGCCGCATGTTCGGCCCGGGCAACGCGCGCCTTCCTGTCGGCAATATGCTGATGCTTGATCGCATCCTCGAGATCAACGACACGGGCGGCGCTCATGGCAAGGGTGAGATCATCGCCGAGCTCGATATCCGCCCGGACCTGTGGTTCTTCGACTGCCATTTTCCCGAAGACCCCGTAATGCCCGGCTGCCTCGGTCTGGACGCCATGTGGCAGCTCGTGGGCTTTTTCCTCGGCTGGCGCGGCAATCTGGGCAAGGGCCGCGCACTGGGCGCTGGCGAAGTCAAGTTCAGCGGCGAAATCCTGCCAACACACAAGAAGGTCGTCTATCAGCTGTCATTGTCGCGCGTGATCGAGCGAAAATTGGTGATGGGAATTGCGGATGGTACAGTGTCTGTCGATGGCAGAGAGATCTACGTCACCAATGGCCTTAAAGTGGGCCTGTTCACGCCTGAAAGCACTTTCTGACGCATTCCAGAGTCAACTCCAGAGGTATTTATGAGACGCGTAGTAGTCACCGGTATCGGCATTGTTTCCTGCCTGGGCAGTGACAAGCAGACGGTATTGGAATCCCTTCAGCTGGGCCGCAGCGGCATCCGTTTTCGCCCGGAATACAAGGAAATGGGACTGCGCAGTCATATCGCCGGCTGGATCGATCTCGACCTGCCTTCGCTGATCGACCGCAAGATTCTGCGCTTCATGGGCGATGCCGCCGCGTTCGGCTACCTGTCGATGGAACAGGCCATCAAGGACGCCGGCCTGAAAGACGAAGAAGTCTCCAACATCCGCACGGGCATCATCATGGGCGCCGGTGGCTCGTCTTCGGCAGATCAGGTGGAAGCAGCCGACATCCTGCGTTCGCAGGGTGTGCGCAAAATCGGCCCCTACCGCGTCACACGGACCATGGGCAGCACGGTATCCGCCTGCCTGGCCACCCCATTTCGCATCAAGGGCGTGAACTACTCCATCTCTTCGGCCTGTGCCACAAGCGCGCACTGCATCGGCAACGCCGTGGAACTGATCCAGCTGAACAAACAGGACGTGATCTTCGCCGGAGGTGGCGAAGCCGAGCACTGGTCCTTGACCAACATGTTCGACGCCATGGGCGCACTCTCTACCAAATACAACGAGACACCGGACAAGGCCTCCCGCGCTTTCGACCAGGACCGTGACGGCTTTGTGATCGCCGGCGGCGGCGCCGTGCTCGTTATCGAGGCTCTGGATCACGCCCTCAAGCGCGGCGCCAAGATCTATGCCGAGATCACGGGCTACGGCGCCACCTCCGATGGTTACGACATGGTGGCCCCGTGTGGAGAAGGCGGCGTTCGCGCCATGAGAATGGCCTGCTCCACGGCAAGCGGCCCGATCGATTACATCAACACACACGGCACCAGCACACCGGCGGGGGATGTTTCCGAACTGCGCGCTATTCGTGAAGTGTTCGGGGACGAGCGACCGATCATCAACTCCACAAAGTCCCTGAGCGGTCACTCCCTGGGCGCCGCAGGCGCACAGGAAGCCATCTACAGCCTGCTGATGATGGAAAACAACTTTGTCTGTGCCGCCGCGAACATCGAGAATCTCGATCCGCAAGCGCAGGGGCTCAACATTCCGTTGCAGCGCCTGGACAGTGTCCGCCTCGACCGTGTGCTGTCCAACAGCTTCGGCTTCGGCGGCACCAATGCCAGCCTCGTGTTCGAGCGCTACCAGCAGTAGTCACCCCAAGGCCCATGCAAGATGAGCCCGATGCACGCGACAGTCAGCAGCAAACAATCCTTGCGCAGTGCGCTGCGAGCATGGCGCGTGCTGCTCTGGCTTGCCTTGTGCGGGATTGTCACCACCTCGCAGGCGCAGTCCCTGCCGGGAAGCGGCCGCGGCCTGCTGTCAGCCCCCACGCAGTCTTTTCTCGCTGTCGACGAGGCCTTCCGCTGGTACACCAGCCTGCCGCAACCCGGCGTAATAGGCGTGCATTGGCAAATCGTAAGCGGCCACTACCTCTACAAGGACAAGTTCGTCTTCCTGATGCGAACGCATGCTGGTGAACAGGCGCTGACAGCCGAGCTCCCGCTGGCAAGTGCACATGAGGACGAATTCTTCGGAGCGGTGGATGTCTACTTCAGCGACATGAGCGTGTTGCTGCGCTTGCCGCAAGGACTGACTGCCGGCCCGATCACCCTGATCATCGAGTACCAGGGCTGCGCCGAAGCCGGATTGTGCTATACCCCGCAGCGCCGCGAAATCGCGCTGGAACTCTAACCTGTCATGGGCCGTCGTTCGAAGCGCGGACAATTGCCGATTTGGGTCGGAATTTCAGGTGAAACTCTGAAAACATTCTGAGAAAATGCCGTTATTGTTGCCTAACGCGATGCGGGACCAACCTGCACGATACCCTCAAGAAGACCTGGCCGAGACCTGACACCATGGCAAGCATACTGGTTCTGCACGGACCCAACCTGAACATGCTGGGAAGCCGCGAACCCACCGTCTATGGCTCCGAAACCCTGGCAGACATCAACGCACGATTGAGTTTCCAGTGTCTGGAAGCAGGTCATCATCTGCAGCACCTGCAGAGCAATGCGGAATACGAACTCATCGACCGCCTGCATGATGCCCGCAACGAAGGGATCAATTTCATTATCTTCAACCCGGCCGCCTTCACGCACACCAGCGTGGCGTTACGCGATGCCATCCTGGCCGCGGACATTCCGTTCATCGAGGTGCACATTTCCAATGTGCACAAACGCGAGACTTTCAGGCACAGCTCATACTTCTCAGACATCGCGTTGGGCACCATCACCGGACTCGGCTCTCATGGCTATGACCTCGCCCTGCAGGCTGCGCTGCGCCATTTGAAGAAATCCTGATTCAACACCTGTCACTGAAGCAAACTTCACAAAGAGACGCTCTTATGGATATTAGAAAAGTCAAGAAACTGATCGAACTACTGGAATCTTCCGACATCGCGGAAATCGAGATCAAGGAGGGCGAGGAAGCCGTTCGCATCAGCCGCGCTTCCAAAAGTGCACAGGCCATTCATCCCTATGCCGCTCCAATGGCTTCCGCGCCAGCCCCTGTGGCTGCTGCAGCGCCTGTTGCGGCTCCCTTGGCAGCGCCTGCCGAAGCGGAGAGCAAGAAAGCGCGTGGCAATGTCATCAAATCACCGATGGTGGGTACGTTCTATCGCTCTCCGTCGCCGTCGTCCCCGGTATTCGTGGAAGTGGGACAACACGTCAAGGTAGGCGACGTCATCTGCATCGTCGAAGCCATGAAGATGATGAACCAGATCGAAGCGGACCACGCAGGCGTCGTAGAGGCCATTCTGGTGGGGGATGGCGAGCCGGTGGAATACGATCAGCCATTGATCACCATCGTCTGATCGCGCATTGAGCGCTTCATCCTTCACCTCAGCGAAAGGTCTGATTTCATGCTCGATAAAGTACTGATTGCCAATCGTGGCGAGATCGCACTGCGCGTGCTGCGTGCCTGCAAGGAACTGGGTATCAAGACAGTGGCGGTGCACTCCAGCGCCGACCGCGACCTGATGCACGTGCGTCTCGCCGACGAGTCCGTTTGCATCGGCCCCGCTGCCGCCACCGACAGTTACTTGAACGTCCCTGCCATTATCAGCGCGACCGAAGTCACCGACGCTGTAGCCATCCATCCAGGTTACGGATTTCTCTCTGAGAATGCCGATTTCGCGGAACAGGTAGAGAAAAGCGGCTTTATCTTCATCGGTCCGCGACCTGAAACGATTCGCCTGATGGGAGACAAGGTGTCTGCCATCAATGTCATGCGCGAAGCCGGAGTGCCGACGGTGCCGGGCTCTGACGGCCCGATCGACGACGACAAGGACCGCACGCTGGCAATTGCCAGGCGCATCGGTTACCCCGTCATCATCAAGGCTGCTGCCGGCGGTGGCGGGCGCGGCATGCGCGTCGTGCACAGCGAGGCTGCGTTGCTCAAGGCCATCTATGTCACGCAATCCGAAGCCAAAGCCTTCTTCGGCAGTGGCGTCGTCTACCTCGAGAAGTTTCTGGAAAATCCGCGACATGTCGAGATTCAGATTCTTGCTGACGGTCAGGGCAACGCGATCTATCTGGGCGATCGCGACTGCTCCATGCAGCGCCGTCACCAGAAGGTACTGGAAGAAGCGCCCGCTCCCGGAATTCCGGATCATATCCGCCATAAAGTTGCGGAAACATGCATCAAGGCCTGTGAAAAAATGAACTATCGTGGTGCAGGCACCCTCGAGTTCCTTTACCAGGACGAGCAGTTCTACTTCATCGAGATGAACACCCGTGTGCAGGTTGAACACCCTGTGACCGAGATGGTCACGGGCATCGACATCGTGAAGGAACAATTGAAGATCGCCAGCGGCGAGAAGCTTTCGATCAAGCAATCCGATGTAAAGCTCAAAGGGCACGCCTTCGAGTGCCGCATCAACGCCGAGGATCCGGTGACCTTCCTGCCTTGCCCAGGCAAGATCAATCTGTTCCATGCTCCGGGCGGCAATGGAGTAAGGGTCGATTCGCACATTTACAGCGGCTACACCGTGCCTCCGTACTACGATTCACTCATTGCCAAACTGATTACCTATGGTGAGGATCGAGCCGGCGCGCTTGCACGCATGAGCAATGCCCTTGATGAACTGCTGATCGATGGCATTCGCACCAACACGGCGTTGCACAAGGAAATCATTCGCGATGCCGAATTCCAGAAAGGGGGTGTCAACATCCACTATCTGGAGAGCAAGCTGGCCTCGCAACACAAGTTGCCGGCGAAGTAATGCCCTGGCAACAGCTGCGCGTCCGCGTCGAGGAAACACTGGCACCGGAAGTGGAGCAGGTGCTTTCCGATCTCGGCGCGGTGTCAGTCACCTTGCAGGATGGCGAGGATCAGCCTGTATTCCAGCTGGATCCTGGCACCACGCCTATCTGGCAAAGCACCGAAGTCACCGCCTTGTTCGAAGGGGCGGTCGACCTCGCCGGGATTGTCGACGGCCTGCGGGCACAGACCAACTTGCCGGAAACGCATCAGATCATCCTTGAAACCGTCGAGGATCAGGACTGGGAGCGCGTCTGCATGCAGGACTTCAAGCCGATGCGTTTTGGCGAACGGGTCTGGATATGCCCGAGCTGGGAAACACCACCGGTACCTGATGCAGTCAATATTCTGCTCGACCCAGGTCTCGCTTTCGGCACTGGCACTCATCCGACCACTGCACTCTGCCTGGAATGGCTGGACGCCTGCCCGCTGCAGGACAAGCTGCTGATTGATTACGGCTGTGGTTCCGGCATTCTCGCAATTGCTGGAATTCTGCTGGGGGCTCGAGAAGCCATTGCCATCGACAATGATCCCCAGGCCATCCTGGCAACAAGGAGCAATCGCGACCTCAATGGCATCGATCCCGC
>JBEDFR010000001.1:0-5784 GCA_041175045.1 Pseudomonadota bacterium | reverse complement strand
GTGATATGGCGACGCTTGCCATTCACCAGCACCAGGGCGTGGTTGGCCGAGAGCGCGCGCATGCTGGCAGTCAGTGTCTGACTCGCCATGTCGGTGCCGGTCTGTCTCGCATTGTAGGAGGGCACCTGGGTCGCGATGGCATTCATCAGGTCCGGTGAGCCGCTTTCCTGCAGCATTTCTGCGCTGATCATCTGGACCGGCGCCGGGCTGTCCGACACGGCCATGCCGGAGCGGCGCGTGCCGGTGATGAGGATCTCGCTGACTTGCGCTTGCGGTGCACCGGACTGCGCAGCAGCGCCGGGAGCGAAGCTTCCGGCGAGCAGGCAGGTGGCGAGGAAGAGTTCGGTGCGTTTGAAATGCTGCGGTGTTTTCATGCAATGACTCCGGTCTGTGACATAGGTGGGGTATGAAAGCGCTAGCGCCCGGACACTGGAATATTGGTGCAGTGTTGACTTGATTCAGCAGGAAGCGTGCCAGTGTCAATGTGTGAGACTGTGTACCCGTGATTCGCACGAGAATATGGCAAAGTTGTGCATGGTTGTCTCAGGAGTGTTCCAGAATGAGGCAGCGGAAATCCCGATAGAAGCGCGCCGCGCAATGATGGTGCCGGATTCCTTGTGCGGCGGCCGAAGTGGTGCGTCGCCCTGGGTGCGTTCATGGTGCACTTGGCGCCAGACTGCACAGCCATGGCGTGCAGCATCCTTGGGGTGGCTGGTCCGAACATGACGCAGCAAGTGCCTTGCAGAGGTGCGATGGCGCCAGAGACTGGAGGAAGCAGGGGTGGTCGGCGAGCAAAAAGGTGGTACCGGAGGTCGGACTTGAACCGACACGTTATCGCTAACACCGGATTTTGAGTCCGGCGCGTCTACCAATTTCGCCACTCCGGCAGCGAGGAAGGGCCGGCATTATAACAGCAAAGCTCTTGCGCGCAATGGGGCTGGAGGCGGCGGATTTCCTGCCGTCCAGGCTGGCAGGGGACACCCATGCCATCCGCGGCGGGGCAGCGGCGGACTTGGTTTTGGTCACTGGCTCGGGCACACTCGCAGGCGTTTTTCACGCCCATGAGCGGAATTCCCTACGCATGCAGCTTTCTGATTTTCACTTCGACCTGCCTGATGAACTGATTGCGCATTACCCGCCGCAGCAGCGCACGGGCAGTCGGTTGCTCTGCCTGCGTCGCCGCGATGGCCTGCTGCAACACCGGCAGTTCCCCGATTTGCTGGAGTATCTGCAGCCGGGCGATCTGCTGGTGTTCAACAACACTCGCGTGATTCCGGCGCGTCTGCTGGGCTGCAAGGCCAGCGGGGGGCGCATCGAAGTGATGATCGAACGGGTTACCGGCGAGCACGAGGTGCTGGCGCAGGTGCGTGCCAGCAAGTCCCCGAGGGCCGGCACGACACTGGCGTTCGACAACACGTCGGGGGAGCGGCTCGTGTTGCAGGTGCTCGGTCGCGAGGCAGAGTTCTACCGCCTGGCGTTTCCTGCTGATCGCGCGGTGCATCAGGCTCTTGAGGCCTTCGGTCATGTGCCGCTGCCGCCCTATATCCGCCGCGAGGACGGGCTCGCCGACCGTGAACGCTACCAGACGGTTTACGGTACGCGTCCCGGAGCTGTCGCCGCGCCCACGGCCGGCCTGCATTTCGACGCGCCCCTGCTGGCGCGCATCCGCGCCATGGGGGTCGAGACGGCCTTCGTGACCCTGCATGTGGGCTCGGGCACCTTTGCGCCTGTTCGCGTCGAAAACGTGCTGGAGCATCGCATGCATCAGGAGCGCATCGAGATCGACGCGGCGACCTGCGCGCAGATCCGTGCCTGCAAGGCGCGGGGCGGACGGGTAATCGCGGTGGGCACGACATCGGTGCGTACACTGGAGAGTGCCGCGCGCTTCGGCGGGGACGCGGGGCTGCAGCCCTATGCCGGCGAGACCGACATCTTCATCTACCCGGGCCATCGTTTCGCCGTGGTGGACGCCCTCATCACCAACTTCCACCTCTCGCAGTCGACGCTGTTGCTGCTCGTCAGCGCCATTGCCGGTCGCGAGCGGGTGCTGGCGGCCTATGAAGAGGCCGTGCGACAGCGCTATCGCTTCTTCAGTTACGGGGATGCGATGCTGCTCTACTGAGCGCGCGCTGCCAAAGGGCGGCACCCCGCCCGCCGCAGGACTCGCTCCGGCGCGTGCGGCGCTGCTATACTGCCGCCCCATTCGACATCCACCCACCCACTCAAGGACCACGATAACGCCATGAAATCTCCCGTACGCGTCGCTGTCACCGGGGCAGCAGGTCAGATCAGCTATTCACTTCTGTTCCGCATCGCCGCAGGCGACATGCTCGGCAAGGACCAGCCTGTCATCCTGCAATTGCTGGAAATCACCCCGGCGCTGGGCGCGCTGCAGGGCGTGGCCATGGAGATCGAAGACTGCGCCTTCCCGCTGCTGCACGGCATTGTGCTGACAGACAAGCCGGAAGTGGCGTTCAAGGATGCCGATTACTGCCTGCTGGTCGGAGCCCGTCCCCGCGGCCCGGGCATGGAGCGCAAGGATCTGCTGGAGGCCAACGCGGCCATCTTCTCGGTGCAGGGCAAGGCTATCAACGATGTTGCCAGTCGCAGCGTGAAGGTGCTGGTGGTCGGCAATCCGGCCAATACCAATGCGCTGATTGCTTACCGCAATGCCCCCGACCTGCAGCCCGGTCAGTTCACCGCGATGACGCGTCTGGATCACAACCGTGCCGTTGCGCAGCTGGCCAGCAAGACTGGCAAACACTCCACGGATGTCGCTGGTCTGGCGATCTGGGGCAACCACTCCTCCACCCAGTACCCCGACGTGCACCACGCCACCGTCGCGGGCAAGAAAGCCACGGATCTGGTGGATCAGAACTGGCTGGTGTCTGACTTCATCCCCACGGTGCAGCAGCGCGGTGCCGCCATCATCAAGGCACGCGGTCTGTCCAGCGCAGCCTCTGCCGCCAACGCCGCCATCGAGCACATGCGTGACTGGGCTCTGGGCACCAACGGCAAGGTCGTGAGCATGGGCATTCACAGCGATGGCAGTTACGGCATCGCCAAAGGGCTGATCTATTCCTTCCCGGTCACCTGCGCCAATGGTCAGTACAGCATCGTGCAGGGCCTGGCCATCAATGACTTCAGCCGCGCGCTGATGCAGAAGACCGAACAGGAGCTGGTGGAAGAGCGCGAAGCTGTCGCCGCTCTGCTGCCCTGATGCTGTCGTGCAGCGCCGGGTCCTGATGGCTTGGCGCTGCCCCGCTTGCGCGCGCTGCCCGCGCCATTCAGGAACCTTTGTCCCATGAGTGCCAGCAGTCTACGCCCCAATCGTCGTGAGCAATTCTGGATACTTCAGTTCATGGGGTGGGCGGCCTGGGTGCTGTTGCTGGTGATGCGCGATCTCAATTTCGTGCCCCCCGAGTACATGCTCGAGCGCAGCGGTGTGTTCGTCATCGATGCTCTGATGGGCATGATGCTGAGCACGGTCCTGCGTTACGCCTATGCCTTCGTCTGGGACATGCGCGTGAGTATCCGCATCACCACGGTGGTGCTGGGCTGTATGATCACTTCGCTGATCTGGCAGCCCATCAAGACGCTGATCACCGAAACTGAAGTGGGCAGTGTGGTGGACCTCACCGACTATGGTCTGTCGAGCTTCATCGATCTGCTGCCGTTCTCGTTCTCGCTGCTGCTCTCCTGGAGCGTTCTGTACTTCTGCATCAAGTATTACCAGCTGTTTCAGGTCGAGAAGGAAAAGAATCTGCGCTCCGAGGCGCTGGCACACGAGGCCCAGCTGCGCATGCTGCGCTATCAGCTCAATCCGCATTTTCTCTTCAACACGCTCAATGCCATCTCCACGCTGGTGCTGCAGCGGCGAACCGATCTTGCCAACACCATGCTCACGCGACTGAGCAAGTTTCTGCGCTATTCACTCGACAATGATCCTCTGGACCAGGTGCCGCTGGCTTTCGAGATCGCCTCGGTGAAACTGTATCTGGAAATCGAGAAGGTGCGCTTCGACGAACGCATGAAGATCAGACTGGACATCAGTTCGCAGGCCGAGCGTGGTCTGGTGCCCAGCATGCTGCTGCAACCGCTGGTGGAGAATTGCATCAAGCATGCCATCGCGCGCAACGAGGCCGGCGGCATGGTGCAGATCACCGCCTCGGTGGAGCAGGGACGCCTGCTGATTCACGTGGAGGATGACGGACCGGGGCTGATAAGCGCACCGGGACAATTGCCGGACAGCTCGGCGAGTGATTCGGGCGTTGGTCTCAAAAACATACACAATCGACTACGGGAAATTTATGGTTCGGGCCATGAATTGAATTTTTCTACACGCACGCCCAGGGGCTGCAAGGTCACGGTTGATATTCCCTATGAAACTGAATGAAGACAGCCTGAGCATCCGAACCCTTGTCGTGGATGACGAGCCGCTGGCCCGCAGCGGCCTGTGCCTGCGTCTGGAGAAATACCCGCAGATCGGGGTCTTGCGCTCCTGCCAGAACGGCAAGGAAGCGCTGGCCGCGATTGCCGAGTTGGCGCCTGATCTGGTGTTTCTCGACATCCAGATGCCGGGCTTTACCGGTTTCGATGTGATAGAGCGTCTGCAGCAGGACAACATGCCGGCCATCGTTTTCGTGACGGCTTACGATGCCTTCGCCGTAGATGCCTTCACGGCCAATGCCGTGGACTATCTGCTCAAGCCCGTGGAGGACGATCGCCTGGAGCGCACCATCGCCAAGGTGACGGAACACGTGTCCCGCAGGGAGGCGGCGTTGGAGAAGCAGCGCCTGCTGGACATCGTCATCGCGCTCACCGGCAAGTCCCGCGGTGCCATCAATCAATTGCTGCACGGCGGCAGCAACTCCGCCAGCTATTCCGACAGACTGGCCATCAAGGACGGCTCGTCCACCACCTTCGTGACCGTGAAGGACATCGACTGGGTGGACGCAGCCGGGGATTACATGTGCGTGCATGTCGGCGGACAGACCCACATCATGCGCACCACCATGAAGGAACTGGAGGCCCAGCTGGATCCGAGCATCTTCCAGCGAGTGCATCGTTCCACCATCGTCAACCTGCAGCGGGTGGAGAAGGTGTCGTCCCACATCAATGGCGAGTTCCACCTGACCCTCAGCAATGGCTCCTCGCTGAAGATGAGCCGCTCCTACAAGGACAAGGTGAAGCATTTCTTCTGAGCGCGATGCTCAGCGCGGGGTGTCCGGAATGTGATTCAAGGGCAGCTCCGTGGTGTCGATCACCTTGCGCATGATGAAGCTCGAATGCACATCTGCCACGCCCTCGATACGCGTGATGCGATTGAGCAGGAACTCGTGGTAGGCATCCATGTCGGGTACCACGACGCGCAGCTGGTAATCCGCTGACTGCCCGGTGATGAGCAGGCATTGCGTCACCTCCGGCAGCTTGCGCACCTCGGCCTCGAAATGCTCGAAGCGGTCGGGCGTGTGCCTGTCCATGCTGATCTGCACCAGGGCGTGCAGCTTCAATCCCAGCTTCGAGGCGTTCAGCAGTATGGCGTGGCGTTCGATGACACCGTCGTCCTCCAGCTGCTTCACGCGCCGCGCACAGGGCGTGGCGGACAGTCCTACACGTTCCGCCAGTTCTGCATTGGTCAGACGGCCATTGCTCTGCAGTTCGCGCAGGAGGCGCTTGTCGAGTTTGTCCATTGTGGTGTCTCCAGATCCGGTGTGGCAGGGGGAATGGTGCGGGGATTGCCAATAATATAGATAAAAACATCAATTAATGTATATATAATAG